>CAYTLJ010000033.1:0-21489 GCA_964438555.1 uncultured Algimonas sp.
ACCATCATTTTCATAATGACAGCGAGCCTTAGGGCATGAAGGATTGTCAATTCATCATCAGGGGTAAAATCAACGCCGTCTTCACATTGTTTTAGAAAACGAAGGCTATCAAAAATATCTAGGCGCAACCGGTTGGCCAAATCCATAATTTGAGATCGCCAGGGTGAGGCTTCGAGTGTTTCAGCAATAATCAAAGATTTACTGGCCAAAAGGGGCTCTGCGCCAGATAGTCCGCGCGAAATCCAAAAACCCGGATCAAAGAGGCGTCCATAGCCAGTTAAAACTGACAGATTTGATCGTGTCAGGGTTGTTATGACCAATCCAAAAATGGATTGGGCGCGCGCCGAGCTTTCATACAGGGCGACGAATTTTTCAGGATCAATACCGGCGGCTCGTCCGACGCCGTAAAAAATATTGGCGGGCGTTCCGAATTGTTGCAAAATCGCATTATGCGGAATGGCGCGTAATTGCCGAGGATTAAACATGTCAGTGCCTGATCCAGATTTGGCACGTTTAACGGCGCGGCTTCCCGTCGGGATCAACATGTTTTGACCGAGACCGCCTAATAGGGTGACATAATTTGGGTCGGAATAAAGCGAGTCTTGTTCTGATCCGATCGTACGGTAGACATCCCATGAGAAGTCTTTTTCAGTATAAAAGGGATCTTCCGCCGCCGTGCTGCGCTCAGCATTCCGTCCAGCAATCAGTGAAAAAATCGTGGCCTTGGCCAAAACATCAGTTTGGAACCAGAGATAGCCATCACCGCCTTGGAAACTGGTTTCGTGACATAGGTGAATACCGCGCTTTTCAAATTGCAAGATCGCCCAAGGGCTCATGGCATAGTCAAGCCGTTGTTCAATTGTTCCCGGATGTCCGCCCCGGCCTAAGCCTTCTCCATGCGTATTGAAAACGAGGGCGGTAACATCCTCCATCTCATATTTTGCCATTTCTCTGGCAAAGTGAGATTGTAGACGTTCGATGGCAAGGGTTGCCGGAATCTGACCCATAAAGCGACCCGCATCTGAAAAGCCGGTTTGGATCGCAAACACGCCGCGTTTGCGAATATAGTCGCGGTACACTGGATTATCGAGCATTTTACCAATAATCCGACCGCCATTATTTAACGCATCAGCCGTTTCAAAAAGCGGAGAGATATCCAATTTGTCCGCAACCCCATAACGACGGGCCAGATAAAGGACGGATAAAGGAATCAAGGCATCTTCAGTTTCGGCGATCAAGAGACGAATAGGCGCGTCCCCGTCAATATATTTGAGGATCTGCGCAATCAGAATAATTTTTTCATGCGCGGTAGAGCTTTCAAGCGCGAGTGAGGCGAAATTGACAGATTGGGCTTTGACATTTTTTGTCAATTTCGTTGCGCGCTTTAAGACGGTGCGCGTATCAGAAGAACTATCCTTTAATCCAAAAATCCCTTTGACGGCTGTCTCAACATGTCTTGCATTTAGTCTGAAATGAATGCGCGCGGTTCCAAGTCCAAAGGCCTTCATTAAGGCCCGAAGACATAGAAGTTCGCCTCGGACATCATCATTTGGTGCGCCTTTAATGGCGGTTTTCAAAAGGGGCTGCAAAGCGGATAAATCGACAAAACGGCGCGGAGATTGACGCGTCAAATTATTCGCGGCCGCAACAAGATTATCTGTCACATCCAGATCTTTTTCAAATAAGGTCAAGTCCCGTTCAGCAGAGGCAAGCCCTTCTTTAATACGGTCCGTTATTTGATCTATTGCGGTTTCACCCTTTGAAGAGAACTGATCATACGTCGCGATTTTGTTCGCGATTTTTGTGTAGCGCGCGAGTTGGTCTCTTTTTTCAGATAGACGCAGTCTTAAAGCATCCCCCCAAGAAATATCTGTGCGGCCATCAATATCATACCCGACCCAGCTATAGGCATCCGCAAGATGAGGTGTCAGCTCTGTCCAGTTTTCTGGGAAATGTTGCGCTGCCACCTCTAACACAGTTGCGTTGATCGCATTTAAGGCTGTTTGAATCCGGGACAGGGCGGCTTGCGAATCCTCATGTTCCTCAAGTAATGTCGGCGCACGTTTCGGGAGGTATGGATAGGTTTTTAAAGTCTCAATAGCTACAGTATTTTCACCCTCAGATGACGCAATTTCACCGAGAGTTTCACGAATGTCGCGCGATAAGGAAAAGGTTGGATGTGCCGTCAGAACAATACCTTGGCTGGGCGTTTCGACCCAGTTTTGGAAGGCTTCAAATCCAGAGGCTGCGTGCAGTTCCGCGACAGATTTTATCCGCGACGTTAAATCTTCAATCCGGTCCGCTCCAGCGCGTTTACGCAATCTCCCAATCCGGGCAATGGCCCCGCGATCTGAAACTGTTTTGACAAGTTCTTCAATATCACGAAACGAAATCGAACGATCTTCGACGGCTTTGGAAATATCATAAGCCAGGAGCTTTACAGGGTTAGCCTGCGGGTCAGACGTAACAGCCTGTTTATGTCCGCCCAATAAGCCTTCAAGCTTGTCGCGTAGCTCTGCTGAGTTCATCTTTTTAATGGGTCTTACCTTTCGAAAACAGCTTAGAGAAATTTCGCCATCGCAGCAGCCGTATCAAGCATGCGATTTGAAAAGCCCCATTCATTGTCATACCAGCTCAGCACACGAACCATATTTTCGCCCATAACCACGGTCTCTCCGAGTACGACGGAAGAGGAATGTGGATCATGATTGAAATCGATAGAAACGGTTTTGTCTTTTACGACTTGCAGCACGCCTTTGAGTTCTCCAGCGGCGGCCTTTTCAAAAGCGGCATTAATTTTATCTAGAGATGCTGTTTTTGAACTATTGATCACAAGGTCAACGACAGACACATTTGGGGTTGGAACGCGGATCGCTTTTCCATCTAGTTTGCCATTGAGTTCCGGAAGTACAATGCCAATCGCTTTGGCGGCACCCGTAGAGGTTGGGATCATTGACATTGCGGCCGCACGGCCCCGATTGAAATCTTTACGATGGACGCCATCGAGTGTGGGTTGATCACCCGTATAAGCGTGGATTGTTGTCATAAAGCCTTTTTCAATACCGACGAGATCATTTAAAACTTTGGCGATGGGGGCTAGGGCATTGGTTGTACAAGAGCCATTTGAGACAACAATATCATCAGCGCTTAATGTGTCGTGATTGACACCGTAAACAATTGTATTGTCCGCGCCTTTACCTGGTGCCGAAATCAGCACGCGTTTTGCACCTGCATCTAGATGTTTTGCAGCGGCGTCGCGCGCCGTAAATATGCCTGTGCACTCAAAGACAATATCGACTTTATTATCTGCCCAGTTCTGATCTTCGAGGTTTCGAATAGCTGTGACTTCAATATCTTTGCCGCCAAGGTTAAAACTATTCTCTGTATATGAGATCTCTCCCGGATAACGTCCATGAACAGAGTCATATTTTAAAAGATGGGCCAAATTCTCCGTCGATGCGAGATCATTTATCGCAACCACCTCTATGTCATCGCGACCTTGTTCAATAAGCGCACGGAGTATATTTCGTCCGATCCGACCAAACCCATTGATTGCCACGCGTGTTGTCATCGTCTCTATCCTTAAAAATCCGTGGTGAGAATTGGCTGTCACTATGCGTTTCTGACAACGCTGTCTATATTCATATCACACTTAAATTCGTCGTACCAGATACAGAGACAGTTTGTGTATTACCAGTTAAAATGAAATAGCATTGCGTGATTATCGAATTTTATTGCAAGACTGCGCAAAAATTACCTAATTTTGCACTATTCTCGGTTTTGGAACCGCGTTAGAAAATGAGCCGTTAGGTCCAGCTCACAGGACATAAATGCGGACATGATATGACCATTGCTATTATTGGAGCTGGCATAGCGGGTTTGTCAGCGGCCAAGCACCTTTTAACCCACGGCAAAAGCGTTCGGATTTTTGAAAAATCTCGAGGTGTCGGCGGACGTATGGCAACCCGATATGCGGGTGCGTGGGAATTTGATCATGGCGCGCAATATTTCACAGTCCAAGATGACGCTTTCAATGCCGAGATAGAGGCTGCGCAAGCCGCAGGTGTCATTGCGCCCTGGCAGGCGCGCGGGCTTTATCTGGACAAAACCGGGATCTCTGAAGATAGAGGTCGACCAAGATTTGTAGGCATACCTCGAATGAATAGCTTGCCAAAATTTTTGGCAAGCGCGTTGGATATTGAATTGAACCGACGTGTCGCAAACCTTTCAAAAGGGACGAATTGGGATATTCACTTTGAGGACGGAACAATTGAGACGGGGTTTGAAGCTGTGATTTCGACTGTCCCAGCCGCGCAAGCCAAAGCTATCCTTCCCAAGACATCCGCCCTATTGGACCAGATAGATGACATGCAAATGCAGGCCTGTTTTTCCCTTATGATAGGTTTAAATCATCCGTTCGACTTGAGCTGGGATACGCTCCGCGTCAAAGACCTGCCCATTGATTGGATCTCAAATAACGGGGCGAAGCCGGGACGAAATAAAAGAATTGGGGCACTTTTAATAACGAGCGAAGCCAGTTGGTCAGACAGGCATAAAGACGCAGACCGAGACTGGGTTAAACGCACCATGCTGGACGCTGCAACCGCGATCACAGATACCGCGCTTTATGACGCGCCGCATCAGGATCTACATCGTTGGTTATATGCGTCTAATCGCTATGACACTGATTTGGAATTCATGTCTGATGACGGCATTATTGTGTGTGGCGATTGGTGTAAGGGCGGGCGCGTGCAGGGGGCTTGGCTATCTGGCCGCGCGGCGGCCAATAAGCTGTTGTAAAATGGCGCGTCTATAAAATCGACTCGATTGTAAAAATACATATGTGAGGCGTGTCCCTATGGACCTGAGCCCACAGCATACATATATGATTTAAACTATGACCAAAGCGGAAATCTATAGAGAAACAGGCCGTGAAATAGAGGCTGTGCTTGAGGGCGAAACCAATATGGTTGCGCGTATGGCAACACTATCGTGCCTGCTGCATCAAGCCTTTGATCATTATTTTTGGACAGGCTTTTATGTGGTTGATCCAGAAAAAACCGAGGAACTCGTGATCGGGCCTTATCAAGGGACGTTAGGCTGTTTGCGCATTCCATATTCGCGCGGCGTTTGCGGCGCGGCGGCACGAACAGGTGAGGTCCAAATCGTCAAAGATGTTCACGACTTTCCGGGACATATTGCGTGTGACGTGCGAAGCCAAAGTGAAATCGTTATTCCGGTTTATGATAAATCAGGCGCGCTCTTTGGGGTTTTTGACGTCGACTCGACCGAAGTCGGAAGCTTTGACGGGGAGGATGCGACGGGATTGCAAGCTATTTTGCAAAACCTCTTCGTCTAAGCTGGATTATCGACGCCGCCCGGTTTCCCACCCAAGGGTTGCGCAACGCGCCCCTCGCGTAATCGGCGGTAAATAATATCAAATGTCGCGCTGACGCTTTTCGCAGTTTCAATATCATTATGCATAGTCTCAGGCGCAAACCCGGCCTCGATAATACCGCCTAAAACCTCAATCAGCCCGTCCCAAAACCCTGTATCACTTAAAAAGACAATGGGTTTGTCATGTAGGTTTAGGCGTTGCCAACTCATCACCTCGATAACTTCTTCGAGGGTCCCAATACCTCCCGGTAGGACAATAAAGGCGTCAGCCAGATCAAACATGCGTATTTTGCGAGCATGCATATCGTCAACAAATTCATGTTCAATATCGGTAATGGTTTTCTCAATATCATTAAGAAAATGCGGCATAATCCCTGTGACTCGCGCCCCATTATCGCGCGCGCTACGGGCTGTTGCGCCCATAAGTCCAAGACCACCGCCCCCATAAACCAGAGAATGATCTTGATCAGCAATGGCGCGTCCCAAATCCTGCGCAAGCTCTATATGGGCTTTATCAATTCCTGGCGAAGACCCGCAAAAAACACATATTGCCAAACTGTCTTTATGCGATGATTTATTACTCATGAGCGGGATTTCATTTGAAGCTAGATGTCAGCGTGTTAATCCCATTGGAAGGAGATATGCAAGACTGTGAATACATCTGCAAATGAAGGCGTGAAAAATCGCCAAAAACGACGCTTGATCTGGATTTTGATTGCTGGGGTTGGCCTTGCCATTTTTATTTTTTTAGCCATCCTCTATAGTGGTCGGCAAAGCGAAACTCCGACTATCGATACGGCAGAAACAACTCCTGTGCGCGCAGAGTCTATTGGTGTACGCCCACCCAGCTTTCGCCAAATCACGGAATTTTCTGAGAATAATATTCCTCGCTTACGCATATTGGGAGAAGCTGAGCCTGGCGCCGTCATCATAATTTCGAACCGCGGGGAGCGCATGCGACAGGTTCGAACGAATGAACAAGGTCAGTGGGCTCTGACTCTAGGCATTAGTGCTGATCCCATGGTGCTCGAGGCGCAACTTTATACATCTGAAACTGGGCCGAGTATTCGGTCAGAAGAGGCCATTTTCCGTGTACCCGTTCCCGAAGAAGAAAATATTGCGACGTCGAATTTCATTACCCCTGCCTTGATTATGGTCACGGCCCCGGGCCGCCCCACGCGGATTGTTCAATCTCCTTTTGGCGGGGCACCAACCTCTGGTCCGCTGACACTCTCTGCCATTGATTATGATGATACAGGCGGGGTGATCATAACAGGCGTTAGCTCAAGGCAAGGCCGCGTTCGCCTCTATGCGCAAGATAATGTTGTCGGTGAAACAGGTATCGATATTGGTGGGCGTTGGAGTTATATTGCGGGCCGTATGTTGCCGCGGGGCGAATGGGAAATTCGCGCAGAATTAATACCCGCAGGTGAACGCGAAAACACGGAAAATGAGAGACCCAGCGTCTCTGTGCCCTTCGCATTATTACCGCCTTTACGGGCGCAAGACGGGGAAAACGCCACAACCTCAGTGAACTATCAACCGCTTTATTGGCAGGTCAGACGCACATTGGTTGGCGGTGGTGGGCAATCTACCGTTGTTTTCTCGCCTGACGTGGTTGAGTAATTATTCAGCCGCTGGTGCCGGGGCTTGTGCTGGAGCTTGCGCGCGGGCCTTACGGAAACTCAGATTTCCTTTTTCGAAATATTTCCGTTTACCTGTAAGGCGTTCCCAAATCACCGTTGGCATGGCGAGTAAGACGGGCGTTATGATCAGTGTGAGAATGGTCGCAAACCCTAGTCCGCAGGCAATAATATAAGAAATAGGCGCCCAGATTTCAGATGTGCTTGAGCCCTTGGTCGAAAATGCGCCCGTGAAAATATTGGCCTGCCAACTCAAAATCAGGGGCATGAGCCCGATAATCGTCGTCAGCGTCGTCAAGAATACAGGTCGGAGTCTCTGCGCGGCGGTTCTAATGGCTGCGTCTACCGGGTGGTAATTTTTAAGTAAAAGCCGCTGATAGGTATCAATCAAAACAATATTATTATTTACGACAATTCCGGCGAGAGCAATGACGCCCGTGATTGTTAAAATCATCGAAATATAGGGATATAAGGACAGCCCCAATAGCACGCCGAAGACGGATAAGATTACGGATAAAAGTGTCAAAAAGACATGATAGAAACTGTTAAATTGAAGCAGTAGGATAACGCTCATCATAAAGAGAATAGCCAAGCCAGCGCCTTGGGCAAATCTTAACGTCGCCGCATTTTCTTCGGCTTGCCCCAGGAATTTATATTTTACATTTGCTGGCAGATCAGCCTCATTTTCTAACCAGTCTTCAAGTTCAGAAAATTGAATATTGGTCGCATAGCCTGTCGCTGTATTGGCTTTGACAACAAAATAAGGAGAGATGTCCCGGCGCTCAATTTTGTCCTGCCTTAATTTTGGAACACGCGTCACAACTGAGGAAAGCGGGATCGCCCCACTTGGTGTTTGGATCCGAAGGCTATCGAGTTCTGCCAGATCACGAATGCTCTCTGGATAGCGGATACGAATGTCAACTTCCTCATCGGCGTCGAGTGGGCGGTATTGGCCAACTAATGTGCCTTCAGTCACAAGTGAAAGCGCAGCACCAATCCGTCCAATATCTAATCCGAGACGTCCAGCTTCAGCCCGATCAATTTCAATTTCAAAATCGACACCTGGCAAAGGGAGTGTATCCTCAAAATCGGTCAGACCTTCAATGGTTTCCATCTTGGCACGGACCCGTTTTGTGATGTCCCGCAATAGGATTTTATCTTGTGATGAAATTTGTATTTCGACATCTTTACTTATAGGTGGCCCCATGTCGACCGTGGCGATTTCTGTAATAATGCCTGGAATGTCAGAACTTAGCGCCTGTAAATCATTGATAATTTCAAGGACGCTTCGTCGTTCGTCAAAAGGTTGGAGTTCGGTGTAAATCTGGGCTATCGTATCCGCCGGAAGATCTGCAAGTCCATCAAAAGTAATGCCCCCATCTCCGCTGGAACCGGCCGTCGTATAAACAGATTCAATGCCTTCGACATTTTGAATTCGGTTTTCAATATCTAACGCAACCTCCAGCATTTGGTCCGGGGTCATATTCCCTCTTGCGCGTGCAAGAATATAAACCTGTTCGCCTGGATTCTGCGTAAAAAACTCAACAGGTTTCGGCGGTGGTCCCGCCATTTGCGCACCAAAAAACTTAACAATGAAAACAGCCATGAGGACCATGCCAATCATGACGGTCGCGGGCCATTTGACCAAAAAAGTGATCAATTTGACATAGATACCGGTTATGCCCGTGACTTGGCTTGGGTCGCCGTCACCCGCCAGAAGCACCGCATTTGTGGGACGGTCAGATTTTGCGCGTTTCTTAGGACGGAAGCCGATTTTTGCCCCGAGGGTTGGCAAAAAGATGAGCGCCATAAGTGTCGAAGCCGATAAGACATAAATCATCGTTCGCGGGAAATATGACATGAATTTACCAGGAATCGTTTCCCAAAATAAAAGGGGTAGAAACGCCGCTAAAGTTGTCGCGGTCGAAGACAGGACAGGCCAGAACATACGTTCTCCCGCCAATTTAAAGGCTTCGAGCCGGGGAAGCCCTTCTTCTATTTTTCGGTCGGCATATTCGATAATGACAATAGCGCTATCGACCAAAACACCAACAGACAGTATCAAGCCAAATAGGATCATCATATTGACGGTTTCGCCTTGAATCATAAACAAGAAAAAGGCGATCAAAAAACTTGCAGGAATAGCCCAACCCACAAAGATGGCTGAGCGCCAGCCAAGGGCGGCAATACAAACGATAAAGACAAGGACAACGGCATTGACGATGGAGCTAAATAAATCACTGACCATATCATTGATAAATCGAGAGCGCGATTGAGAATATGAGACTTTGATTGTGCGCGGCCAATCGGGCGACGCGGTGATTTCATCAACGAGTTGTTGGACACTTTCTGTGGTGCCAAGAATGTTCGCGCCCTGTCGTTTTGAAATCTCCAGTGAAACAGAACTGCGTCCATTAAAGCGCGCATGTTTCGTAATATCGCGATAGCCGCGCCTGACATCGGCAATATCACCTAATTTAATGATGGCGCCATCTGGTGTTCTTCTGACGACTAATTCACTGAGGTCTTCGGTGTTTTCGATAAGGCCAGGTAATTTGATATTAAATTTGCCAGAGGACGTCTCCAGCGCGCCTGTCGCGACCAATGCATTATTACTGGCTATGGCTGCTGATATTTCGGTGAAGGTGATGCCCAGACTTTCAACCCGGGCCGGTTTCAATACGGCCTCTAGCACATCTGTCCGTTCGCCCGAAATTTTAGCTTCCAGGACGAGCGGTAGGCTTTCAATTCGAGTTTGTAATTCTTTTCCGCGTTTTTGTAATTCGCGTTGCGGCGCATCGCCCCAAAGATTGACTGTAATGATAGGCAGTGTTGCCGTGCTGATTTCTTCAACAATCGGTTCGCGCGCCTCTTGCGGAAATTCTGCGCGCGCCCGATCTACTTTTTCTTGAACCTGTTGCAGCGCAAGATCGAGATCTGCCGCAGGATCAAATTCCAAAATCATAAAGGCAACATCGGTCGCCCCAACGCCGTCAAGCCGTTTCAATCCGTCAACGGCTTTGAGCTCTGTTTCCATCGGCCGTACCAAGAGGCGCTCTGCGTCTTCGGGCGATATGCCAGGCAATACGACCTGAACATTTATAAAAGGAACAGGAATATCGGGTTCAGCTTCGATGGGAAGACGGGTCATGGCATAGATCCCGCCAATCACAGCGAAAAGCATGATCCCTAATGTCATGCGCCAATTGCGAATAGCAAAGCCAACAATACCTGCCAGCCCTGATGCGCTGGGTGACATATTTTTTGTTGAATTAGGGGCGGGTGTCATTGCCCATAGCTCGCATCAGCCCCATAATTTGCGTTGGCATTGACTTCTTGCCCGACAGAGACAAAATTCTGACCTTCAATAATAATTTTTGTGCGCTCGGGCAGACCCGTCACCCATTGCCCGTCTTCATCTTCGTCAATCGTGGTAATGGTTGCAAATCTCACAATATTATTTGCATCGACATAGCGAACGCCAACCGAGCCGCTCTCATCCAGGGTCAAAATATTGCCGGGAATTTGCTGCGCGCGTGTCAGGCCAGATGTCAATCTTACGGTTGCCGTCACACCAGCACGAAGGGCAAAAGCCTCATTTGGCACATGAAGTTCTCCGCGAAAGGTCCGCGTCGCGGGATCGGCCCGGCTTTCAATAAAGGCCATTTTACCAGAAACCTGCTCGCCTGTGGCCAAGATAATATCTGCACCCATGCCGCGCTCGACTAATGCCAATTGCATTTCGGTTAATTCGACATCGACTTTTAACGGAGAGAGGTCGACCAATAGCCCACAAGACATGCCTGGAGAGAGATAATCACCGACTTCAGCCTCTTGTCTTTCCCAGACGCCTGAAAACGGCGACCGGATATTAATCGCATCAAGCTCGATTTCGGCCTGTTTTAGAGCGGCTTTGGCACCATCGAGTTGTGCCTCAAAAGACATGACCCGCGTCTGAGATTGATAGCCTTTTTCAGCCAAAATCCGTGCGGCGTTCAAATCACTTTCAATCGTGCGTAAATTCGCGGTCGCCTGATCAACAATGGCTTGCCTTGCATTAACGCCCTGTCGGCACAAAACCTGACCTTTGCCAATTTTCGCGCCCTCGCGCGCATTGATGGCCGCGACCAGCCCTGCTGTTTCGGCCTTAACCGAGACTTCGCGCGCAGCGCGGGTCTGTCCGTAAAGTTCCAAAATATTGGGATGGTCTTGTGCGATGATCTCTTTGACCCGCACAGTCGGGATCGATCGACGCGCCTCGGTTTTGGCCGTCGCGGGCGTTGAAACGGTAAGCGGCGCATCATCGCCGCCATTATTCACCGCAAACCAAATCGCGCCTAAAATGACAAGACCGCCAGCAATCAAATATGAGGTGTTGAGTTTCATGCTCTTCTTACGTGTTAGATCGGGGTTTGAGCGCAAACGATGTGCTATCTTACCCCAGATGGGGCCTAATGCGCCTATTGAGGTCGAATTGGCAAGATATAAACACGCAAGTCAGCCCATCACCTTTGCATGTTTCCAATATGAGACCCTATAACCGCCTGATGATCTTATTAGGCAAAACGGGCTTGCCATCGTCTCGCAGGGCTTTAGGTAGGGACACTTATGATTTTTCGACCATGAGGAGAGCATGAGCGATATCCTAGACCAATTACAAGCCCGACGTAGCGAAGCGCGATTGGGTGGCGGCGAGCGTCGAATTGATGCGCAGCATGCCAAGGGCAAACTCACGGCTAGAGAACGGCTTGAGCTCCTACTTGATCCCGGCTCTTTTGAAGAGTTCGATATGTTTGTCACACATCGCTCGACAGATTTCGGCATGGAAAAAAAGAAAATGCCCGGAGATGGTGTCGTTACGGGTTGGGGGACCATTAATGGTCGCAAGACATTTGTTTTTGCGCAAGACTTCACAGTCTTTGGTGGGTCCTTGTCTGAAACCCATGCTAAAAAAATCAATAAGGTTCAGGAAATGGCGATGCGCAATGGCGCGCCCATTATTGGCTTACAAGATTCGGGCGGTGCGCGCATCCAAGAGGGCGTTGCGGCGCTTGCAGGCTATACAGGTGTCTTCCAAAATAATATTCTGGCCAGTGGTGTTATTCCACAAATCTCTGTCATTATGGGACCGAGTGCGGGCGGGGCGGTTTATTCGCCAGCTTTAACCGATTTCATCTTTATGGTCCGAGATAGTTCTTACATGTTTTTGACGGGTCCAGATGTCCTAAAAACTGTGACCAATGAAATTGTCACCGCCGAAGAATTAGGCGGCGCGAAAACCCATACAAGCAAATCCTCTGTCGCGGATGGGGCTTATGAAAATGATATGGAGGCGATTTCTGAAATCAGGCGTCTCTTTGATTTCTTACCGCTTAATAATCGTGACGGTTCACCCGTCAGGCCGTTTTACGACGACTATGACCGGATCGACGAAAGTCTGGATACACTTGTGCCTGAAAATCCAAACCTGCCTTATGATATGAAAGAGCTGGTTAAGAAGATCGCGGATGAAGGCGATTTCTTTGAAATCCAGGAAGACTTTGCCAAAAATATTCTCATCGGATTTATTCGCCTTGAAGGTCAAACTGTCGGCGTGGTCGCCAATCAGCCGCTTGTACTCGCGGGATGCCTCGATAGTGACGCATCGCGCAAAGCGGCGCGCTTTATTCGCTTTTGTGATTGTTTCGAAATCCCGATCCTATCCTTGGTCGATGTCCCTGGATTTTTGCCGGGCACAGATCAGGAATATGGCGGCGTTATTAAACACGGCGCAAAATTGCTCTATGCTTACGGCGAAGCGACTGTGCCCAAAGTTACCGTCATTACGCGCAAAGCCTATGGCGGCGCCTATTGTGTGATGAGCTCGAAACATCTGCGCAATGACGTCAATTATGCGTGGCCATCCGCCCAAATTGCAGTGATGGGCGCAAAAGGCGCGGTTGAAATCTTGCACCGCAAAGATTTGGATGATCCAGAAAAAATCGCGAAACATACCGCAGATTATGAAGAGAAATTCCTCTCGCCATTCCGCGCCGCCGAACGCGGCTATATTGACGAGGTCATCCAACCCCGCTCGACACGCCGCCGCGTCTGCCGCGCGCTGGCTCTTTCTAAAGATAAGCAGCTCTCTAATCCTTGGAAAAAGCATGGGAACTTGCCGCTGTGAGTAAGATCAAAAAAATCCTGATTGCCAATCGCGGTGAGATTGCGTGTCGCGTGATCAAAACGGCGCGGAAAATGGGCATAAAGACCGTGGCGGTTTATTCCGATGCGGATAAAAATGCGCTCCATGTGGGAATGGCGGATGAGGCGGTGCATATTGGCCCGCCCGCTGTCAATCAATCCTATCTGGTTATGGATAAGATCATTCAGGCCGTGAAAGAAACTGGCGCGGATGCGGTTCATCCGGGTTATGGATTTTTGTCGGAAAATCCGGATTTTGCCAAACGGCTCAAAAAAGAAAAGATCGCCTTTATTGGCCCTAACCCACACGCCATTGTGTCTATGGGGGATAAGATCACCTCGAAAAAACTCGCCAAAGAAGCCGGGGTGACGACTGTTCCCGGTCATATGGGTTTGATCGAAGACGCCGAAGAGGCCGTGAAAATTTCCAAAAAAATTGGTTATCCGGTTATGATCAAAGCCTCTGCAGGCGGGGGCGGCAAAGGCATGCGGATTGCTTGGAATGATGAAGAGGCCCGCGAAGGGTTTCAATCCTCAAAGAATGAGGCCGCCAATAGTTTTGGTGATGACCGCATCTTTATTGAAAAATTTGTCACCCAGCCGCGCCATATTGAAATACAGGTTTTGGGCGATAAGCATGGCAATTGTATTTATCTGGCTGAGCGTGAATGCTCGATCCAGCGCCGCAATCAAAAAGTCATCGAAGAAGCGCCGTCACCCTTCCTAGACGAGGCGACCCGAAAAGCCATGGGCAAAGAAGCCGTCGCGCTTGCTAAGGCCGTGGATTATGACAGTGCTGGCACGGTTGAATTTATCGTCGATGGCGACAAGAATTTTTATTTCCTTGAAATGAATACCCGCCTGCAAGTCGAACATCCTGTGACAGAGTTGATCACAGGCATCGACCTTGTCGAACAAATGATCCGTGTCGCGCAAGGCGAAAAATTATCGCTCAAGCAAAAAGACATTAAATTAAATGGCTGGGCGATTGAGAGCCGGATTTACGCCGAAGATCCTTACCGGAATTTCCTGCCCTCTATAGGACGTCTCGTCCGGTACCGACCACCTGCAGAGGGCGAAGTCGAGGACGGAGCGATCATCCGAAATGATACGGGCGTGTTTGAGGGCGGTGAAATCTCGATGTTTTACGACCCCATGATTGCCAAGCTTTGCACATGGGGCGAAGACCGCGGCATTGCTATGAATGCCATGAAACAGGCTTTGGACGAATTTGAACTGGACGGAATTGGTCATAATATTCCCTTCCTCCAAGCCGTTTATGATCATGACCGCTTTTTACGCGGCGATATTACAACGGCCTTTATTGCCGAGGAATATCCAGAAGGCTTTGAAGGGGCGGCAGAAAATTCAGGCCATACGCGCAAGATCGCGGCGATTTGTGCTTTGCTTCACGATATTTCTGAGCATCGCGCGAGCCAGATTTCAGGAAGTCTTCCTAATCATCAGCGCCATATTCCAGATCTTTGGTCGGTGGAAACCAAGACACCAACCGGTGAGAACCGTGTCTATACAGCCGATGTGCACGGCGAAACGGGTCTGCGTACCATTGTTATGGATGATGATAGCGATAAGGCGTCGCTAGAGCTCGAGGTTGGACTGAACTGGCGACCCGGCGAAGATATTGTTCGCGCCTATGTCGATAGCAAGGCTTTCACAATAAAGGTCGAGCCCATACCGTGTGGCTACCGCGTTTGGCATCGCGGCGTGACCTATGACGTCAAAGTCAGAAACCCGCGCGCGGCGGAACTCGCAAAATATATGCCAATCAAAGTTGCACCTGATACGTCCAACCTTCTTCTTTGCCCGATGCCAGGTGTCGTCGTCAGTATCCTAGTCGAGGAAGGTCAGTCTGTGGAAGATGGTCAAGCTCTCGCCGTTGTCGAAGCGATGAAAATGGAAAATACGCTACGTGCCGAAAGCAAATCTGTTATCAGCAAGATTAATGCCCAAGCTGGTGATAATCTGGCCGTGGACGAGGTGATCATGGAGTTTGAGACAAAAGCCTAATGGCGGACACGCCAAACCAACGGTAAAAAATAAGATTTCAGAGATTGACGGCTCGCTCTCGCATCGTTACTGCGTCGCGAGTTGAAGGAACCTTATATGTCTGATGATTTCGACGCCTATCCGTTTGAGCGCGAACATTGTCTATCTATTTCCGATTTTCACCGTGTAGATATTGAACGCTTGCTGGCCTTAGGCGCGCATTATCTTGATCTTGATGTTCAAAAATCGGGTAATCGCGATATTTTGCGCGGCAAGACCCTGATCAATCTCTTTTTTGAAAACTCAACCCGGACCGAGAAATCATTTGAACTCGCCGCGAAACGTCTGGGCGCAGATGTGATCTCCATGCAGGTTGGCAGTTCATCGGTTAAAAAAGGCGAGACTTTGCTTGACACGGCCGCAACCCTAAATGCGATGAACCCAGACTTGCTTGTTGTCAGACACGGCGCATCTGGCGCGCCTGCTTTATTGTCGCAAAAAGTGTCCTGTTCCGTGATTAATGCCGGAGACGGTATGCATGAACATCCAACACAGGCCCTACTCGATGCGCTGACATTACGAGAAGCTTTTGACGGCGATATTGGCGGGCTGCAAATCGCCATATGCGGCGATATCCTCCATAGCCGCGTGGCGCGTTCAAATGTGCAACTCTTGAACTTATTGGGCGCTAATGTGCGCTTGATCGGACCGCCAACCTTGATCCCGACTGATGCGGACCGCTGGGGCGTGGAGGTGTTTCACGATATGGAGACGGGCTTAAAGGGGTGTGATGTGATCATGATGCTGCGCCTACAATTAGAACGGATGAAAGGCGCCTTTGTCCCGTCCAAGCGCGAATATTTTCATTTTCACGGGTTAGACCGTAAAAAACTTGGCTATGCCAAGCCGGGCGCGCTCGTTATGCATCCAGGTCCGATGAATAGGGGGGTCGAGATCAGCTCAGACATAGCCGATGATCCCGATATTTCCTTGATTACCCATCAAGTCGGTGCGGGCGTTGCCATGCGTATGGCGATCTTACATGCGCTCTCAGATGCGCAGGATGTGAGGCGCACCTCATGAGCCTCAGCTTCACAAATATCCGTATTCTGGATCCTGAAAGCGGGACAGACAGGATTGGTAATCTTCGGATCGAAGACGGCAAGATCGTAGAATTTGGACCCGGTATTGCGGTAGAAGGCGAGGTCATAGACGGGCAGGGGCTTTGTGTGGCGCCTGGCCTGATTGATATGCGCGTCACCACCGGAGAGCCGGGCCGCGAAAACCGTGAGACATTATCGACGGCTGCAAGAGCGGCCGCCTCAGGCGGTGTCACAACTATGGTTGTTATGCCGGGAACGAATCCCGTTATAGATGATATGGCACTGGTTGATTTTTTACAGCGCCGCGGCGCCGGGCTTCCGGTCAATATTTTGGTCGCAGGGGCTTTGACCAAGAATATGGACGGTTCGACCATGACCGAGATTGGCCTGATGCAGAAGGCGGGCGCGGTTCTGTTTGCCAGTGGCAAAACGCCAATCACGGATGCGCAAATTATGCGCAGGCTTTTATCTTATTCTGCGAGCTTTAACGCGCTTCTTTCTAATCATTGTATGACGCCCGCCATGTCTGTGGGGACTGTTGCACATGAGAGTGATTTTTCCGCAAGGCTAGGTCTTACCAGTGCACCAGCGGTCTCTGAGCGGATTATGGCTGAGCGCGATGTGGCGCTGGCTGAACTGACAGGTGGGCGGCTTTTAATTGATCTGGTCTCGTCTGCCGATGTTATTCCCGTCCTGCGCCGGGCCAAAGCCAAAGCGCTCGATGTCGCGGCCTCTGTCTCGATCAATCATTTGGCGCTTAATGAAATCGATATTGGCGATTACCGAACCTTTGCCAAGCTTGAGCCGCCATTACGCGAAGAGCGCGATCGTCAGGCTTTGCTGGGAGCGATTAATGAGGGGATCATTGATGTGATCGTATCCGATCATGATCCACGACCGGCGGGTGAGAAACGCTTGCCTTTCGCAGAAGCGTCGCCCGGCGCTGTCGGGCTCGAACTCCTCTTGGCCGCCGGTCTTAGCCAAGTCGCAGATGGGGCGCTGGATTTATTGGCCTTCTTAAAGGCTTTGACCTGTAACCCGGCCGATCTTTTGGGGATTGAGGCTGGGCGGATCAAAATAGGGGCGAGCGCAGATCTGGTTATATTTGATCCTGATGAGCCTTGGGTTTGTGATGCAAGCGACCTTAAGAGCCAATCGAAAAACACGCCATTTGACGGTCGCCGCCTAACGGGCCGCGTGCGTTATACCGTTAAATCAGGTGAGGTGGTTTACGCGGCTGTCTAAAGCTATTTTACGGTTTGAATATTGGCTTTCTCTAGCTCGCGCCCCATTGTGCCCGTGACAAAGTGAAAGAACATTTTGAAATCGCTGATCAGTGACCAGAGCGGATAGGTAAAGGTTGCGGGCTTGTTTTTCTCAATAAAGGCATGGCTAATCCAGGCAAAGAAATAGCCGCAGACCAGGACAAGCGGCAATAAAGCCCATTTTCCTGAAAAAATAAGGTAAACAAGCAGGATAAGCCCTAGTGCGGTTCCGACATAGTGCCAGCCGCGCGTGGCAGGTTCCGCGTGCTCTCTGAGGTAATATGGCCAGAATTCAGCATATGTTTTGATCGTTTTCATGGGATATATTTAGGAAAAATCGGTCTTTAAGTCCAATTCAATAATGATTTATGTCAAATTCAATAATGTTTCCCGTTAATATTAACATTTTATTTACCAAGTTCGTTAATAAGGGGGATGTCTCTTCTAGGGACACCCACCATTCACCTTATACCTTCCGGGCGCTACGGCGCCCTTTTTTTTGCGTAAAATTTTTTATGCAAATGGATGGATTTTAGGCTTGGCAATAGGGGGCGAAAGCGCTACACGCCCGGTCTCATCTGAAAATGGTGATCCGCAATAGCTCAGTTGGTAGAGCAAGTGACTGTTAATCACTGGGTCGCAGGTTCGAGTCCTGCTTGCGGAGCCATCCTTTCCTTAGCGGAAAACGCCTAACTCATTGAAATCGCAATATACTTTAAAATGGATTAGCTCCACTTTTGCGGTAAACTGTGTTATTGTGCCCCAAAACGTGCCCCTAATCGTGCCCCAGAGAGCAGTGATATGGCGAAATTTGAGAATCGGTACTTGTACCAAAGAGGCAATGCTTGGAATTACAAACGCAGAGTTCCGAGCAAGTATAAACACGTGGACTCTCGTTCAAAAGTCCGCGCATCATTAGACACAAAATCACTCGACATTGCCCGTATTCGCCGCGACGCTATGGAGCGCGCGGACGAAGCCTATTGGGCCGCCTGTCAGCCATGCCTTAATCTGGTGACCTGTCGGACAATAATCATCTGAATTAAACAGTTCCAACCATGCGGCTTGTTGTTCTTCTGTCGCCATTGTCAGGACGCGAATAGACGCCGCATCAATTTGTTGATTGCTATAGGCTTCGCGCACATCGGGAATGAGCGACCCAAGCGCCAAGCGGCGTTTGACAGAGTTCGCCGTAATGCCAAACACGGCGGCAATATCGTCCACGCTTTGGCCTTTATCGGACAAGACTTTGAATGCCTCATATTGCTCCATCTCCGTAGGCGCTAATCGCGCCACGTTCTCAATGATGCTTGTCTCAATCGCGAGTGCATCATCCTTCGCGTCCATAACGCAACACGGGACATCTGCGATTTCAATGCCTTTCTCTGCAAGCGTAGCGAGGCAAAAGTGGCGGCGGCGTCCTGCGACTATGCCGTATTTTGGCTTCTTGGCCGTCCCGCCTTCGCGGCGCACTATAAGGGGCTGACGGATGCCGCGCTCTTTTACGCTTGGCAATATGTCGTCAATGTCGGGGGCCGTATCGCTATGGCGCATATTCAGTTTTGAGATATGCAATTGAGAGAACGGGATGAATTTTAGGTCGAAGGGTTTGCTCATGGGAGCCTCCTATTTTTAGTTTGAAATGAGGTCTAACAAGTCGATTTGCGCACGGCCGACCTCGTCGAATAAGCCGTGGTCGCAAGGCTTCTGCCCTGCATTGGGGTTGCGTTTGGGAGTCATGGGGTGCGCGGTTCGGGCGGTCAGTTTCTCGCCCAAACTGACGGGGCGAACTCCATCAATCAGGCTCTGGCTCCCAACCTCTGTTGTTTCAAACTGGCGGGTCATGCCGCGCTCTCGGCTTGGCATAGGATAGAGCATTGCCGCGCCCGCTCTGCTTTTGCCTCGGCGATAGCTTCGGGCAAAAGTTCATTGGCGACTTCGGTCAAATAGGCGTTATCGCTATCGGGATAGTTCGCCTCAATGCCCCATAGGCTTGCCGCAAATCTATTAAGGGTGATGCCTTCAATCTCAACGGTCAGAATGACTCCGCAATAAAACCATTCGTCATTTTTCCATGCGGCCATGACGCGCTCGGCCTTGGCTTGGGCTTTCGCAAAGCGATCCCGAAAGCCATTGCCTGACCCGATAAACCCTGCATCATCTTTATAAAGGCTTGGCCAGAATCCATCCTGCCGCTCGTCGGGCGCGTCTGGTGTCTCGTCATGGCTGATACGGGCCGTGACGGTATAACCGTCCACGGCGCAGGTGATACTGTCGCCTATGCAAACATAATCATCAAATTGTTGCGTAAAGGTCATGCGACCCTCCGCATCTCAAACCCTGCGGTGTCGCAAAGTTCGCGTAATTTAGTGGAATCATGGGCGTCTAAGTCATCGCCCATCTGGGTGTAAATCGTGCCTTGTCTTAATTGGGCGTGACGTTTGACAACGTGGCTCCACCGATACGGGCCGCGCCCATCCTCGCGGGGTTTTACTTGATAACGGGCCATCTCAATGCGCCCAAAATATATGAACAGAGCCGCTGACCTCAAAGGTCAGAAAATCGCCAGACTGCTCATAGTCATGGGCCATCGCTTTATAGTCGATATAGGGCGCAAGGCTTTGGGGTATCTCTAGCCCTGATTGCTCGGTCAGTTCTTCGGCGTAAACCTCTAGGCTGTCATACTCTCCCGCATATTCGTCAAAGCGGGTTTTGGCGTCCTCGATATTGCCGCCGTAATAATTCAGGACTTGCGCCCCTAACTCGCCGCGCTCTCGGATATAGTCGGCAAGTTCTACAACATTTTCAAAGCTGAAATACTCGCCAACCTCCGCGCCTTCAAAGCCTTCATAGTCGTGAATCGCCCATTCTTCGGCCTCGTCTATCGGGGATGCAAACAACATAGCTTGCACCGCTTCCCAAATACTCGCCTCGTCGGTGACCTCTATCCATTCGCCGTGCAAATGGCCGTTATTGTAAGCGGCAAGGCAAGCGACATAGATGCGGATGGGGTCAGGGTCTGGCGTTTTCGCTCTGTCGGGGTCTGGTGGGGGTAGCCGTGGCGGCTCATGGTCAAAAGGGGTCTGGCTCTCGGCTTGGCAAAGGGTCATCGGTTTGTCTCCAATGCCGCTCCATAATCGGGCGCGCCCCGCGCCCACCCTTGACGAAAGAATGGGACGCGGCACGTTCCCCCCGCAGGGGGGCGGGGGGAAGCGGCAAGAGGCCAGTCCAGCGACGGGTAAAAAGGCGCGCCGCAAGGTTTTTGGTATAAGAACTAAAAGGAACCTAGACGACTTTAGCCAAAGGCCTTGCGGCGGGACTGCCCGTCGCCAGATTGGCCGACCGCTTCCCGCCGTCCCCCGAGGAGGGAACAAAACTAACAAAGCCGGCCCGCTAGGGCCGACCTTAGAGTTAAATTACAAATACGTTTTGAGAGTTTAGTTTTGTGAATATACAAGCAGTCAAAACCGAGCAGAGAGACAAATAATGAACGTATATTTTACAATTTTCCTTACTGTATTCTTGGCAGAATTGGGTGACAAAACACAATTGGCGACCGTGCTGTTCTCCACTGATGGAACATCTAATAAGGCTCTTGTCTTTATAGCGGCGGCCAGCGCATTGGTTGTTTCAACCGCCTTGGCGGTTCTTCTAGGTGCCAGCGCAGAGAAATATCTGACCGCCATGCCATTGAAATTGATTGCCGGCGCCGGGTTTGTTTTAATTGGATTATTTATGATTGCAGGCCATTTTAGAGCAGGATGACACATCCTTCATAAGTATCGAAACACGTAAGCGAGCGCCCCTAAAGCGAAGCGGCCGGGACGCGCGAGCGGATCAGGCGCCAAGCGGCCCTTGGGCGTAGCTCAAAGGTTGCGCAGGCCCGCAGAC
>CAYTLJ010000034.1:0-21433 GCA_964438555.1 uncultured Algimonas sp.
AAAAAACCCCGCCGCGAGGGCAGGGGTCCTTAGAGAGGTCTGGGAGTAATGCTCTCAAAAAGTTAAAAGCCGAGATACGGCTTTATGCGCTCATTTTATCCTTGGCTGGATCGCGCAGAACATATCCGCGGCCCCAAACAGTTTCGATATAATGTTCGCCTTGTGTAGCCGCTGCAAGTTTCTTGCGGAGCTTACAGATAAAGACGTCGATAATTTTGAGTTCTGGCTCGTCCATGCCGCCATAGAGGTGGTTTAAGAACATTTCTTTCGTCAGGGTTGTACCTTTACGCAAAGATAGAAGTTCGAGCATTTGATATTCTTTACCCGTTAGGTGAACCCGGTGATCACCGACTTCGACGGTTTTGGCGTCTAGGTTCACTTTGATGTCGCCAGTTGTAATGATTGACTGGCTGTGGCCTTTCGAACGGCGAACAACGGCGTGAATGCGCGCGACGAGTTCATCCTTGTGGAAGGGCTTGGTCATGAAGTCATCGGCCCCCGTTCCAAGTCCGCGGACTTTACTGTCAATATCGGACGTACCTGATAGGATAAAGATTGGTGTATTGACCTTTGCCATGCGGAGGGTTTTCAGCACATCAAAACCAGGCATATCAGGTAGATTTAGATCAAGAAGAATGATGTCGTAATCATAAAGCTTGCCGAGGTCGACACCCTCTTCACCGAGATCAGTTGTATAGACGTTAAAGCCTTCAGTTTTGAGCATCAGTTCGATGCCTTGTGCTGTAGCCATGTCATCTTCGATTAGAAGAACTCGCATATAAATCCCCTCCCAGGCGAATCACGCGTCCGGTTCGCGTCCGGATATAGTTAATGGAATGTCTGGATTAGGGGCATAGCGTAAATCAAGTGTTAACAACATTAACCCTTTTCTCAGTAAATTTTTATACGCGATTTCAGATTCGGACCCGTAATGACCTAACAAAGTCCTAAAATGAATTTCATTTTCACTTAACCAAGCTTTTTCATCAGAATGTAAACCTAATGATCTAAGAAGGTCTACAAATCAGAATAAGATCGGACACGGCACAAAGCTGGGCGATCAAAAATAATCATGATGGGTATTTGGTGATACTCTGGGTGAGGAGAAGACTATGGCGCATTCAAGCGACAGACAAATTGCGAAAACGCGGTTTCAAATTGAAGACCTACAAAAGCGTATTTCGGTCTTAGAGGCGACTCGTGAAGATTTGGAGCGTCAAATTCGTAAGCTTGTAGATAGCGTTCCTGAAGACGAAGTCGACGCCAATGCGCAAAAAGACGGCTATGTTGCATATGGCAGCTATGCACAGTCTGTTATTGCGCGAAAAGAAAATTTGCGTCGCTCACTTGGAGATATTGGTGAGCAAAGCGGTCAGCTTGCCAGTGAGTTAAGAGTTGCTCTGGATGCTTTGGATAGTTTTGAACGTGTCAAAGCACGTCGTCTAGCTGCTAAGGCCGAGAAGGCGCTTGCCCGTAAAGTCGGCTAATAAAATAGAAATTTTGTTTCTTACCCCTTTGTGGGACGAACGGCCACCAATTAGGTGGCCGTTCTTATTTGGCTATTCTTGAATGGTTTGCCATGACGACTATCTAACCCAAAGTGGGGAAGGCACGTGATTAGGTCAATTTGTGGCAAACGCAATGTGGGTTTCGCAAATAGTCAAATAATTAGGAATTATCGTCCTCCACCCAGGCATAGAGATCTGAAAAGCCGGAACTATCGGCAATTTGTTCCCAATCTTGAGTTTCAGCGACCTGACCGGGTTGAATGAATAGAAAACCCGCTATGAGTGCCATCGCCGCAAACCCGGCGCCTGACCACCAACGGGCCTGACGCTTCGGTCCGTCATTTGCAGGAACATGCTTATTTGCGGTCTCCAAAATCTGATCAGCAAGGCCAGCACGCGGGGCAGGCGCCGTGTTTTGGTTCAAAAGGGTATTGAGATCAGTCATAGTACCAGACTCTCTTTTTCGAGACGTAATTCACGCTTTAGTTTTGCTTTGGCGCGTGAGAGCAAACTCTCATAAGCCTTTTCTTTAATGCCCAATGTCGCCGCGCCTTCAGCTTGGCTAACATGTTGGTAGAACGACAAGATTAAAGCCGCACGTTGTCTATCCGGGAGCCGTAAAATAGCCGCTTGGACCGCCATTGCCGTCTCACCACGTACGAGTTCCAAATATGGGCCGGTCGTTTCGTCAACAGCGTCCGGTAGCTTATCCGTGAAAATAGGCGTTTTACGGCGTTTTTCATCGATACAAATTCGCGTTGCAACACGCCGGAGCCAGGTCAAAATCGTAGCCTTGCCAGATGGATCCCAATTCGGAACTGTTTGCCAGAAGCGAAGGAAAGTCTCTTGAGAAATATCTTCAGCGAGACTTCGATCGCCCGACATATGCCAAGCCAGACCATGAATACGGCTAAGATGCCTATCCATTAAAGCCTTGAGCGCATGAGGCTCTCCGGCCTGCAAGGCAGGCAGGAGGTCGTTATCAGGATCTTGGGACAATAGGTTTAGAATCCGCGGCGTTTCTTGCCTTTTTTGCCACGACGTTTCTTACCTTCGCCTTGCGTCAATACACCGTCTCCATTGGCGTCTAAACGAGAAAATAAGAGTTCCGTAACAGCCGCATGTTCTTCGAAGCTAATTAACCCGTCACCATTGGTATCAGGTTTTGGGCGATCTGCTCTTTTGCCGCCCTTGCGTTGTCCTCGGCCTCCGCCGAATTTTTCTTTCATTTCGGCACGCGCCGCTTCGCGCTCTATATCGCTCAGCTCGCCGTCAACATTCGTATCAAACCGCTCAAGCATTTCAGCCTTTTTGGCGCCGCGCCGCTCAGAGCGTTTTTCCTGTCTTTGATTACCGGCGGCCTCGACTTCTTCGCGCGTTAAGACGCCATCGCCATTCGCATCAACTTTATCAAAGCTAGCATCTGCACGGGCGTCACGACGCGCCGCTTTCATGGCATTGGCTTCGTCTTCAGAGAGGAAATTATCGCCATTTACATCAGCATTTCTGAAATTTTCAATGGCTATAGATGTAAATTCATCTTTTGTGACTTGCCCATCACCGTTCAAATCGGCTTTTGGACTAGCGGCTAAGAGCGCTGTTGCGGAAAATCCAACAATCGCTGTGGCTAAAAGAATTCGTTTCATAAGAGGTCTCCATAGTGGTCTCTACTCTCACACACGAATTAACCAAACAAATCCTTCGAAAATAATGATTTTTTTTGCGTACAGTTTTACGCGACGGCAAATTTTGTTGCCAGATCTCTAAATTTCGTTAGCAAACGCGTCTCAATATGAAGATCATCCGCATGTCCTGTATAGGTGGGTGGTGCGCCCAAATGGTCGCGCACAGTGTCATTTAACATAAGTGCAGTCTCCACGGCGTCGCATTTTTCACCTGTAGATAAGACCAAACTATCATAATCCGGCATGCGTGCTCGAATGGCGTCCATCATCCAATAGGCGCGCATAAACCCGTCACTATGTGTGTCATAAGAAATCAAGCTAATATCTGATGCCATAGCAAGGCGAATATGAGCTGGTGTGCACCCAGCTTCTGGCACGACAAAGACCCAGTCATAAGAAAGTGAAAGTGCGGCCAAAAGACCTAATGCGTCTTCGAGCGATTGTTCGCCGACAGACGTTGCCGTAAAATGTTCATTTGACGTTACATATAATGCGTCATGTAATTTGGCGGTTCCTTTTGCAATATCTGATAATGTGCGTGCGCTAATGATCCCTGTTTCTCGCAATAGGTCGCCATTTCCACCATCAAGAACGAGAACGGTTTCGCCGTAACTTGCCGCTTTACGCCCAAGCTTTACTGCAATCTTGCGTATTTCACTGGGAGACCCACTCGCAGAAAATAGGCTTACAAGGCGACACGCTGGCTCATAAGCGTCCGTCTTATAACTCGATTTATAGCTACCCTGGGACGCCATAGAATCCGCTCCTTCACCAAACCCATGTGGGGCTTTTGCCCTCTAATAAGTGTTTATAGCAGTGCCAGACTAAGGTTTTGCCAATAGGTTTGGTAAATAAGGATTAAGGACAGCGCTAATCTTTGGTTAGCTTCTTCTTTATTGACCTTGAGCGTAGGAGGAATTTTCTCACGAAAATTGCCTGTTTACGTCTGGGCGCGCAACTCACGCTTTTTTAGAAAACAAAAAAAGCCGTCTTAAGCTAAAGACGGCTTCATCTATCGCCTAAGCGATGCATATATAATCTATATTAGCGGTATTGTTGAACGCGTGTCGTTCTTAGACCGGCAATGCCGTGGCTTTCAATACTACGCTGCCAAGACATAAACTCTTCGGCCGATAAGCCATAGCGTTCAAGCGCCGCGTCTAACGTCAGCAGTCCACCGCGTACAGCCGCGACGACCTCCGCCTTGCGACGGATGACCCAACGCACTGTGTTAGGTTTCGGCAAATCTGCCAATGTCAGTGGTGTGCCTTCCGGCCCAATCACGACATTCTCTCTTTTTATTCTACGCTCTTGCATGCTCATATGCCCGTTATGAAATCCATCCACCTTGGATCAGTTGTTTTTATCCTACCCATATGTAGGTGAAAGCTCCTAAAAAAAGTTTAAGGAAAGCTAGAAAAATCGTTAAGATACAAGTGTTTACGAAGGTTAATAGAATCAGCTTTATCGTTAATAAAGGTTTATATGATTCGGCACCGTATTGATTCTATTGAGTCTTTTCTGCCAGAAATTGGTGCATAGCTGTATCGCATTGGTACAAATGCGCTCTTATGTGCTAGTAAATATTCTTGAAAAAAAACTGAAATTTTTGAAAAACAATGCATCAACCACTGAAAACCGACCGAAATTCCTTGGGATTTCACAAGTTAGAGCATGAAACACGTGTTGTTGTCGCGATGAGTGGTGGCGTAGATTCTTCCGTCTGCGCAGCAATGCTGGCGAGGCAGGGATATGATGTTATTGGTGTGACATTGCAGCTCTATGATCATGGCGAGGCCATTCAGAAAGCCAAAGCTTGCTGTGCCGGACAAGATATTTACGACGCCAAGCGTGTTGCGGAGCTTATGGGCTTTCCGCATTATGTTCTAGATTATGAAAGCCAATTTCGTGAGCAGGTTATCGAAGATTTCGCAGATACTTATCTGAAAGGCGCGACCCCTATACCGTGCGTGAGATGTAATCAGACCGTGAAATTTAAAGATCTTTTACAAGTCGCCAAAGACCTAGGTGCGGATTGCATGGCAACTGGGCATTATATTCAAAGAATAGAGGGTCCTAATGGGCCGGAGCTTCACCGCGCACATGATGGCGGAAAAGATCAATCTTATTTTCTCTTTGCAACAACGCGAGAGCAATTGGATTTTCTAAGATTTCCACTTGGGCATTTAGACAAATCGGAAACCCGAAAATTAGCCGTCGAATTTGGATTAAATGTTGCCTCTAAGCCTGATAGCCAAGATATCTGCTTTGTCCCGACTGGCAAATATACGGATGTGATTGAGAAAATAAGACCGGAAGCCGCTAAGGCGGGAGATATTGTTCATATGGATGGCCGCATATTGGGTCAGCATCGCGGTGTCATGTATTATACAATTGGCCAGAGACGTGGGTTAGGTCTTGGCGATGATACAGGGACTGATCCATTATTTGTTGTCGGGATAGATGCGCAAAGCCGTCAGGTCATTGTTGGACCAAGATCAGCATTAGAGCGCGATACGCTTTGGTTAGAAAATATAAATTGGCTTGGCGAAGGCGATTTTGGAACGCAGCTAGATGGGCTCGAAATCCGCGTTAAGGTTCGCTCAACACGTCCGCCCGCCTTGGCGCGTTTTAAATCACTGGACGGAGAGATGGTTGTTACGCTCGCTGAACCCGATCTTGGTCTGTCTCCAGGTCAGGCTTGTGTCTTTTATGAAGATCGGCAAGATGCAGCCCGTACGCTAGGTGGTGGATGGATTACGCGGACTGGCTGATTTCATTACAGGTCTATCATTGGCATTTTGTATATTTTTGATATAGCTCCGATTTTCAATCATTAAGAGGAATGTCACTATGGCCGTCATGAAAACAATTGAAGTTTTAAGCGAAAGCTCAAAAAGCTTCGAAGATGCAATCGAAACTGCTGTGAAGCGAACCGGAAAGACCGTCAAAAATATTCGGTCCGCCTATGTGAACGAGATGTCTACAGCCATCAAAAACAACAAAATCGACAAATTTCGCGTAAATGTGAAAATCACATTTGAAGTCGGAGATTGATCTCTAATTTATTATAGGTAAATCTGGGCTGCTTTATTTAGCAGCCCTTTTAGACGGGTCTACCCTATGAGGACAAAATGACAGACCAGACAATGTATATCGTGATTGCTATATTGGCCGTCGTGACAGTTGTTCTGTTTATTGCGGTCGGTCGTGGCCCAAAAGAATCCTTTTCCGACAAAAAACGGGCAGATATTGCGAGAAAACGCGCCGCATTAACCGCGAAGCGTCGGGCGGAAGCAGAAGCCGTTTCAAAAAATTCGCCTGAATAAGCTCCAAAAATATAAGATATCTGATTAAGTTTTTCTGTAGAGCGGTTAAATAAGATATAGAGTTTGTGCGGTTTTCACATTAAACGATGTTAGATTTTTTTTGAGGTCCATCTATGTCTATTGATCCTGTTGTAATTATCGGTCTGGCCCGTACCCCAATGGGGGCTTTCCAGGGTGCTTTTTCCAGTGTCTCCGCGCCTGAGCTTGGCGCAGTTGCGATCAAAGCCGCTATGTCTGAGGCAAAGGTCGAGGGCAGTGACATCGAACAGGTGATTATGGGCTGCGTCCTGCCAGCTGGCCAAGGCCAGGCGCCAGCGCGTCAAGCCGCATTAGGCGCAGACCTCCCGCTCTCTGCTGAAGCGACAACAATCAATAAAATGTGCGGCTCTGGCATGCAAGCCGCGATTATGGCGCATGATGCGATTAAAGCCGGGTCAATCAATATAGCTGTAGCTGGCGGCATGGAAAATATGACCATTGCGCCATATCTGCTGCCCAAAGCGCGTGGCGGTATGCGTATGGGAGATCAGAAGGTTGTCGACTCCATGATGTATGATGGGCTCACAGATGCGTATGAAGGCGGGGCGATGGGGGTTTTTGCCGATATGATTGCCTCTGAATATCAATTTACGCGTGAGCAGCAGGATGCTTATGCCATCGAGTCTGTACGGCGTGCGCAAGCGGCGGAAGCTGATGGCAAATTTGATCGAGAGTTGACACCCGTTACTGTCAAAGGTCGGAAAGGCGATGTTGTTGTTGAAAAGGATGAAGGCCCGTCCAATGCACGTCCTGATAAAATTCCTAATTTGCGTCCGGTCTTTAGCAAAGACGGAACGGTAACGGCGGCCAATGCATCCTCAATCAATGACGGTGCGGCGGCTCTCGTTTTGATGCGGCGCAGCGACGCGGAAAAAGGCGGTCACAAAGTCCTTGCAGAAATTGTGTCTCATGCTGCGCATGCGCATGAACCAGCCTATTTCACAACGGCACCCGTTAAAGCTATTCAGAAGGCGCTTGATAAGGCGGATTGGAGCGCTGAGGATGTTGATCTTTGGGAAATCAATGAAGCCTTTGCGGTTGTTCCCATGATTGCCATGCAAGAGCTCGGTCTAGATCATGAGACCGTCAATGTGAACGGAGGCGGTTGCGTATTGGGCCACCCGATTGGTGCTTCAGGCGCGCGTATCATGGCAACACTGATTGCGGAAATGGAAAAGCGAGACGCGAAGACTGGCGTGGCTTCACTCTGTATTGGAGGCGGCGAAGCCACGGCAATTTGTCTCAAACGCGATTAGCCCATATTCTGAGCCATGTCTGGATTTAACTGATCGTAAAATCCACTACGTCAAGCTACGTTCAAACAAAGTCAGCTTTCGGGCCCAGGCCTTATTCGCCGCCGTCTCATCATAGACGGCACTGTCAGGTGGGCACCAACCATGTTGTGTGCCTTCATAAACCTCGATTTCAGCTTTATTATTTGTCGCGTCGAAAGCTTTGCGGAGGGTGTTTTTACTTTCGGGATCGCGTTCATCATCATTGGCAGCAATAGCGATCAGGTAATTCGCATTCATTTCAGGAATTAAGAGGTGCGGGCTGTTTTCTTTATCCGTTGCTAGACCTCCGCCATGAAAACTTGCGCCTGCGCGGATACGGTCACTGCGCTCATGCGCGGCAAGCATTGTCATAGGGCCGCCCATACAATAGCCCGTTGTTCCAATGCCTTTTGATGTATCAACGGCCGCTTGTTTGTCGAGCCAAT
Source organism: uncultured Algimonas sp. (assembly GCA_964438555.1). Taxonomy (GTDB): domain Bacteria; phylum Pseudomonadota; class Alphaproteobacteria; order Caulobacterales; family Maricaulaceae; genus Litorimonas. The sequence continues at coordinate 8,282 of CAYTLJ010000034.1, forward strand.
CGACAAAGGCACGCGTATCTATGCGCGTTGTGTCTTGTGATAAGCTACGCGCGAATGGGATGATTTTTTCACGTACGCCTGGATCCCGAAAATTCTGTCCAACTTCAACGAAGGGGGCTTTCGCCTTCCGGTAATAGGGGTTGATCACCAATGCGGCATAGCCATCACCTGCAAGACGTTTTGCCATCATCTTAAAAGCTGGGCGCAGGCTGACAATGTCTGGCCAGATTAGGACGGCTGCATGGGCGCCAGAGGATGGATGGGCGAAAAAGGCATCGGCTGTTCCATCAGGCGTTTCAATCAAGACATCAGATTCGGTAATACCTTCTGCGGCTTCACCCGGCGCGCAACCTGCAAAAGCGATCGATATAGCGGCGCCACCTGCCAAGAGGTTAAACTCACGCCTTGTTATTTGTTTTTCGTAAAAACCCTGATTTTCAACTTCAGTTATGTCGTCACACATGTCTCTCTCCAATACTCTAACGAGGCGGAATTTATGGAGAAAAAAACGGGCATTACAAGTCGCGTTTTAGTGAAGTCTGGATCGGGTTTTAATGCCCGCCGCCAAAGACGCCAATACGGACTTTGTAATCAGTCGCGATTTGATATTCAGGATCATCATCTGAATCGATCATAAGTTGCCCAGCGCGTTTTAAGAGTTGATGTCCGTCGCGCGTGAGATGGCGCAAGCGAATTGACTTTCCGGCTTGGGTGTATTTTGCGGCGAGTGCTTCAATGGCCTGTAGGGCAGATTGATCAACAACACGGCTATCTGCAAAATCGATTATGATTTCATCAGGATCAGTTTTAATTTCAAATAACGCACTAAACCCTTCAATGGATCCAAAGAAAAGCGGGCCTTCAACCTTATAGACTTTCGCGTCACCTTCCATTTCTGTCTTAGCATCAATCCGCCGCGCCGCATTCCACGCATAGGCAAGGGCGCTAATAATAACGCCCACAATAACCGCGACAGCGAGGTCGTGATAAACGGTGACAAGGGTCACAATGATAATGACAAGGGCGTCAATAAGCGGAATTTTTCGCATAATGGTGATTGAATGCCACGCAAAGGTCCCGATCACGACCATAAACATGACCCCGACAAGGGCGGCGAGCGGGATACGTTCAATGATTCCCGACCCAAATAAGATAAAGGCTAAAAGAAAGAGAGCAGCCGCAATGCCCGATAGTCGCGTTCGCGCACCAGATTTTATATTAATCATGGATTGGCCGATCATGGCGCACCCCCCCATGCCACCAAAGAAACCCGTAACCAGGTTGGCAGCCCCTTGCGCAACACATTCTTGAGACGCGCCGCCGCGTTCTTCTTTAATTTCCCCGACGAGGTTCAGCGTCAATAGGCTTTCAATTAGACCAATGGCCGCCAGAATAAGCGCATATGGAAGAATGATCTCAAATGTTTTAAAATTGAGCGGGACGGTTGGGATATGGAAATCAGGCAAGCCGCCTTTTATTGATGCCATATCTCCGACTGTTGGAACGTTTAAACCGAACCCAATTACGAGAGCTGCAACAATCCCAATTCCGACGAGCGGCGCTGGGACCGCTTTGGTGATTTTTGGCGTTATCCAAATCAAAAACATCGTCAGGATAACAAGGCCAAGCATAAGCATAAGCGGTGTTCCGGTCAGCCAGGTTCCTTCTAGAATATGAAAGGGTCCATAATGCTCGCCCGCAATACGTTCAGGCGGTGCGCTTTGGAATTGGGATAGCTGAGCCATACCAATCACAATGGCCAGTCCATTTACAAATCCGAGCATAACGGGATGGGGGACCAGCCGGATAAATTTTCCAAGTCGGAATATGCCCGCCCCGATTTGTAATAGTCCCATCAAAACAACTGTTGCAAAAAGATATTCTACGCCGTGATCAGCAACAAGCGCGACCATAACAACGGCGAGGGCACCTGTTGCCCCCGATATCATGCCGGGACGTCCACCGATGAGTGCCGTGATAAGGCCAACAATGAAAGCGGCATAAAGCCCTGTAAGCGGTTGGACACCTGCGACAAAGGCAAAGGCCACGGCTTCGGGGACGAGTGCCAAGGCTACAGTTAAGCCTGCTAAGACCTCAACTTTTATGCGGCGCGGTGTAAAGGTAAGAGGGCCCGAACGTTTTCGCGCTGGAACGCTAATCGCATTTGCGAAATTTGAAAGTGTGGAGCGGATCATATGGATAACCGGTTAGAAGACGAGACAACTCGACCTTATTTGCGGCGGGCCTTAGGGCTTGACCCCATCAAGGGCAAGTCAATGGGTGCTAATAGTTTCAATGGCCGCTAATGGTTCGTTTGCCTAATTGTCTGACCTTAGCGCGTAACCTGCCGAGCGGACGGTGCGAATGGGGTCTTTTCGGTCTTTCATCTTTAAGGCTTTTCGCAAGCGACCAATATGGACGTCGACTGTGCGGATTTCGACATAGACATCATGCCCCCATATGGCATCGAGGAGTTGCTCGCGCGAAAAAACCTGTCCCGGCCTTCGCATAAAATGCTCCAATAAGCGAAATTCTGTGGGGCCAAGATGTATATCTGTTCCGGCGCGCGAAACACGGTGTGCTTTGGTGTCAATTTCAAGATCTCCAACAATGACGGCGTCGGAGAGTACATTGGACTGTGTCCGCCTTAATAAGGCTCTGATCCGAGCAAAAAGCTCAGGCATAGAGAACGGCTTTACCAGATAATCATCCGCGCCAAAATCTAATCCCGTCACGCGATCATCTTCTTCGCCTCGCGCCGATAACATAATGATAGGCACGTTTTTTGTTGCGTCTTTGCGTCTAAGACGCCGTGCGACCTCGACGCCTGAAAGTTTGGGCAACATCCAATCGAGTAAAATCAGATCCGGAACACGTTCTTCGGCCATGACAATTGCCATATCGCCGTCTTCGGCAAGGGCTGTCTCAAACCCTTCACGTTCTAGATTATACTCAAGCAAGGTCGCAATTGAAGTCTCGTCTTCAACGATGAGAACATAAGGTGTCATATGACTATTCTTCTTCTTCTATCGCATCCGACGAATGCGCAGACCTATCGATAAAAATAACACTAAAGGCTGATCCTGATATATTCAAATCGGACTTATTAGTAGAATCAAGATTTTCATGATCATCCTTGTGGATGGTTTGAACAAATAAGCCGGCGCGGTGGCGCATCACAATATGTTTGACAATTGCAAGTCCAAGCCCCGTTCCTTTTTCTTGGGCGGATAGATCACCGGCAACGCGGTAAAATCTCTCGCCAATCCGTGGTAAATGTGTGCGCGAAAAACCGGGGCCTTGATCAGATATGGTCACGCGCCAAGCGGGGGCCTGACTTGGTGGTAGATTGACAATACGGCGCGTCGACGCGCCTGCTTTTGCGGCTGCCCCGAAGGCGTCTCCGTTCCATTGTGCTATATGCTCTAGTGAAATAATGATCGTTGATTTGAGAGGGGAGAGCTTGATCGCATTTTCCATCAGATTGAGGAATAGTTGAACACATTCATCTGTCTTTCCAAAAATTCGAGCGGGTCCTATATTTGATGTGTTGACCTCTAGTGAAATTTTTCGAGCCGCAGCGAGGGGGGAAAGAATATCGAGGGCAGATCCAATGGCTTTTGACAGATCAGCGGTCTCCGAGGGCGTTATATGTTCGCGACTTTCGATTTTACGCAAGGAGAGCAAGTCTGTTACGAGCCGCTCCATGCGTTCGGCTTGATCTTGCATAATGCCCAGAAAAACATCGCGCGCTTCGGGGTCGTCCTTGGCATGACCGCGTAGCGTTTCAATATAGCCCTTTAAAGAGGCGATTGGTGTCTTTAATTCATGGGACGCATTGGCAAGAAAATCAGCTTGTTTTTCTCTAGCTAGATTTGCTTCAGTCCGGTCTGCTAAAACAGCAAAAACAAATTGTTCATTTTGAGTCGGATCATTTTTTGAAACAGGTCTTTTTGAGACAGGTTTAGAGAAGTCGACATCAATAACTTTTTCTGTCGGCGCCAATATGTGAAGTGTGAGAGGCGGGTTATCTTTACCTGAAAAGGCGTCATCTAATCGTTGCTTGAATTCTGAACTTCTAAGATAGGCCACGGCAGGTCGGCCGACCATATCAGGGGCTAAAAGATTTTTGGCTGCACTATTGGCATGCGTAACAGTTCCAGATTCATTTAAAATGGCAACAGCACGCGGAATTGAATCTGCGAGCCTTTCAAGCGTTTTATCGCTTGGCTCGCCAAGGTCAGAGTCCTGATGATCCGATGTGTCGAGATGGGACTTTGTTCTCAAGAATCGAAAATACAGATATAATGTGCCCAATGCGAGGCCAGTTATCAGAAGCGCAATATAAGCGGATGTGTCTGATAAAAAAGCCATAGACAAAATGGCCGCGATCATCACGAAACCGATAATCAGCCCATCACGGCCCCGGACTGAATTGGGCCGAACTGAATTGGAAAGGGGCTGCGACATGGTCTCCAGCTATACCGTTAACGCTTCAACATCATGCCGATTTCTATCTTATTTTTCATGTCGAAGACAGCATTAATTGGTTTTTTTTCTGAGCAAATTGCTTAATAGGCCACGCGCATGATATATTTTTGATACATGTGTGTGCGAAGATCGTAACTAAACATATCAATTTGGAATAAACCTCTGTATTTATCGTTTTTCAATAATAAATGATTGACTTTCGCTAAATATACCGTATCGGACACCTATGGAGACGATTAAAAATTCAAGAGAACTGTGTAAGGCGGCCATCTATACGTCGCTGACCGCGATTTTGTTAGGTGGATGCTCGACAATTAGGTCGCTTGGCCCAGATGCTACGGTCACATCGGTCGAAGAAGAAATTGTCGTTCCCGCTGAATGGACAGAAAATGGGCCGAGTGAATTACCCATAATCGATTGGGTGGGGTCATTCCAGGACTCTCAATTATCAGAACTGGTTGCTGAAGGGGTTGAAAACAATCCCGGTGCTCTGCGGTCCCTTGCGCAATTTGATGCCTCTCTTGCAAGTTTACGCATAAGCCGTGCTGATTTATATCCCAATTTGTCGCTGGGCGTGAACGCAAATAGAACAGGGACAATCAACCAAAGTCCGGTGGATGTAATAGACGGTCAGCAAGTCTTTGTTGCCAATAATAACCGAACTGTCACGAGTGCGCGTTTAAATGCGGGCTGGGAGGTCGATCTCTTTGGCCGTGTACGTGACGGGATTGATGGGAGTTTGCAAACAGCGGGTGCAAGCGCCTCTGATCTTGCGGCGATACGGCTTTCTGTTGCTAGTCGCGTGTCGCAAACGTGGTTTGATGTCATTGAGGCTGAGCGCCTTATCGATTTGTCCGACAGAGATATTGAAAGATTGGCGAGGTCTTTACGTTTGACTGAGCGTCGGTTTGACTCTGGGCTCTCAGAATCTTCTGATGTGCGTCTGGCGCGCTCGGCCTTGGCAAATGCTGAGGCCCTAAAAGCAACGCGATTGCAGAATTTGAACGTCCAGATGCGCGCGCTTGAAATTTTAATTGGACGTTATCCCGCGGCAAGCCTGGATGTACCGACGGCCTTGCCTGACCTCCCCGAGCTTTCCGGGGCCGCGAGACCTGAATTTGTACTAAACCATCGTCCAGATATTTTGGCTGTTGAGCACCGCATTGCTGCAGCTGGTTATTCGGTCGATGTCGCTCGTAAGTCCCTTTACCCATCGCTCAACTTGTCAGCAAGTCTGACCGAGCAGGGGCTGGATCTAGGCGAAGTTATCGATTTTCAAGATATTCTTTCAAACATTATTGCCAATCTGACGGCTCCCATTTACCAAGGCGGTCAAATCAGAGCCAATATAGCACAACAAGAGGCTAATCTTGAGGCGCAGGTTCAAAATTATGTCGAAACCGTCCTTCAAGCTTACCAGGAAGTCGAAAATGCCTTAGATGCCGAGGTTAGGCTTGCGGAACGGGAGGCGGCTTTGAGGGTAAGTTTGGACGAGGCCTTAAAAGCAGAAGAGCGCCTTGAGGTAAGATATGTTGAGGGCTTGGCAACTATCCTTCAATTGTTGGATGCCCAATCCCGGTCGCTGAATGCCGAAGGGCAATTAATTTCCTCTCGGGCGGAAAGATTGCAAAATCGTGTCAGATTACATGTCGCATTGGGGGGTGGAATGTACGGCGAAGTGCCTATAGAGGCGCAAACAGTTTTGCAATCCTATGTTAAGGACGAGTCATGAGTTCTGTTGCGCAGAATACCATATCAAAACCTAAACGAGGCTGGGTAAGAAAAACCGGAATTATCATTATTCCGATTTTGCTTTTGATTGGACTTAGTATTGGTCTGGGGGCCGTATCAACGGTCCCGGAGGCAGATAAAACACCTCGGGAACCAGGTGTTTTAAATATCTATATTGCTTTGGCTGTCGGCATGATTGGATTGGCAATTTGGTATGTTTTTGATCGCCCCCCGTCATGGGTTAAATATCTTCAAAGCGTCGTTGCAGGTTGTACATTAATAGCTGGTTTTACGCTTTTTGCCTTATTGCTCAATAATGTTCTACAGAAACCGAAGGAGCGCGAGCGAAGCTTTAACACACTTGCTGTTCTGGCCGATTATGCCAATCAGGAAAGTGTCCAACTCCATGTCAATACACAAGGCGAAGTTCGTCCTCAGATTGAGATTGATTTTGTACCACAAGTCGGTGGAAAAATAGTTTTTGTAAGCCCCAACTTTATCGAAGGTGGGGTTTTTAGAAAAGGCGAAACATTAGTCAGGATTGAAGACGCAGACTTTCAAGTCGCTGTTATTCGAGCCGAGGCTAGCGTCGCGCAAGCACAACAGGCTCTGACCCGAGAAGAAGCTGAAGGTGAGATTGCGAAACGTGACTTTGAGGAATTAGGGCGCCCAGGCGAAGCCAGTGATTTGGCCCTGCGCAAGCCACAAATTGCGCAAGCTCGAGCATCGCTTCAAGCTGCCAATGCTGAATTGGAAGCTGCAAAACTAAATCTGTCCCGGACGTCTGTTAAAGCGCCATTTTCCGGACGTGTCAGAGAAAAATCCTCCGATATTGGTCAGTTCGTCAACCCTGGTGCGAGACTTGCAAGAATTTTTTCTTCAAATATTTCAGAAGTCCGTTTGCCTCTGTCAGATGAACAATTGGCAAAATTAGATTTACCATTGGCATTTGTAGCAAAGAGCCGTGCTGACGCACCCAAGGTAACATTGTCAACCAGAGTCGCAGGTAAACTACAAAGCTGGGAGGCGGAAATTATGAGAACGGATCCGACCTTTGATACGCAAACGCGCTCTTTATTTGCGATAGCTGAAGTCGTTGATCCATATGGAAATGGCCGCTCCGACGATGGAGTTCCCCTCGCACCAGGACTTTTTGTTGATGCTGCGATTGCTGGTAAGTCTTACGAAGATATTATTGTGTTTCCAAGGGATGGGCTTCGTCCGGGGGATGAGGTGTATGTTGTTGATGATAAAGGAAAGGGCGAGATCCGATCCGTTTCGGTTTTGGATACGACGTCTGAACGGGCCTTTCTAACGTCGGGAATTAATCCGGGTGAACTTGTTGTTTTATCGCCAATGGAACGCTCACGCGTAGAATATACGCTAAAGGTTCTTGACGCCAATGACCCGAATAAGGTCCTTGTTGATCCCCCAAGGCCAGGTCGGCAAAAACCTGGCGGAAATGACGGAAACGGAACAGCTGACAAAGGTAAGGGTGATAAACCCAAAAAGCCGAGAAAAAAACCAGATGCGGCAAATGGGGAGACGCCTAAACGTGATTCGAAGCCGGATCAAAATACGGCTAATTAAATTAATGACCTATTGGACAAGACAATAGAACACAGAGACGTGTTATGAGACATTTGATAGCCTGGTTTGTAAAAAACCCCGTCGCAGCCAACCTCTTAATGGTGCTCATGTTTGTGGGCGGTTTTTTTGGTTACAATCAATTAGAACGGGAATTTATTCCAACGACCAACGTCAATGGAATGACAGTCAGTGTAAGTTGGCTGGGTGCGTCTGCCCGTGATGTAAATGAGCAGCTTGTTACGCGTATTGAAGAAGCGGTCGATGGACTTGACGGTATCGATTATATTGAGGCCGAGGCACGTGAAGGCTCAGCGAGTGTAAATATTCGAACCAAACTTGGTATTGATTACGATCAAATGATCGATCTCGTGACGGCGCGTGTAGATGGAATACAAAATTTTCCCCCTGATGCGTTTCGTCCTCAGGTTTTCAGATGGGAAATCCGCGAAGATGCAATGTTTTTGGCACTTTACGGCCAAGTCGATCGTTTGACGCTTCAGCGAGCGGCCAATGATGTGCGGTTAAAACTTACCCAACTTTCTGGAATGCAGTTAACACAACAACAAACGAAGCGTCCGGAACAAGTTACAATCGAAATTTCTGAGGATGATCTCCGAAAATATAATTTGACATTTTCTCAGGTTAGCCAAGCTGTCGCGGGAACATCCGTAAATCTTTCAGCAGGGGTTGTTGAGACGACTGGAGGTAATCTTCAGCTTAGAGCGCGAAATCTTGCCAATACAAAAGCCGAATTTGAAAATATTATTATTCGGCAGTCACCTGAAGGCGGTGTCGTGCGTATCGGCGACGTTGCCAATGTTATTGATGGGTTTGACGACAACAAATTTTCGGCAGCATTTAGAGGTCAACCTGCGGCTATTTTCTCAGTGAGTTCACCGGATGACATGAATATTACCTTGATGGGGAAGGAAATCCGAAAATTTGAAAAAGAAATAAACGAAACTCTCCCAGAAAATCTCGAATTTGCAATATGGTCCGACGGTTCGGAAGTGTTTGATAGTCGGATGAAATTGATTGCCAATAATGCTTTGTCAGGTATGGCATTAGTTCTGATTATTCTGATGCTGTTTCTGCGCCCCAAAGTCGCTTTCTGGGTAACAGTTGGGATTGCTGCCGCCTTTGCTGGAGCTTTATTTGTCGCGCCTTTTATCGGTGTCACGCTGAATATGATTTCGCTCTTTGCCTTCCTTTTGGTGATCGGGATTGTTGTTGATGATGCGATCGTGGTTGGGGAAAGTACTCATTTCCATGTTGAAAATGGTATTTATGGCGAAAGAGGTGCGGTTGCTGGCGCGTCTATGGTTGTGAAGCCGGTTTATTTTGCTGTGATAACAACGATCATGATGTTCGTTCCATTTATGTTATTGTCAGGCCCTATTCGGGCGATGTTTGAACAAATCAGCCTTGTTGTAATTGCTGTCCTTATCTTTTCTTTGATTGAGGCCTTTTTCATACTACCTGCTCATTTGAGAAAATTAAAACCTGTAGATCCAAATGAGGTGAAGGGACTTATGAAGTTCCAGTACCGATTAGCCGAGAGCTTGAATACATTTGCACGTAAATATTTTAGACCGTTAGTTGCGGCGCTTCTAAAGTTCCGTGTTATCACAGTTTCCGCTTTTGTCGGGCTCGGAATTTTAGCGCTTTCCCTCCTTTTTTCAGGGGTCGTTCCGTCATCATTTCTACCGGAAGTCGAAGGTGATACGATTCGATTTACGGCTACATTTCCAGAAGGCACAACGTTTGAACGTACAGAACAAGCCCGTCGACAATTGGAAGATGGAATTGCTAGATTAAATAAAGATGCGTCGGATCTTTTTGGTGTTGAAGGCAATATAATCGCAAAGCCTGGCACAATGACGTCAAACCGTCGGGTTAACGGGTGGTTAGAATTAATCCCTGCTGATGACAGAAACAACAAAACAACGCGTGAAATCGCAGACAAGCTCGAAGAATATGTCGGCCCGATCTCGGATGCGTTCAGAGCGAATTATACTGTTACGCAAGGGAGCTTTAGTGGCGGCGGCGGACTGTTTTACGGTGTTGCGTCAGACAATGAAGATGATCTCAAGCGCGCTGTTCTCGAGATTAAAGAGGAATTAGATAGTTATAGTCAGGTTGTGCGGAGTTTTGATAATCTGGAAAGTTCGTCTTCCGAGATCCAGTTCACGATGAAACCCGGGGCCGAGACATTAGGATTGTCGCTTCAGGACCTTACCAGACAGGTCCGTAATGCTTTTTTTGGTATAGAAGTTCAAAGGCTCCCCCGTAATGGTGAAGACGTCAGGGTTATGGTTCGCTATCCCGTGGACGCTCGCGAGAGTATTGATAGTCTGAGTGAGCTTCGTATCCGCACAATGAGCGGTGCAGAAGTGCCATTATACTCCGTTGCAGATGTTACGATTGTAGAGGGAACATCTCTTATCCGTCGCCGGGATCGCAAGGAAGTCGGACGCGCGGGCGCGCGCGTCAGAGGTGATCAGTCAGTTGTTGCGGAGATTAAAGCCGATCTCGATGAAAATTTCTTTCCGAATTGGGAATTACGTAACCCGAATGCAGAAAGACTGATTATAGGAGATGATGAAGTCGAAGAGACGTTCCGAAAAGAAATTGTTATTTCTGGTTTGGCAATCTTGTTCATGATGTATGGACTTCTGGCTGTTGCTTTTAAATCCTATAGTTTGCCTCTCTTAATTATGGTCGCTATTCCATTTGCCGGTATAGGCATGATTTTTGGGAATTTGGTGACAGGTGTGCCCTTTGGCGTCATGTCGCTATTTGGTTTCTTTGCGGCCTCGGGTGTTGCGGTCAATGACAACTTGGTTTTGATTGATTACGTAAACCGCCTGAGAGCTAAAGGCGTAGGCGCTTATCAAGCCATGCTAGATGCTTGCGTTGCACGTTTTAGACCAATTTTGTTGACGTCGGTAACAACCTTTATCGGGATCACGCCAATTTTATTTGAAACATCAGTTCAGGCGGAGTTCTTGAAACCCATGGTGGTTGCACTTGCATTTGGTGTCTTGTTTGACTTTTTCCTGACTCTGATGTTGGTTCCCGCTATGTATGGTGTCGGTGTTGATATCAGGCGTTTCTTTGTCGGCTTATGGCGGGGAGAAAAACAGGAGCCGCTTGGATCATCCTATGACCCTGATATGGTCTTAGCGCTTGAAGGCATGGATATCGCTGAGGAATTTGACGAGGTTAAACCTTTCGGGGATGACCCTGATCTCGTACCGGCTGAGTAAAATAAAGCTGTAAGACCAATCGTAACAAATTGAGGACTATCATGACATTGAAACATCTCGCAGGAATTAGCTTTACTGTGCTCGCTTTAGCGCTGAGCGCATGCGGAGATAAGACGCAGTCAAACCAGTCTCCCGCTGCCATCAACCAATCAAATGCTAAACCCATTATGGGATCATTTGGCATTGAACTCGCAAATATGGATGAGAGCGTTGAACCTGGAGATGATTTCTTCCGCTACGTAAATGGAACCTGGTTAAAGGAAAAAGAAATTCCGTCTGACCGGTCTCGCTATGGCGCCTTTAATATATTAGCCGATAAATCGGAAACACGCGTCAAAGAGATTATCGAAACGGCTGCCTCTAAGGAAAATCCTGGTGCGGATGAAAAACGTATTGGTGATTTTTACAACGCCTATATGGATGTAGATGCAATTGAGGCAAAAGATTTAAAGCCTTTGGCAAAAGATATTCTGCGAATTAAGCAAGCTAAATCTCACGACGATATAATCAGTCTGATGTCAGATCCGGAGCTTGGCCTGGATTCACCCGTTTCGCCATATGTCTATATCGATGCCAAACAGAATGACGAATATATTGTCTATTTAACGCAGTCGGGCCTTGGGCTTCCAAACCGGAACGCTTATTTTGAAAAAGGTGAAAAAGCGAACGGTATTAGAACCGCTTATGAGGCCTATCTCGCAAAAATGCTTGAAGAGGCTGGACGAAATAATTCTGAAAGACGCGCTAAAGCGGTTATGGCCTTTGAAAAGAAAATAGCCAAAGGGCATTGGGAACCTGTCAAAAGACGTGATCGCGACGCGACCTATAACAAAATGACACGCGCAGAATTAAATGATTTGGCGCCGGGCTTGAATTTTGATCTGGCGTTTGAAAAATTGGGTATAGGTGATCAGAAAACTGTTATCGTCAGAGAAAAATCCGCTGTTGAAAATGCAGGTAAAGTTTTTGCTGACGCGAAATTAAACGTACTCAAAGATTACTTGGTTGTGAGCTTGCTCAATAATCATTCGAATTTTTTGCCCAAGCGAATAGATGATGCGACCTTTGATTTTTATGGCAAGACCTTAAGGGGCCAAGATGAGCAACGCCCGCGTTGGAAACGTGGCGTGCAAGCTGTGAATGGTACCTTGGGAGAAGTTGTTGGGAAAGTTTACGTAAAAAAACACTTTCCTGAAGCGTCAAAAGCGCAAATGGACAAACTCGTCGAAAATCTTCGGGGAGCCTTTAAAGAAGGTATTGATGGCCTCGAATGGATGGGTGATGAAACCAAAGAACAAGCGCAATATAAATTAGCAAAGTTCAATCCAAAAATTGGCTATCCTAATAAATGGGAAAAATATAAGGGGTTAAATGTCGATCGGAGTGATTTAATCGGGACGATAAAGTCCGCCCGAGCCTGGGAATGGCAGGATGAATTATCGCAAATAGGTGCGCCGATTGATCGTGAGGAATGGGCTATGAATCCTCAACGCGTGAACGCTTATTACAATTCCGTTTTAAATGAGATTGTTTTTCCAGCGGCAATTCTTGACGCACCATTCTTTGATCCAGCAGCGGATCCTGCTGTCAATTACGGCGGAATTGGTGCTGTGATTGGTCATGAAATGGGTCACGGATTTGATGATCAAGGGCGCAAGTCAGATGGTGATGGCGTCCAGCGCGATTGGTGGACTGAGGCCGATGCAAAGGCCTATGAAAAACGCGCATCAAAGCTTGCAGATCAATATTCATCCTTTGAGCCTTTACCAGGGGAGTTTTTAAACGGGCGCCTAGGTCTAGGCGAAAATATTGGGGATCTTACAGGCGTGACGATGGCCTATAATGCCTATAAGAAATCTCTAAATGGCAAAGAAGCTCCCGTGATCGACGGATTTACCGGTGATCAACGTTTCTTTATGGCTTGGGCGCAAGTTTGGGCGATTAAATGGAAAGAAGAAGCTCTGTCTCAACAAATCAAAAATGGTCCCCATAGTCCGGGTGAGTTCCGAGCAAATGGTATCGTTAGAAACTTCCAACCTTGGTATGATGCATTTGGTGTCACCGAAGATCA
>CAYTLJ010000035.1:0-21322 GCA_964438555.1 uncultured Algimonas sp.
CTTGAGGCTACCCATATTCGTATGGCTCGGGTTGGCGTGAAACTTAGCATCCGCGAATTAGCTGAACTCGCAACGGTCAATAAAGCAACTATCGTTAGAATTGAGGCCGGAAAACCCGTCCGGGAAAATACCTTGAATTCCGTGCGAGCTGTCCTTGAGGAAAAAGGGGCTTCATTTTGGAAATGCGACCGTTTGAATCAAGTGATGATTAGTATTCGGGGTCTGTAAACGTTTTAGTCGAGCCTTGTGCGATAAACGACATCATGTGATCTCAAACTTGACAAACACCAGAACATCTGTAGAACAAAAAAAAATGTTGCTAATTTGTTCGGAGGTCGCTTATGTTGACGCAGAAGCAAAGAGATTTGTTAATCCTGATTGATAAACGGATTAAAGCCGTTGGGGTGCCGCCATCTTATGATGAGATGAAGGATTCGCTTGGCCTAGCCTCAAAATCGGGAATCCACCGTTTGATTACAGCATTGGAAGAACGCGGATTTTTACGCCGCCTGCCCAATAAAGCCCGGGCGATCGAAGTCCTTAAATTGCCCGAAGGTTATAATGCTGCGCATGCCCTTACCCCTGTGGCGGCCAATGACTCCTATGAAATTCCTTTTGTTGGCAAGATTGCGGCCGGTCTTCCGATTGCAGCCATTGAAGATAGCTATAATCTCATGGCCGTTCCCCCAACCATGTTAGGAAATGGCGATCATTTTGCACTGGAAGTTGAAGGTGAGTCCATGATCGAGGCCGGCATTATGGACGGCGATATTGTTGTTATCCGCAAAGCCAATACGGCGCGAAATAATGAAATCGTTGTCGCTCTTGTCGACCAAGAAGAAGCGACCTTAAAACGTATCTATAAATCCGGCAGTCAAGTTGAATTGATTGCAGAGAATAAGGATTTTCCAACAAAAACTTATGGGCCCGACCGCGTCGAGGTCCAAGGTGTTCTGGTTGGACTCGTACGAAACTACAATTAAACTGACCTTATTTGATTGTTGCCCTAAATTACTGCCAAGGCCGACTGTTTCCTTTTATGGGACGCGCGGCCTTTATGTTTATCTCGTCTTGCAAATAAACATCCAGCGCACCTGTTTCGCGTAAGCTCTTTTCATCGATCAAAATAGCATCGCAATGGCGTCGGGCAACAGGGCCTGCTCGCCTTACTGAGAGTATGACAAGATCAGACGCCTCACATTCAATCGAGACTTCGGATGGATTTTTCACAATTGAAATTTTCCAACTCCCAATCCCGACCCTACATGCCAAAGCATCACATGCTGCAAGGCTCTCATTTAAACGTATATGATCTGCGCGTGATATACCTGCGCGCTGAACAAATTGATCCCGGCCATAGCGGTCTGAGCGCGGGTCATCCACATATAGAATATGATCACCCTGTCCCAAAGCCAAAGACCTATCCCAATAGGCAACTTTGCCATCGTTAGATATACGCAGGTCAGGCGTTTCTACAGCAGTCCACCCTATCAAACTCGCTATGACAAAGCCGAGCCCTAAAACCTTTAGATTTCGTCCCGCAATACAAATTAGAGCAAACCCTAATCCATATGCGGCAAGAACCCATTGGGCGGGGGCGACAATATATGAAACGGCGCCCGGCCAAGACGAGACCCAATTTGCCGCGGATAATATTGGTTTTAAGGCCTGCCCCATTAGCCAAAGCGGCACATGTTCCAGGCCAAATGGAATCGCTAGAAGTGAGAGCACAGCCAAAGGCATCACGGCTAAGGAAAATATCGGCATTGCTAATAAATTGCCAAAGAGACCATATTTCGCAAATCGATTAAAATGAAATAACGCAAAGCCAGCTGTGGCGAAGCCAGCGACAAGGCTGGTCACGCTAAGTGAGGTGAAAAAACCGACACCGCGACCGACGGGCGTTGGTTTCCTGTAGACAGGTCGAATTGATTGCCAATATTCATAGGTCAGCACGAGCGCACCAACGGCCGCAAATGACATTTGAAACCCAACAGATATGAGGCTTTCGGGCCGAAGCCATAAAGTCAATAAAGCTGCCACACAGACTGAGCGCATGGAGAGAGCACGTCGGTCCAATATCACGGCGAGAAATACGATCACGGCCATGATCCAAGCGCGTTGTGTTGCGACCGAAGCCCCAGAAAGGACGAGGTAACTAGAGGCAGCAATAATGCCAATTATGGCCGCAGGTTTTCGAATATCATATCGACGTGACAGCGGCAAAATACAGGCCAATAATAAAGTCATGACGGCATATACCCCGCCAGCG
Organism: uncultured Algimonas sp.; assembly: GCA_964438555.1. Taxonomy (GTDB): domain Bacteria; phylum Pseudomonadota; class Alphaproteobacteria; order Caulobacterales; family Maricaulaceae; genus Litorimonas. Next base: position 2,273 of record CAYTLJ010000035.1, read on the forward strand.
AGTAGTCCCATATGCAAACCCGAAATCGCTAAAATATGCGCCAATCCCGCGACGCGAAGATTTTCCGTCTGATCTTCGGGTATGAACCGTCTAACGCCTGTCATAAGCGCGGCTTGCAACCCAGCCGTCTCACGCGGTGCGCTCTCTATAACGCGGTCCGCCATACCGTATCTCAAGCGTGTTATAAATCGACGATACTCATCATAAGCTCCCAATTCGACGTCCGTCAGACGCTCAGGCGCTCCATAGCCAAAACCAAAACCGCCAATCGATTTATAGAATGCGGCTTGTCCGGGGTCATATCCGCCAGGAATAGCTGGCCCGGGCGGTGCAGACATTGAAACCCGCCATTTTATCGTATCGCCTGCGCCAATTGGCGGATCAGCGGCTTTCGTTACCCGCACACGCACCCGTTTTGGTATTTCATTTTTTGATTTGTTTTCGATCGATAAAACATCGATAACGTAACGTTCGCTACGGCCTGATTTTTCGATCGCACTGACCCAGCCTTTCAATGTGTAGCTATAGTCTTGAACTGGCAATCGTGGCGTCTCAACTGCATGTGTATGCCAGCTAGCCCGGCACAGGCCGAAACCGACGATTAAACAATACGCAATGATGTTTGCTAAAAAATTCCCCTTTCGGCGCAAAATTAGATATAAGCTGAGAAGCCCGAAACTCATTGAGACAATCAAAATGAGGTTTGGTTCAAACGGCAAGCCGTAATAGGCACCAATCCCTAACGCAAAAGCTAGAACGCCTAGATTAAACCCAAAGTCCATGGACGCCCCTGCCAGTCTTTCCAACCACCGCGAAAAGGCAGAGGGATTATCCGTCGCATCCTGCGTAAAATGACTATAATCGCCCGACATGTCGTGCCATAGAGCGCCGAATTTCGGAAAGAATGCAAGCTGAAAGTTTTAAATCGCAATGACAACTCCCGTAATAACGCGTTTTGCTCCCTCTCCTACCGGTGAGCTACATATTGGCGGCGCTCGCACGGCGCTTTTCAATTACTATTTCGCAAAAAAAATGGGTGGCAAATTTCGTCTTCGGATCGAAGATACAGACCGCGCGCGTAGCACTGACAAGAATATTCAGGCCATCATGGACGGCCTTGGATGGTTGGGCGTAAAGCATGATGATGAAATCATTTATCAAAGTCGCAATATTAATCGTCACGTGGTTGCGGCGAATGAACTTCTTGAAAGAGGTCGAGCTTTTCGCTGCTATGCAAATGCAGAAGAAGTCGAGCAGTTAAAGGCGCATGCGCGTGCAAATAATACAGCCTTTAGAAGTCCGTATCGCGATATTGATAAAATAAAGGACGCGCCATTTGCCGTTCGGTTTCGCGTACCTGAGGGAAAAACGACAATTTCCGATCATGTTCAAGGCGAGGTTACCTGGGACAATTCAAGTTTTGACGATTTGGTTCTACTTCGCGCCGATGGTACACCAACCTATATGCTCGCTGTTGTTGTGGATGACCATAATATGGGCATTACCCATGTGGTCCGAGGCGATGATCATTTGATCAATGCGGGTCGGCAGACACAACTTTATAAAGCTTTTAACTGGGACATTCCGCAATGGGCCCATGTTCCCCTCATACATGGCGAGGACGGAAAAAAATTGTCAAAACGACATGGGGCTCAAGGGGTTGGCGACTATAAGGACCTTGGATATGTACCGTCAGGCCTCAGAAACTATCTGATGAAATTAGGATGGTCCAAAGGCGATGAAGAAATATTTCTCTCAGATGATGCCTTAGCCAACGCCTTCTCGCTAGACGGGATAAATAGCTCAGCCGCTCGGCTCGATTTTGATAAAATGGACTTCATAAATTCAAAACATATGATGCATATGAGTAACACCGAACTCATGAACCTAGGGCACCCCTTTTTTGAAAAGAGAAATTCTGCTCCGTTAGACCCAATTGCCTATAATCGTATCTTTGCAGCAATGGACTCCCTTAAATCACGCTCAAAAACCTATATCGAACTTGCTGAACAAGCGCACTATCTTATGGACATCCGCCCCATTGCGATAAGCGGCAAAATTGCCAAACCTCTTAAAAGAGAAGGCGCAATTCTGTTGGTTGAGGCTTTGACACAGTCGCTGAAAGCTCTAAAAGACGCGTCTTGGTCAGCGGAAGCTTTGCAGGAAGTGTTAAATGATTTCGCGGCACAGCGCGAATTGGGATTTGGGCGTATCGGGCAGCCGGTCCGAGCCGCCTTAACCGGAGGTTCCCCCTCTCCGGATTTATCACTCGTCTTGGCCTTGCTGGGTAAAGACGAAACGATAGCCCGATTAGAAGATGCTATAGCGCAAATCGGAACGACGTAAGTGTCCGTAAGAGAATAAAGAGGTATAAAACTATGGAAAACAAAATCACGCAATCAGGCACCGCGACGCTAAATATTGACGGTGAAAGCTATGAACTGCCAATTTTCAAAGGCAGTATGGGTGCACCAGCTGTTGATGTTCGTGCACTCTATAAGCAATCCGGTCATTTCACTTTTGACCCTGGTTATACCTCGACCTGTTCAACTGAAAGCCAGATTACCTTCATCGATGGTGGTGAAGGCCAGCTTCTTTACAGAGGATATGATATCGAGGAATTGGCTGAAAAGTCGACCTCTTTGGAAGTTGCGCATTTATTGATTCATGGCGAACTTCCGAATGCAGACGAGTTCAAGACTTTTAAAGCTACAATCACAAATCATACCATGTTGCATGATAAGGTTGAGAGCTTCTTTAATGGCTATCGTCGTGACAGCCACCCAATGGCAATGTTGACTGGAACCGTCGGTGCGCTTTCTGGCTTCTATCATGATGATCAACACACAACCGAAGACGAAGCACGCAACCTCGCCATTCACCGCATTATTGCGAAAATCCCGACCCTTGCGGCTCGATGCTATAAATACCGTGTTGGTCAACCACATGTCTATCCAGACAATAGTCTCTCATATGCTGGAAATTTCCTACGCATGTGTTTCGCAGTCCCAGCCGAAACCTATGAATTAAACCCTGTCATTGAACGCGCCATGGACAAGATTTTCATCTTGCATATGGATCATGAGCAAAACGCCTCTACCTCAACCGTTAGACTAGCCGGATCATCAGGCGCCAATCCTTACGCCTGTATTGCAGCTGGAACAGCTTGCCTTTGGGGACCAAGTCACGGCGGTGCAAATGAAGCCGCTCTAAACATGTTAAAGGAAATCGGAACTGTTGACCGCATTCCTGAATATATTGCACGCGCTCAAGACAAATCCGACCCATTCCGCCTAATGGGCTTTGGTCACCGCGTTTATAAGGCAACCGACCCACGTGCTAAAGTTATGAGACGTACAACGCATGAGGTATTGGGTGAATTAGGTATTACAAACCCTGTCCTCGAAGTCGCCATGGAATTAGAGAAAATCGCGACGAATGAAGAGTATTTCGTTAAGCGTGGTCTCTATCCAAATGTAGATTTCTACTCTGGCATTGTCTTATCTGCACTCGGTTTCCCAACCGATATGTTTACGGTTCTATTCGCGCTAGCCAGAACAACGGGTTGGATTTCGCAGTGGAATGAAATGCTGGAAGATCCAAGTCAGCGTATTGGTCGTCCACGCCAGCTATATTCTGGTGCGACAACACGTAAATTCGTGCCGCTGAATAAACGCTAATTCAGTAAATCCAGTATCGTTTGAGCTGCTCTTGCGCTCGCAGTAATATCTGGATTACCCCGCATAAAAGCGGTCTGAGACAATAACGCGTCACTTGAGGTGGCGCGTTTTTTTTCGTCCGTAAGATACGGCATCAAGGCTTGTGCCAATCTTTCACCTGTTACGTCCGATTGTACGAGTTCTGGCATAAGCGTGGCTTCGGCCGCGATATTTACCATGGAAATATGATTGGGACTAAACATCTGCTTGACGATGAAAAAAGTAGCTGGATTCATTCTATAGGCTACAACCGTCGGAACGCCCGCACAGGCCAATTGTGTCGTAACTGTCCCTGAACAGGCCAACGCCACGTCAGAACAGGCCATAGCATCGAGTTTGGCGGACTCTGGCAAAAGGATCATATCATTCATGCGAGGATCGTGCCCGGCTTGTGCACCCACTTCTTTAGCCACAGAATTGGACACGGGACAAATAAATGCAATATCTGGAAATTTTCGTTTTATTATCTGAATAGCATCAGTGAAATGTGGAGATAATCTTACAATCTCGCCCATACGACTTCCCAAAAATACAGACAAAATGGGGCGCTCGCCAAGATTATATTGTTGCCGCAATTTATTTGGATCCCCTGAGCGGTAATCCGTATCAAAAACGGCATTGCCCACATAATAGCTATCTAGTCCATCTTTGGTGAACCACTCAGGTTCAAAAGCGTGAATGGCAAGCAATGAGTCAAAATATTTAGCAAGGCGCTTTGTTCGACTGGGCCGCATAGCCCAGACTTGAGGCGCCACATATTTAATAAGCTGTCCGGTATAACCTTTTCCCCGTAGTTTTTTGGCAAGACGAACCATAAACCCATAGCTGTCAATCATTACAACGGCATCTGGCTTGGCGGTGAGAATTAGCTCAGCCGCCTCTGAAATCTTATCCCAAATCAAGTGAAGTTTTAGAATGGCTTCAGTTATCCCAACAATGGCCAGACCATCAACTTCCATTTGACTTGGAATGCCTGCAGCCCGCATTGACGCCCCACCAATTCCACACAAATTTAGGTCCGAGTCTTGATCACGTAAGTTTTTCGCTAATTCTGCGCCAAGTTGATCCGCAGACGGCTCGACGGCAAGAAGATATATTTTCTTCATATGCTACGCCTTTGGCAAACCCGCTATAAACAAGCCCATTTCATCCGCCAATCTCACTGTTTCCTCGCGCTCCATAATAAAAGCACCGCCTGCTTCAGCAACAATCCCTGCCAGACCAGCTTCTGCCGCATAACGGACAGTTGTAGGACCAAGTGTGGGTAAGTCGACACGAATATCCTGTGTTGGTTTTACAAGCTTTGCGAGCACACCAGCCCGTGACTGAGACGTGCCTCTTAATTCTGGCGGTAGATTAAGCAACCGCATTAACATTGCGTCGGTTCCTTCTTGCGCCTCAACGGCTAAAACAACGCCTCGCGCCACGACGGCTCCCTGACCGATATCTAAGCGTCCGATTGCAGCGGCCGTCTCGCAAGCTTTCAAAGCATCTTTACGATGGTTCTCACCCATTGACACGTTCCCAAGAACACCCTCTTTTATCATGAGGTCCGCACAAACATCTTGTGGCGATATTATACCAAAACCTTCATCCTCAAAAAGACTTAGAATCTCTCGCATTAATTGATCATCCCCGCGCGATGCCGCTTGTATCACTTTAGGCAAATGTCGAACGGCTTTGAGATCAGGTTTTACTTTTTTGAAATCAGGCCGTTTGACGATGCCCGCAAAGCACACATGTGTGCAATTTGCGGATTTTAATTTTCGTATCATCTTCCCAAATTGTCCAAGATGTAAAAAAACCGCATTGGGAAAATTTTGTGGTAAGGCGAAATGCTCCAAACCTATAACCACACCTAACTCATCTGAAGCTTTTGCGGCTGCCGCCACCTGGAGAGGCAACCCACCTCCACCAGCGATCAGACCGATTTTCATTTCATCGTCCACTATCTGGCATAGCGAGCGAGCGACTGCCTTGCTCGCGAATAAAGGTCACGATTTCATTGACTAAAGCATGATCGGCATAAAGCTTTTCAGCATCATCTAAGCGCTCCGCAAACGTCCCTTCTTGTGCAAAAAGGAGTCGGTAAGCCGCGCGTAATTCACGTATCTGCTCTCGTGAGAAACCTCGTCGTTTCAGACCAACGACATTTAGCCCCGCCAAACGCGCCGCATTGCCAAGCACAAACCCATAAGGAATAACGTCATTTATGACGGTCGCCATCCCGCCAATGAATGCGTGGGAACCAATTCTCGTATGTTGGTGAATGGCGCAAAGTCCGCCAAGAACAACATGGTCTCCAATCCGAACATTCCCACCTATTTGAGCCCCATTAGAGACAACAACATGGTTTCCCATTTGCCCCTCATGCGCCAAATGTGTTCCGACCATAAAATAGCAATCATGACCTATTTTGGTTGTCGGATTGCCAATATCGGTTCCCGGGTGAATATTTACATTTTCTCGAAAAACTGAACGCGCGCCAATTTCAATGCCGACAGGCCCACCTTTATGTTTAAAGTCCTGCGGCGGATAACCCATTGATACGAATGGAAAGAGTTCGCAATCCTCCCCAATAGAGGTGTTTCCCGCAAGATTGACTTGTGAAATCAGCGTGACCCTATCGCCAAGTTTGACATCTGGTCCAACTATACAATAGGGGCCGATTTTAACGCCCTCACCTAGCTTAGCCTTCGTGTCGACCAGCGCCGTTTCATGAATTTCAACAGACATAATAAAGTCTTACATCGGCATTTGCGTCGCTGCAAATTTCACATCCACAGCGCGTTCACCATTCACATCAATATGACCCTGAAACTTATAATATCCGCGTTTATGCCGTAATATTTTAGCTTGAATATCCATATTTTCGCCCGGCCTAACAGTCCTTCGGAATTTTGCCTCCTCCACCCCCGCAAAAGCAATGAATGAATCCGCTCTAAGCCCACCTTGTAGGCACACAATCAAAGCGCCTGCTTGCGCGACTGTTTCGATCATCAAAACACCAGGCATAATAGGTAAATTCGGAAAATGTCCTTTAAAGAAACCCCAATCTGGATCTACATGGGTGCGCGCATTAATGGAGGTGTCATCCGCCCCCAAGACATTATCAATAAATAACATAGGATCTCGATGCGGGAGATAGGTTTGAACGACCTCTCGGCCAAGTGGGAAGTCATGAGTCATTTTTTGGCCAATTTCTTTAATGTCGCAACAGTACGCATATGTTCGCGAATTGGCATTGCTGGTACGCCAGACCACATTTCGCCAGGTGGGATATCCGACATCAAACCTGCAGATGCAGCCAAAATCGCCCCGTCTCCAATTTTTATATGATCAGCAGATCCGGCGCGTCCCCCAAACATTACGTTTTTTCCAATATGACAACTCCCGGAGACGCCTGCGTGCCCCGCCAACATAGCCCCCTCATCAATGAAAACATTATGCGCAATCTGAACCTGATTGTCGATTTTCACATGGTTTGATATCACTGTGTCCCCTAATTGCCCACGATCTACACACCCATTTGAACCGATGAGAACATCATCCCCAATCACGACTCGTCCCAAATGCGGGATATTAAAAATTCCGCTCTCATCTTTCGCAATGCCAAAGCCTGTCCCGCCAATGACGGAACCCGCCTTGATATGACAACGGTCTCCGATGACTGAAAAAGAAATATGCGTGTGGGGCTCCACCACGCAATTTTCCCCAATGACAACACCATCATCAATAACGGCATAGGGCGAAATCTTGCTTCCCTCACCAATGGAAACGCCCGCCCCAATCACGGCCGCAGGATGAATATTTGCTTCGGGATGAATTTTTTGATCACCTAGTTTCACAGCGCCTTCGGTCGCCATGCTCTGTGTGAGACGCGCAAAACTTGCTCGAGGATCCGATGTTATGAGTGAAATCATGCCGGTCTTCGTGACAAACGGAGATAGTTTTTCAGTTGTTAAACATGCTGTCGCAGCTGCGGTTTCTAGCAAGTGCTTTAAGCGCTTATTTGAAAAAAATGTAACCTCTCCAGCCTTACTTTCGGCAAGACTGGCGGGCGCCTCGATCATGTCATCACCAGCACCTTTTACAACGAGCTCCGCACCACAACGGTCCGCGATCTCTTGCAAGCTCTGCGGCGGCGATAAGGTATAAAATCGAGGATCAATCATATTGCACCCCTAACAGATAAAAGGTCGGAATAGAACAAGAGTTCTATCCGACCTGAAACGTCTTATTTCAATTTGTTACTGAAACAGAATGTCGTTGGAAAAGACTAGCCTTTACGCGGCAAGCGTTCGCGCGTGACCGGAACGGTCGTCAACTGACTATTTAGCCGTGAAATGACAGTGTCGGTTACGTCTGCTGGTCCACCATAAATTACAAGGGACTTTTCAAGAACCACATCAGCATTCCGCTCTTGTGCAATTTGATCAATGATAATTTTCATGCGTTGAGATACTTGGCGTAGGGCTTTTTCTTCGGTAATTTTCAACTCATTGGCTGTATAATATTCTTCCAATTGCAGTTTTTGCTGGTCTGTTTGCAAAGCCTGAGCTTGCGCCCGCAGGGCCGTGTCAGATCGCACTGCCTCAATCGAACCCTTTGATTGAATTTGAGATTGTAACGATTTTACCTTCGATTCTAAAGGAGAGCGTTTGGCTTTAATTTCAGAATTTGCTGAGGTGTAAATTGTCTCTAATTGGCGAGCAACGTGCTGCCCGACAATAGACTCTTTAATGACGCGTCCTGTGTCGACAACCAAAATTGTGGATTGAGCATATGATGTGGTCGAGAATGCAATCGCAAAAACAAACGCTATCGCGACCTTCGTAAGATGACGGATTAACATGTTTAGAACCTCGTTCTTGTTGTGAACTGGAAGGATTTACGATCATCAAAGGGTTGCTTGACGATCGGTTGGGTAAAGTCAAATCGGATTGGGCCAAAAGGACTTTCCCAGAATACACTAACACCTGCTGTGACACGAGGATCTAGACCGTCTTCCGTGCGCTGACAAATGACACCAACAGTGGTTACACCCTCACAGGACGAACCCGCAGTGAGTCCAGACCCGACTGGAGCACTAACAACTGTGTTAAACGTTTCACGATCATCCAATAATCCAACTGTGCCCGCTTCAATAAATACACTCCCCAGCAGTGAGTCGATACCAACAGGGAAACTCACTTCAGCCGATGCGAGACCAAATAAATTACCACCTAAAGCATTTAGGCGACCATCTGACACACCATCAATCAATGTATCTCCCGTATCTGCATTAAACGTCAGCAAACGGGGGCCAACACCCGCATTATCAAACCCACGAAATTCGAAATTACCTTTGAAGTAACGGTCATTAATCGAAACATTATCACCGCCCCACCCTCGGATATAACCACCCGTTAAAGTCGCAGATGCGATTACATCTTTTGCAATGCCGTGATAAAAATTACTTCTAATATCTGTACGTAAATACTGGACATCACCGCCAAGCCCAGCAAAGTCTTGGCTTAAGCGGAAATCCCACCCGCGCGTAGGCGTAATCGGATCATTACGTTTATCCCATGTAAAGCTATAGCCCAAGATTGAAGACAAACGACCACCAAGCTGGTCACATAAAGTCAATAGTCGCTGGGTCGTTGCATCAAGTGTAATACCGAAACCATCGCCTTCCAAAATACCTGGACACAAAGCCTGTTCAGGGAATTCAATATCTTCTTCACGCAAGGTATATCGCGCACTCAGGGACGTATTTTCTGTAAGCGGGAAAGCAAAGCTAACTTGACCACCTGTCCGACTTTGACGGAATCCCGCTTCTTCAAGAAAGTCGATTGTTGTATCAAACACGTTAAAACTGGCCGCCAGATTTCGACCTAAAAAGCGTGGCTCAGTGAAACGCAAATCAATTTCGCGACGGTTTGACGAAGCCCGAATAACAAAACTTAAGAGTTGTCCACGCCCCCTCAAATTTCTTTGTGTTATCGAGAGATCAACTAGAAATGCATCGGCTGATGAAAAACCGGCTGAAAATGAAAGTTCACCCGTCGGTTGCTCCTTCACGGCGACTTCAACGATTGCGCGATCAGGTGCGGATCCTTGTGTTTCCGTAATTTCCACGTCCTCAAAGAAGCGCAAGGCGCGGACGCGATTGCGCGAACGATCAAGCAGGATTCGGTTAAAAGCGTCACCTTCGACGAGTTCCAATTCTCTGCGAATAATCGTGTCGAGGGTCGTCGTATTCCCAACAATGTCAATGCGTTCAATATAAACACGTGGACCTTCAACAATATTAAAGGTCATATCGACGGTCTTGGTATCTCGGTTCCTATTAATACGGGGTTGGATATCAACAAATGCGAAACCGCCAATACCCGCTGCAAAATTCAAACTATCGATCGCATCTTCAACGCGCGACGCATTGTAAATTTGACCTTTTTGAAATGGCACTAAGTTTTTAAGGAAGTCTCCATCCAATTCGTCGAGCTCGGTTTCAACGGAGATATCCCCCCATCTGTATTCGTCACCTTCATCGATTGTAAATGTAATATAGAAGTCTTCTTGATCTGGCGTAAGTTCAGCAACGGCTGAGACAACCCGAAAATCTGCAAAACCTCTATTTGTGTAAAAGGTACGCAATTGCTCTTGGTCAAATTGCAGACGGCCGGGATCATAATTATCATTGGAACTGAAGAACTTGTACCAAGCAGATTCAGCTGTTGCGATTTCCTTGCGCAGACGACGATCAGGGAATTCCGCATTCCCGATAATATTGATACGCCTAACACCAGTAACCGGGCCTTCGGTAATTTCAAAAATCAAATCAACGCGGTTTTGAGGCTGCTGAACAACTTTAGGCGCAACAGTCGCTGCAAACCGTCCAGATTGTCGATAAAGTTCGATAATGCGCGTTACATCTTCTTGAACATTAGATCGCGAAAAAATAGCGCGAGGTTCTGCGTCGATTTCATCTGTAATCTTATCCGTTTTCAGGGATTTATTGCCTTCTAAAATGACGCGGTTAATGATCGGGTTTTCGATAACGGTCACCAATACATTTCCGTCACGCGGATCAATCGCAACATCGGCAAACAACCCGGTTGCATAAAGGGTTTTAATTGACGTATCGAGACGTGTCTCTGAATAAGGATCTCCGGGCGCGAAAAGAAGATAAGACGCCACTGTATTGGCTTCAATCCGCTGATTTCCCACCACTTGAACTGATTGAATGACCGTTGGCGTAGCTTGCGGCGCAGGTGCATCCTGAGCCATTACAGATAAATTGAATGCGAAAATACTTAGGACAAACGCCCAAATCACAACAAAATGTCTAAGGAGAGAATTCATAATTTGTCCAACTAGGAGAAGTCGATGCTTCGTAGGTAACCGATATCATTGATTGTCAGCACAACGAATAAGGTCAGCAATGCAGCAAACCCGATCTTATATCCAAACTCCTGTTTTTGTTGACTCAATGGCCGTCCGGAAACAGCTTCATAACTGTAATAAAGCAGATGTCCACCATCGAGAACTGGCAATGGCATTAAATTAGCGACACCTAACGCAATTGAAATCATTGCCATAAGGCTAAACATGGTTGCCAGATAACGTTTCAGGCGATCCTTCGCTGTTCCGTCTACCTGGACGCTATCAGTCGCCAATTTACCCGTCACTGTCGCAATTTTCACGACGCTGCCGAGCTGTTTGCCGTTTTCTTTCCCCGTGAATATCCGTTTAATGTAACCAAGTGTCGCCCCTAAATGAAACCCGGTCTCAGAAAAGCCATAAGGAATCGCGTCTAAAACACCAACTTTCTCAAATGCTCGTTCGGAATTTTCCGGATCGGATCTTATTCCGACACGCCCAATCGTGGTTGTGCCGCCGATAGCATCACGGTCTTCAACGCGTTGAGGGGTAACTTCCACCTCCCTCATTTGGCCGTCCTTTTCAACGGTCATTAAAATGGGCGTACCACTTCGTAAACTAACATAGGCTGTAACATCACGGGTGTCTTTGACGACCTTACCGTCAAGTTTGAGAATTTTATCGCCGGGTTGAATACCTGCTTGTTGCGCTGGCATGCCCTCAATCACTTCGCCAACAACCCAAACAAATGTTTCTTTCCCGAAGGCCATGCCTAAGCCAGCAAATATCAAAATCGCCAAAATAAAATTGGCGACGGGCCCTGCCAGCACAATGAGCATTCTTTGCCACACAGGTTTAAAATGAAATATATCTTCCAATGGCGGAGCGTTGGGATCATTTTCATGCGCGGCCTTAATCGCCTCTAATTGATCATGATCTGGATTACTTGCGGCGCCTGCATCACCGGCGAATTTCACATAGCCACCTAAAGGAATGTTGGAAATTCGCCAATCCACGCCAGCTTTAGATGTCCAGCGAAAAATAGGCTTCCCAAAACCGATAGAAAACCTGTCGACAGCCACACCAAAGAAGCGCGCAACAGAGTAATGTCCAAGTTCATGAAAGAACACGAGAAACGACAAGAGCACAATAAAACTTATGGCTGCGAGCAGTATAAGTCCGATCCCTATCATAATTTCATGTCCCCAGCTTCAAATCAGCTAATTGATCAGTCTAAATTGCCGCAAACTGAGCCTGCTTACAAGTTTACAAAATGCTCATCTACAGTTCGCCGAGCGGCCTGATCCAAGGATATTACCGACTCAACACAGTCTGGACCCTGGCAAAACATGCTATTTCCCGCATGTACCTCAAGCGCTGTCTCGACGGCACGGGAAATTCCCAAAAAAGACAATTTTCCGTCTAGAAAAGCCGCAACGGCTTGTTCATTTGCGGCATTGAGGACACAAGGCGCTTGCCCACCTGCTTCGAGTGCTTCGCGTGCTAATCTTAGGGCTGGAAATTTCTCTAGGTCAGGTTCGAAAAATGTAAGCCCAGAGATTTTTTTAAAATCCAGACGCTCCACGGGTGCTGCAATCCGGTCAGGCCACCCCATCGCATAAGCAATCGGTGTACGCATATCTGGACTCCCCAATTGGGCCAGCACAGATCCATCAATATATTCCACCATGGAATGAATAATCGATTGGGGATGTACAATGACGTCGATGTCTTTTGAGGGTCTATCAAATAACCAACTCGCCTCGATAAGCTCTAGGCCTTTGTTCATGAGGGTTGCAGAGTCGATAGAAATTTTTGCGCCCATTGACCATACGGGATGATTTAGGGCGTCTTCACGCGTAACAGACTGCAAATCGGCGTGTGACGCTTCGCGAAAAGGTCCCCCCGACGCCGTTAAAATGAGACGCCTAATTCCTTTTGGATCATCTTCAAGCACCTGAAAAATCGCATTATGTTCAGAATCGACGGGTAGTAATGTCGTCCCATATTGCTGCACGGCATTCATAAAAATCTCGCCAGCACAGACAAGACATTCCTTATTTGCAAGGCCCAGATGATGCCCTTGCTTAACCGCTTCTAAAGTTGGCTCCAGACCAGCCGAGCCTATGATGGCGGCCATCGTAAAGTCGACCTGCCTTCGCGCCGCTTCCAATAGACCCTCGCGCCCGAAACCTAATTCGACATCCATACCGCGCAAAGACGTTGAAAGTTCTTCTGCTTTGGTTTCATCGGCAAGTGCAACAAATTCCGGTTGAAATTCACTGACTTGCTCAACCAAACGCTCCACACGACTATTGGCCGTAAGCGCAACAACCTCATATGTTCCAGGACTTGAGCGTCGGATAATATCCAAAGTGTTTTTACCAATAGAGCCTGTAGAGCCCAAAATCGTAATCCGTTTTGTCATGATTATCCGGCCCAAATCTGAGGAAATATTGCCAATATGATAGCGGCTCCAAGTACGGCCGCCATAAGACTATCAAGTCGGTCCAGAAACCCACCATGCCCTGGGATCAATGCCCCCGTATCTTTCACCCCCAATTGTCGTTTTATGGCGGACTCAAATAAGTCACCTAATACAGAAAGAATGGCAACCGGCAGAGCTAAAATTGCCCCATTAACCCAACCTATTCCAACAATTGCACCAATGAAGCTCCCCATAACTATCGCTAATAACTGACCAGAAAAGAAACCCGACCATGTCTTATTGGGTGAGATACGAGGCGCCAATTTCGCGCCGCCAATTATGGATCCTCCGAAATATGCGCCTACATCTGCTGCCGCGACACAAAAAATTATGAAAATTAAGCGCTGAAACCCAATAGATGAAAAGCCAACCTCATGTCCACGCAAGGAAATAATGAGCAAACACGGTATAACAATATAAGCGACGCCTAATACAGCCCAACCAATCCGTTTGCCCCGTTCAGGCGTTTCTCGAATGGCTTGCAACCCCGCAACAGACAACAATGTAGCCAATACAGCTATAACTGTCAGCGTAAATTGAAATTGCATGACATAAACAATGCCTGCAATCAGACCCATTATAGGCGCAATAAATCCGGTTAAACGCGGCGCGGTATGGCTCATACGAACCCATTCATAGAGCATTCTGGACCCAATAAGAGCGACAAAGAAAGCCCACACCCAGCCACCAAAATAAAATGGGACCAATGCAATAAACAATAAGGCAATGGCTGAAAAAAACCTAACGCCCAAATTTTTCCATTTGGGTTTGGACTTGGTAGATGGCTCTGAAGAGGTGGCGCCCACCCTACGCGACTTCCGAATTTGACAGATTCCCGAACCGGCGGTCTCTGCGATTAAATTCGACAATAGCAGCTTCGAGATCAGAAATTTGAAAATCTGGCCATAACACATCGCTAAAAACGAACTCGGCATAAGCGGCCTGCCAAAGTAAAAAATTACTAATACGATGTTCCCCGGATGTCCGAATAACAAGATCAACATCCGGCAAACCTGCCGTATCTAAAAAGTCAGAAAAACTGGCCTCGGACATATCTTCAAGGGTATGCCCCGCTGCCACCGCCTTAGCCGCAGCGCGCAAAAGTTCATCTCGCCCGCCATAATTAAACGCAATATTGAGATCAAAGGCCGTATTGTTTTTTGTTGTATCTTCAACGCGCTGAATAAGATCCAACAAATCTGGTTTTAATCCGCTTCGAGATCCCAATATCCGAACACGAACATTTCGGCCATGTAACGTCTCGAGATCGCTATCAACATATTCCCTTAAGAGATTGAACAGCGCCGCTATTTCAGCTTTTGGCCTCGACCAGTTTTCCGTCGAGAAACTATAAAGTGTCAAACATTTGACGCCAATATCTGATGCGCCTTCGACAATGCGCCTGACCGTCTTAACCCCTTGGCTGTGCCCAAAAACACGGGGGCGATGACGGGCTCGCGCCCAACGCCCATTGCCATCCATTATGATGGCAATATGCTCAGGCATGGCTTGATATGTCGACGCCGCGGACATGTTAGACCTGCATAATCTCCGCTGATTTCGTCTCAAGTGTTTTTTCGATTTCGGCAATCACACTATCTGTTGCTTTTTGAACATCAGCCTCATGTGCTTTACGTTCGTCTTCGCTCATACCGTCATCTTTTTCGGCCTTTTTTAGCGTGTCCATCGCATCGCGGCGAACATTTCGAACCGCCACTTTAGCATTTTCTGCATATCCGCTCGCCACTTTCGTTAGCTCTCGACGACGCTCTTCCGTCAAAGGCGGCATTGGAATGCGGAGGGTTTGTCCGTCAACTACAGGATTTAAACCAAGGCTGGATTGCCGAAGCGCCTTCTCTATACCTGCAACCATGGTTTTATCCCAAACACTAACGACGAGCATACGGGCCTCTGGCACAGACACATTCGCAACCTGATTTAACGGCATCTCAGACCCATAGGCAGGAACCGTTATTCCGTCTAACAAAGCAGCATTTGCACGTCCCGTGCGCAAGCCACCGAATTCACTTCGCAAAGACGAAACGGCTCCATCCATGCGTTTGCGGTAATCCGCGAGATTGAAATCGTTAGCCATGCAGCCCTCCTGATTTATCTGACATAATATCGCTTCGTGGCGATATCACGTCGCAATTATGGTACAAACACCCTCACCTGCCATAACACGGTCAAACCCGCCCTTATCAGCAAGAGAGAATACTATAATTGGTATATTATTTTCTCGCATCAAGGTTACAGCTGAAGCATCCATCACACGGAGATCATCTGTAAGGACTTTGTGATAGGATAATTTGTCATATCGCTTCGCGTCTTTGTTTGTTTTTGGATCACTATCATACACACCGTCAACTTGTGTACCCTTAAGCAGCGCGTCACATTCCATTTCAGCCGCTCTTAGGGCTGCCGCCGTATCCGTTGTGAAAAATGGATTGCCCGTTCCCGCCGCAAAAATAACGATACGGTTCTTTTGCATATGTCGAGCCGCTTTACGGCGAATATAGGGCTCACAAACGGTTGCCATAGGAATGGCGGATTGAACCCGCGTATCCACACCAATTTCTTCTAAGGCGGATTGCATGGCGAGCGCATTCATAACGGTGGCGAGCATACCCATATAGTCGGCTGTTGTCCGTTCAATACCGGACGCCGCAGATGACAGCCCTCTAAAGATATTGCCTGCGCCAATAACGAGGGCAATTTGTAAGCCCTTATCATGCGCAGCTTTTATCTCTTGCGCAAAACGTTTAACGGTATCCGTGTCTATTCCATAGGCTTTTGCGCCCATGAGAGCTTCGCCCGAAATTTTGAGCAAAACGCGTTTATAATTATAATCGTTCGACATGCAGGATCCTGTAGTGAGGGATTCTAT
The DNA here is from genome assembly GCA_964438555.1 of uncultured Algimonas sp. Taxonomy (GTDB): domain Bacteria; phylum Pseudomonadota; class Alphaproteobacteria; order Caulobacterales; family Maricaulaceae; genus Litorimonas. Next base: position 18,735 of record CAYTLJ010000035.1, read on the forward strand.
TTCTGAATATAGGCATGAGAACCGCGAGGGCTAGGAAAACTTGCGGTAAATTCTCAATAGAGTTTTATATTCTAGCCACAAAAAAACCGCGCCCTAGCGCAATTTGCGAACAACTCAGGCTCAGAAATTGGGCTTTATTCGCCCATTTTCTGAGGGTATTCTGGGTTTATCTATTCGCAAAATGCGTGAGAACGCGGCTTAAAAATCAAAAGAAAGAGACTTAAGACCCGGCAACAGCCGCTGCAACTTCAGCTGCAAAGTCTTCTTCTTTCTTCTCAATACCGTCGCCAACTTCCATACGGACATAGCCGGACATGGTGATTTCCGCACCTAGAGCTTTGGCTTCATCAGCGATAACTGTCTCAATATTGCGGTCTGGATCCATGACGAACATCTGAGTCATCAAAACAGATTCTTTGAAGAATTTGACCATACGGCCTTCAACCATCTTATCGACAATTGCCTCTGGCTTACCAGATTCAAGTGCTTCAGCCTTCAGCATATCGCGTTCTTTTTGAACAACAGCTTGATCGAGATCATCCGTTGTCAAAGCGAGCGGCGATGTTGCTGCAACATGCATGGCTATTTTTTTGGCCAGTGTTTGCAGCGCCGCCGCATCACCTGTTGATTCAAGTGCAACAAGCACACCAATTTTGCCCATACCGGTTGTCGCAGCATTATGAATATAGCCTTCCACAACACCTGATGACACGGATAATTTTGTCATCCGACGTAAAGACATGTTTTCACCAATCTTGGCGACAAGGGCCGTCAGGTAATCTGTAACAGATTTGCCTTCGACTTGCGCGTCGCGAAGGGCTTCAGTTGACTCAACACCCAGTGCTGCTGTTGCAACATTTGCAACGGCAGTTTGGAATTCAGCGTTACGCGCCACAAAGTCGGTTTCAGAATTGACTTCGACTAAGACACCAGATGTGCCCGCAGTTGCAACAGCAACAAGCCCTTCAGCCGCCACACGACCTGCCTTTTTATCGGCCTTGGCAATACCTTTTTTGCGCAACCAATCAATCGCGGCTTCAATGTCGCCGTCAGTTTCATTTAAGGCCTTTTTACAGTCCATCATACCTGCGGATGTTTTGTCGCGCAGCTCTTTCACGAGTTTAGCTGTGATAGCAGCCATATCGGTCTCCAATTCGGATCGAGTTTGGTAATATTGCTCCCCATATGGGAAGCAGGTATATATTTTGTTTAGCGTTTAATCAGCGAGACTTAAAACTCGCCAAGTTTACCTTCGGCTTTTGCCAAGAGATAATAGAAGGTCACGCGGTTTTTCATACGCGTCGGTTTCATCGTCACGCAAACAGCTTTGATTTTTTCCATTGCGACGGCCTTGTCTTCAATGCCCATTTTCTTGGACATGAAACCTTTTGCAATCGTCTCTAATTCTGTTGCATCAGAACAGGCAACATATTTGCTGTCTCTATTTGAGAGCGAAGGTCCAAGGTGCTTTTCGATCTTCGTGACAATAGCCGGATCGACGTCAGCATCATATTCACGTGTTACACGTAGATATTCAGACTCTTCGGCATCAGCCGCCGGTTTTTTCGCAGCAGGAGCGGCGGGTGCAGCGGGTGCAGGTTTTTCTTCGACAACTGGCGCGGCTGCTGCAGCTTCTACAACTGGCGCGGCAGGTGCTTCGGGAGCAGGAGCAGGAGCCGCTTCGGGGGCAGGTGCAGCGTTTTGAACGGGTGTTTGAAGCATAACTTCTTCAACATTTTCAGACGCGCCCAAATCTTGGCCAAGGGCAGCTTGTGCTTCTGTCATTCCGTCAAGAACCGCATCGGCCATTAATTCACAATAAAGCTGAATGGCGCGTGCCGCATCATCATTGCCTGGGATTGGTAAGTCAGCAGAAGCTGGATCACAATTTGTATCCAAGATCGCGATAACTGGAATACCCAAACGGCGAGCTTCTTTAATTGCAATATTCTCTTTATTTGTGTCGATCACAAACATCAGATCAGGCTTACCGCTCATATCTTTGATCCCGCCCAAGGCTTTTTCAAGCTTTTGCATTTCGCGGTCGAGTTTCAGATTTTCTTTCTTGGTCAAACCTGTATCAGCGTCTGCGCCTTGGTCACCCAATAGAGCCTCAAGTTCCTTGAGACGACCAATTGATTTTGTGACGGTCTGCCAATTTGTAAGCATGCCACCTAACCAGCGGTGATTGACATAATATTGCGCACAGCGCTTCGCAGCTGTTGCAACTGGCTCAGACGCTGCACGTTTTGTGCCTACGAAAAGGATACGTCCACCCTTAGCGGCAACATCGCGTGTTTCTTTGAGTGCTTGGTGAAGCAATGGCACTGTCTGTGACAGGTCCATAATATGAATGTTTGAACGTGCCCCAAAGATGTAAGGGGCCATTTTTGGGTTCCAGCGATGTGTCTGGTGACCAAAGTGAACGCCGGCTTCGAGTAGCTGACGCATAGAAAAATCGGGAAGAGCCATTGAATATCTCCTTCTTCCGGTTGACCTGAGCCTGCGGGTGACGAAACATGTTCGACCGGAATTGATGAAGGCCTATATGGCAAACACCAGACCGCAGACGCGAATTGATGGGGCCA
>CAYTLJ010000036.1:0-4156 GCA_964438555.1 uncultured Algimonas sp.
TCACAGATCCACGACAATTGCTTGAACCTTATGCGCCTGGAACACCGAATGCGCAACGCAGGCAGGTCATTTATGATAGATATATCGAAGGGCAACCAACGGCCGCTGAGGTTAATCCGCGTCAAGATATTTCGACAGGAACTAATTAATGCGGGTTTTGCTGAAACTTAAGCGAGACAGTCGCCCTTTTGTTAACCGAGTTAGATAGAGCAGAAGACGAAGCCATGACACAAATGCCACAGCCGCACCCACAGATGCCGCAGCCCATCCCGGCGCGTCCAACAGGTATGCCGACTCAACCACAAGCTATGCCAGTCGCGACAGGACCAGTTCCTGTCGGAAATCCTCGGCCCATTGCAGCTCCAACACCAATGCCCGTTCAGCCTGCTATGGCACCTCAACCCATGCCAGCTGCTCCCATGCCAGCAGCTCCAATGACCGCTCAACCTGCTCAGCAAGGCACGCTTTTGGATTATCAAGGACAAACGCCTACACAGGCTACTCCTCAAAGTCATGCTATTCCACAAAGTCAGGGAATGCCAAATCCGGGCATGCAAACTATGTCGCCCATGGGACAGGTTTCTCCTGCGCAAGCCTATGCGCCGCTTGATGAGGAAGGACGTGACCAAGGCGAAAAGCCGTTACCGTCTATTTCTGTTCACGCGTTTTGTGACCGCCAAGAAACAGCGCATTGCGTGAACGAGACCACGCGTGATTGGCGGATGAAGCGCACAAATGTAAAAATTTATATGGGTGGGCTGCCAGCAGCTATCGAGTTTTATCACAAGGAAAACACACCATCATTGATTATGTTTGAAAGCGGTATGCGCGGACAAGAACTATTCAATCAATTAGATCAATTGGCCAGTGTCTGTGATGAAGGCACGAAAGTCGTCATGATCGGCGCGACAAATGATATCCGGCTATATCGTCAATTAATGGCCAAAGGTATTTCGGATTATCTTGTACCTCCTTTACATCCACTTCATTTAATTCGTTCGCTTGGCGAATTATATGCGGATCCCGACCAACCTTTTGTCGGGCGTGTTGCGGCCTTTTTTGGAGTTAAAGGCGGTGCAGGATCATCTTCACTCGCACATAATACATCATGGGTCCTATCCGAGCTATTAAATCAGGAAACTGCATTGATAGATATGGATGCAAGTTGGGGTACGACTGGTTTAGACTTTGCATATGATAATACATCGGGACTGGAGGAAGCTCTAGGTGAACCCGATCGACTCGATGAAACCTTGATGGACCGGATTATGATCCGGCATACAGAAAAGCTCTCAATTTTGCCGACATCAGGTTCGTTAAATACTAAACCCGTCATGGAGACGGAAAACTATGAGGCCATTGTAAATGCTGTTCGTGGTATTTCGCCTTTGGCCATTCTTGATATGCCACATTATTGGACAGATTGGACGACAAATGTTTTATCTTCCGTTGATGACGTAATCATCGTTGCGACGCCTGATCTCGCAGGCATGCGTAACGCTAAAAATCTCATAGACTTCTTGAAAACCCAACGTCCTAATGATCCAGACCCGATCCTTATTTTGAATAAGGTTGGGATGTCAAAAAGCCACGAAATCGAGGTTAAGGCTTTTGGTGAAATGGTCGGGATGGAACCTAATGTCGTATTGGCTTGGGATCCTGACAGCTATTTTGAATGTACGAATGAAGGTAAGATGTTGACCGATGTTAAAACGGCTGTGCAAGCCGTTGAAGGTATAAAATATCTCGCCAACCGGATTCGAAACGGAAGTTTTGAGGTTCGTTTGAAAGGTGATTTAGCGCCGACTAAAAAAGGTCTTTTAAAAATTGGCGGTGGCAAAGCCGCGAATGCCGAGACTAAACAGATGTTTAGCTTTCTGAAAAAAGGAAAGTAATAGATGTTTGGTAAAAGATCGGAAGCGGTAACGACAAAAGTAAAGTCTGCGCCGGCCCCTAGCCCAGCGAATACGGCGAAAACCGAATCCGCTGCCTCACCCACAACAGAGGCTCCTCGTCGTCGAAATGACGAACCGAGTGAGGAATATTACGAAACCAAGGCGACTATTTTTAACGCCCTATTCGAGACGATTGATGTGTCTGCGCTTGCAGGCATGCAGCCTGAAAAAGCCCGAGAAGAAATTCGCGGAATTGTTGATGAAATTATTTCAATCCGAAATGTCAGACTTTCTGTTACCGAATCCAATCAGTTAATCACAGAAATCTGTGACGATATTTTGGGTTACGGACCGCTAGAGCCCTTGCTCGCTCGTGATGACATTGCTGATATTATGGTCAATGGCGCCAAACACGTCTTCATCGAAACAAATGGTAAAATGCTGAAAACGAATATTCGTTTCCGGGATAATACGCAGTTGATGAATATTTGTCAGCGTATTGTGAGCCAAGTCGGTCGACGGGTCGATGAGAGCTCGCCAATTTGTGACGCGCGTCTCCTCGATGGGTCACGTGTCAACGTGATTGCTCCACCCCTATCAATTGATGGTCCCGCGCTCACCATTCGTAAGTTTAAGAAAGATAAGCTAAAGCTTTCAGATTTGGTCAATTTCAAATCAATCTCTCCAGCTGGAGCAAAGGTTCTTCAAATTATCGGAGCCTGCCAGTGTAATGTTGTTATCTCTGGCGGTACAGGTTCAGGAAAAACAACACTCCTGAATTGTTTGACAGGATTTATCCATTCGGATGAACGCATTATTACCTGTGAAGATGCGGCGGAATTGCAACTTCAACAGCCTCATGTTGTGCGGTTGGAAACACGTCCACCAAACCTCGAGGGTAAAGGTAAAATCACCATGTCTGATTTGGTGAAAAACTGCCTCCGTATGCGTCCGGAAAGAATTATTGTGGGTGAGGTGCGGGGACCAGAAGCCTTTGACCTGCTTCAGGCTATGAATACGGGTCATGACGGTTCAATGGGAACACTTCATGCCAACTCACCACGAGAAGCTTTATCAAGACTAGAATCCATGATCACCATGGGCGGCTTTAGTTTGCCGGCCAAGACCATTCGTGAAATGATTGTTGGATCTGTTGATGTGATTGTGCAGGCAGCAAGACTTCGCGATGGGTCTCGCCGAATTACAAAAATTACCGAAGTTATCGGTATGGAAGGTGATGTTATCGTCACCCAAGATTTGATCGTCTACGAAATGGACGGTGAGGATGCCAATGGTAAAATTATTGGGGAGCATAAATCCACAGGTATTGCGCGACCTGCTTTCTGGGATCGTGCGCGCTATTTCAATCTTGAAAAAGAACTGGCTGAAGCCTTGGATGCAGCGGGTAGCTAGGTGGATCAGCAAACAATCATAGCACTTTGTGCCGCGGGCATGGTCGCCTGTCTGGGCTTTTTATTTCTAGGTGGAGACTCTTCCTCTGGTGACAGTAAGCGGGTACGTCAATTTCAAGGCAAAAAAACCCTTAGTGGCTCTCTAAGAGACAAACTCAAAGTTGAGGATAGTGGCGCTCGACGCAAACAAATCGAAGAGTCTTTAGGTAAAATTGAAGAACGTCAGAATGAGAAAAAGAAAAAAGCGAAGTCGATCCAAGCAAGATTAATTCAAGCTGATTGGAAAATGAAGCCGCAGAATTTTATGTTACTTTCTGTTGTTTTGGCTGTGATTGGAGGCGCTATTCCATTCCTGATGAAAGCTAATCCCCTCATATGTTTAGGTGTGGCGGTTGTAGTGGGGTTTGGTATACCGCGATTTATTCTTAACATGGCCATTAATAGACGCCAGGCAAAATTTACGTCTCATTTTGCTGATGCAATGGATATTATTGTTCGGGGTGTAAGAACGGGTTTGCCTCTAAATGACTGTCTGAAAATCATCGCGCATGAAAGTCCAGATCCATTAGGGGGTGAATTTCGACGGGTTGTCGAGGGTGAACAACTCGGTATCCCAATCGAAGTCTGTCTGGAACAATTATATGAGCGCATGCCGATATCCGAAGTCAACTTTTTTGCGACTGTTCTAAACATTCAAAAGTCTACCGGTGGTAATTTGGGAGAATCCCTAGCAAACTTATCAAGTGTTCTCCGAGGACGAAAAATGCTTCGCGAGAAAATTAAGGCGCTATCAGCCGAAGCAAAGGTATCTGCGATTATCATTGGTGCCTTACCGATAGTCGTCATGGG
>CAYTLJ010000036.1:4256-5324 GCA_964438555.1 uncultured Algimonas sp.
TGGATCACCGTTATCCCAATGTTGGAAGGTGATAAAAAGAAAAAGCGTCTTGAATCTGTTGCGTCGGCGAGAGAAACACTTCGTAAAGACCGCCTTTCAAATCTGCAAGAACAGGCAAGTCTAAGAGCGGATAGCAGAGGCGTCGCCAAAAATTTGGTCGATCGCTTTAGTCTTGAAAAATTATTAGAAGCGTCAGACCTCAAAGATAAATTAGCTCAAGCTGGTAAACGTGGACAAAAACCCGTCTACTATTTTTACATGGCGAAATTAATTGCGCCGATTGCGTTATTACTCTTTGGGTTGATTTTCATTGTAATGTTAAACGTCTTTAATTGGGACTTTACGAGGCGCATGGCCTTGACCTTAGGCTTGACCTTATTTGGCTATTACCTGCCCGGGCTACTCGTTAAAAATATGGCAACGAAACGCTTGAATTCGATCATGCCTGTTTTTCCTGACGCGCTCGACTTACTTCTAATCTGTGTAGAATCTGGTATGTCGGTCGAGCTTGCTTTCGCAAAAGTGGCGGAAGAAATGGGAGACGCGTCCGTTGAACTCGCCGAAGAATTCTCTCTAACAACAGCTGAGCTATCTTATCTTACATCTCGCCGTCTGGCTTATGAGAACTTGGCACGCCGAAATAACCATGTTGGCATAAGAGCGGTTGCAACAGCGCTCGTTCAAGCTGAACGATATGGTACACCGCTTGGGGATACGCTGCGGACTATGGCAAATGAAAACCGACAAATGCGGGTTTTGGCGGCTGAGAAAAAGGCTGCGGCCCTACCAGCTAAGCTGACCGTCCCAATGATCCTATTTTTCCTACCTGTTCTCTTCATCGTTATCCTAACGCCTGCCGGTATGCGCTTGGGTGAAGCTTTCGCAAATTAAAAGAACGCGTCTTTCTCGCAAGAAAATAGAACGTCTCAATCAAATTAACATTCTTTGACTTTAAAAAAAGGTCGCTGAGAATAGAAATCTCAGCGACCTTTTTTCGGTTTTTGGTTGAGGTGTTTTAATTGATTGTTCCGTTTAACGACGTCTTCGATTTGGCTCACGCCTTTGTGG
>CAYTLJ010000036.1:5424-21218 GCA_964438555.1 uncultured Algimonas sp.
ATGGGTAGGGTTGTGTCGTGGCAGGATATTGTCCTCTAGCTTGAGGATAAGCCTGATTTTGTGCCAGTGGGACTTGCTGCGGAACCTGCTGCGGAATTCGCTGAGGGACCTGCGTGGCCTGGGGCGCGTTTTGTGCCGTGCGCTGACGGAGATTGAGGCTATTTGCGATACGGTTTAATGTCGCTTGTTGTAGTTCCGGAGAGACGCTTGCCGCCTGTGTTGCAACTGTTCTTTGTCCATTCGGGTTTTGACTGGCAATTGCGCGGGCCGCTTCAGATGACGATTTGAAAGTCTGACCCGATGATGCGCTTGTCAACACACGCGCTTTTGGGTGTCCAATTTGGGTTGGAGCGATTCGCGTTGAATTTGCTTGTTCCTGGAATGTTGCGGGCCCATTTGATCCGGTCGACGAACGTAAGCCGGGCCGTGCGGCCTGGCTTTGAAACGTTTGTCTTTGAAAATTAGGCGTTGATGAGTTGGGGGAAATAAGGGCTTCAGCCTCGTCATTTTTCCCTTGTAGCCTCAAAACCAGAGCGAGGTTTTGTCTCACACTTTCCGAAGCGCCGGGTTGCGCAATCGCCCTTTTTAACCAAGTCTCTGCCCTGGGAGCATCTCCTGATAAAGCATAACTAAACCCAATATTGGCCATCACATTTGGATCATTTGGGGTGACTTGCAAGGCGCGTTGATAATATTGGCGAGCTTCATCAAATCGTTCTTGTTGATCTAATGCTGCGCCCTTAAGCGACCATAAACGTCCATAGTTGGGCGTACGGGCAAGTGCTTCATCCAAGGGCTGTATAGCTTCCGCGGCCCGTTCAGATGCAATCAGAGCTGCGGCATATTCAGCAATCAGATACGGATCTCTTGGATAGAGTGCACGCGTCGTCTGTGTGATTTCTACGGCGCGTTGCGGATTGCCAATTTTACGAACGGCAGCCGCTAGTTTTAAGGCTGATTCTAAATCGGCTGGATTGAGGTCATATTCATTTGACCAGAAAGCGGCTTGCGCGAAAATAGGTTGGGTCTCAATCGCGTCGCGCATATGCCGGGTCGCTGGGAGTGAATGATTAACATCGAGATCTGATCTGATTTGAACTTCTTCTTCGCTTAATCCAGGTGCAACCGCGCAGGCCGAAAATAAGAAAACGGACGTTGCTAAGAATAAACTCATTTTATACGGATTCATGTCGACCTCATGTGAAGATTGGCCCATAAGCCTTAAATTCGTTAACAAATCTGAACGAATAGGGTTAACGCCGCGTTTACAAATCTCATGCGAAACAGTTAGCTGGAGAAAATTTCATGATTAATCTGACCGCTACGCCTTTTATTTTGCATAAAGACCTTCCCAGTGAGGTTGTTCCGATTAAAATTGACGTTTTGCGTCCCGATAATTGGGAGGCATATAAAGGCGCGCTCACAGAGGCGCAGGCTCGATTTGCGGATGAGCGAAAATTCCAAGCCGATGCAGGTCAACGCCTAAGCCTTCCAGAATCTGATGGCCGTATCAAACGTGTATTATTTGGCTGCGGGCCTGAGACTGATGATGATATAGGTGAAATGCGCTTAGGCGCACTCAGTAATTTTCTGTCTGAGGGCTATTATAGTCTGGGTCATGTTCCATCTGATATGACGAAAAACCTAGCTGCGATTGGATGGGGACTTGGGGCCTATCGTTTTGATCGCTACCTATCGGATCCAAAAAACCCGCCCCTACTTGTCCTAGCTGATGACGCCGAACACCAAGAAATTAGAGCCAGTGTCGCGTCGACCGCCTTATGTCGGGATCTAATCAATACACCTGCCGGAGATATGGGACCAGAAGCTTTAGAACAGGCAGCACGCGATCTGGCCAAGGCCTATGATGCAGATGTGTCTTCAATTATTGGCGAAGATCTTCTGACTGAAAACTATCCCATGATACACGCTGTTGGACGCGCTGCACATCAAGCGCCGCGCCTAGTCGAAATTGAATGGGGCGACCCAACACATCCCCGTCTCGCAGTCGTTGGAAAGGGCATTACCTTTGATACGGGTGGTGTGAATATGAAGTCAGCCTCAGGCGCACGTTTGATGAAAAAGGATATGGGCGGCGCAGCCCACGCTTTGGCATTATCAAAGATGATTATGGCTATGAACCTGCCCATTCGTCTCCATTGTCTTTTGGCGATTGCCGAAAATGCGGTCTCAGCAAATGCCTATCGTCCGGGCGATATCTTACAAACGCGTCTGGGGATCACGGTTGAAATTGATAATACAGATGCAGAAGGTCGTCTGGTTCTGGGTGATGCGCTTTGCAAAGCAACTGAAAGCGACCCAAAATTCATCATAGATTTTGCCACGCTTACAGGTGCCGCGCGTGTGGCTCTCGGCCCGCATCTTCCGCCGATGTTTTGCAATCGCACGGCGCCCATTGAACCGGTCGGGCGCCAAGGTCAGGCCCAACATGATCCCGTTTGGCATATGCCACTTTGGCAACCCTATAATTCGATGTTAAGCTCACCTATCGCGACATTGAAAAATGCGGGCGGGGGATTTGCTGGCTCGGTTACCGCTGCACTTTTTCTGGAACGTTTTGTAAAGAATACCCCTTGGATGCATTTCGATACCTATGGGTGGAACCCAACCTCGCGGCCGGGACATCCCAAAGGCGGGGATATGTATGGCGTTCGCGCGGTTTATCACTGGCTTAAGGCAGGGGGGTTGAATGCGCGCCTATCTACGTAATTTGATTTGCGCTACCCATCGATTTTGAGTCGTATTTGCCGAAAGTACAAGGGAAGCCTAGATTGGCTTATAAATTTCGACACGCATACTAGGTCTGCGACAATTTGTTTTGAGAAAAATTCTGTGGTTTTTGAATCACTTGAATCAATTTTTGAGAATTCTCGCTAAGCCCGTCTTGACCCCGGAATCGTGACTGTGCGAGTCCATGATTCGTAGATTGTTTTTTCTGGGGAGAATTACGCCAATGCCACAAACGGAACCTGCTTTCGTCCCTCGCCTCGTTTCCAACACCCTTCCGGCTATGCGTTCACAGCAAGCTAAAACATTGCCTAAGCCAAGTCGGACGTCGCGAACTGAGAGCTTAGAATTTTGGCATCGCGTCACGCTCCAATCTGTTCGCTCAGACATGCCCGACCTGTCTCCGCGTCAACTTGCTATGCTTATGACGATCTATCTGGAGAAGGGCCCGCATACGGTCCGCTCACTCGCAGCCCATTTGCAAATTACCAAAGCCGCCATTAGCCGCGCGACAGATAGTTTGTGCAAACTTGGATATATTGTCCGTCAGCCTGATTATCGTGATAAACGGTCCGTTATCTTAACGCGGACATCAGCGGGCATTCACTTCCTGTCTAAATTTGCAGACATGATCCAGGCAGAACGGCCCTGATTTAAAAATTGCACTAGGCAAGATATGAGCGATCCACGCATAGACTTGCCAAAAGGTGTAAAGCTTCAACGCGCATTTATTGCCACGCCCTTTACCAGCCTTGGTGTTGGGTCGGCTATGGGAACTCAAGCCCTAATGGGACAAAGATTTCATATATTTGAAAATCATGGAGAATTTGCACGCGGTGCATTGCTCTCAATTTTACCAGATTCTGATCGCATAGATTATATCGGGCTTATTCATATTGGTGATCTCTCCGGCGAAAGCTGGGCACCCTCTCATAGGGTTGAGGCGGTCTCCGCCCCCGTCTTTGTTAAGCCGGATATAAAATCGACAATATTTAGGTTTCTCCCACGTAACGCCATGATAAGCGGCGAGCTGTCAGGTGATTTCTTAGATCTTGGAGGCGTCGGATTTATTCATAAAAATCATATTTCGAAACGTGGTGAAACGTCGTCTCGGACATATATGGACATTGCTACTGATATGATTGGATTGCCCTATGTCTGGGGTGGGACAGGCGGCGGTGGCGTGGATTGTTCGGGTCTTGTCCAGAGTGCCTTAGCCACAATTGGTCATGACGTTCCACGGGATACAGATCAGCAAGAGAAAGCAATAGGAGAGACGATTGACTATGAGGCAAGGCGGGACGGGGACCTCTTATTCTGGCCTGGCCATGTTGGGATTGTGATCTCAGGTGATGTTTTATTACATGCGAATGCGCATCATATGTGTGTTGCAATGGAGCCTGTCACAGATGCGGTTTCCAGAATTGGAGCGGTCAGTTCGGTCAAACGGATTGGTTTGTAATAAAAAACCCGCCTCATTTATATTTTGAGACGGGTCAAATAATTTGCGATTTTGTGAAAAAGCTATTCCTTTAGCTTATCAACACCGTCCTTGATAATGTCTTCGGCTTTGTCTTTGATCATTGTCTCGGCTTCATCTTTGATCATGGCTTCACCGTCTTTGACCATGGTGTCGACTTTGTCATTGACCATTGTTTCAGCGTCTTTGATCATCGTATCAGCACCGTCTTTGATCATTGTATCCGAGACTGTTGTCTCAGCCTCCTTTATCATGGTGTCCGCCCCATCTTTGACCATCGTCTCAGTGTCTTTGATCATCGCGTCCGAACCATCTTTGATCATCGTATCAGTATCTTTGACCATCGCGTCTGTACTGTCTTTGATCATTGTCTCGGCTTCTTTGACCATTGTGTCAGCACCGTCTTCTTTGACCATTACGTCCGCGCCGTCCTTGACCATAGTTTCACTATCTTTGATCATTGTTTCTGGAGCGTCAGGCGTCGCGTTCATTTTATCGACCATGGCGTCATCCTTCCCGACCATGGTTTCGACCTCAGCTGCCGCAGGTTCAGGGCGTGCAAGATCAGGGGAACCATTGACGCGCATATATTCGATCACGGCTGCACGGTCTTCGGCTTTTTTAAGGCCGATGAAATTCATTTTTGTGCCTTTGGCATAAGTAGATGGTTTTGTCAGAAAGGCGTCAAGATCTTCATAAGTCCATTTCCCGCCTAGACCTGTCAGGGCGGAAGAATAGCTAAAGCCATCGCCTACGGCCTTGTCATTTCCGACCACCCCGTAAAGCGCAGGACCTGTCCCATTGGCACCGCCCGGTTCGACATTGTGGCATGACGTACACTTTTTAAAGACTTTCGCCCCTCTAACCTCATCCATAGCAGATACCCAGTCTGCCTGCGGGAAGGGAAGAGGCTCTGCATTTCCAGCTTCTGGAGGTGCGCCAATTTCGCCGACTGAATAGACAATTGCATCACCTTCATCATGCATAAAGATGGTAGGCAGTTTCATAAGAATCATAACGCCCAGAGCGGTCCCTAAAATGGCACCTGCAATCTTGTTAAAACCCAAATCGTCCATGACGAAATCCTGTATTTTTCACTCTTTGGTCCCAATCGCGACGAAAAGGGCCTTTCTGCGTGACGTTTCATATAATCTTATCATATGAATGCAAATGGAAAACCCCTTGCGGCCAAGCGTCGCGACAGCTTTATACAGCTTAATATAGCAAATTTCTTGCGAAAGGTTTTAGATGTCTGACGTCATTGTCTATCAGGGTGAGCTAGGGGCTTATTCTCATTTGGCCTGTTCACAGTTTTTTCCTGGGTTTGAGGCGCAACCTTGTCCAAGTTTTGCCAAAGCTTTTGAAGCTGTGCGCGCAGGTGAGGCGAGCCTTGCCATGATTCCCGTTGAAAATACGGTGGCAGGTCGCGTGAGTGATATTTATCACCTCTTACCCGAGGGCGGGTTGTCGATTGTTGGTGAGCGCTACCTGCCGGTGCATCACCAGCTTTTAGGGGTCAAAGGCGCGAAACTGTCTGATGTTATGGTCGCGCGGTCCCACCATATGGCCCTGGGTCAAGTGCGACGCTTTCTAACCCAAAATAAGATTTCACCCCAGGTTGACGTCGATACGGCGGGTGCGGCGCGGAAAGTGGCTGAATTGGGCGACAAGTCCGTTGCAGCAGTCGCCTCAAAACTAGCCTCTCAAACCTATGGTCTTGATATTTTGGCATCTGATATTGAGGACGCAGATCACAACACAACTCGTTTCATTGTTTTGGCCAAAGACGTTGATATTCCAGCGCTGGATGTGCCAAGTGTGAGTTCTTTTGTCTTCAAAGTTAGGTCTGTGCCCTCTGCACTTTATAAGGCTTTGGGTGGGTTTGCCTCAAACGGCTTAAACCTGACCAAATTAGAGAGTTATATGGTTGGCGGGTCTTTTAAGGCGGCGCAATTTTACGCAGATGTTGAAGGCCATATTGAAAGCGATGCCATGAAAAATGCGCTGGATGAACTTGCTTTTTTCTCTGAGAATATAACCCATCTTGGGACCTATCCCATGGACGCCGTCCGGCAAACGAAAGCGTGATTTCGCGTGACTTGAGAATTACCTAGGTAATCCTTATATTCTGCATATGATGAAACGACTACTTTCTGCGACACTCGCAGCTGGATTGCTTTTTACACCGGTTCTAGCAGAAGCGGCCTCTGATCCCGTTCATACGAGTTGGCGCAATAATATTGCCGCTGGCGGCATGGATGTCGTCACGTTTTTTTCGGGTAAACCGCAAGACGGTAAGGTCGAATTCTCGACACGTTTTCAAGGCGCGGATTGGTATTTTTTCAGTCAGGCCAATAAAGACTTGTTTTTAGCGAATCCCGAGCAATTTGCACCGCAATATGGTGGATATTGTGCCTGGGCGGTCGCGCAAGGCAAGCTGGCGGCGGGCAATCCGAAATATTGGGCCGTTGAAGACGGACGTCTCTATTTCAACTATAATTCCCGCATCCAGAAAAGATGGGATAAGACCCGCGCAGAGTTCATTGTCTCTGGGGATCAAAACTGGCCTGGTTTGATTGCGGATTAATCCGCTTCGCCCAGCCACGCTCTGATAATTTGATGGGCAATCGTGGTCCGTGGGGGCCGTTTAAAAGCCTCACCTCTTTTTTCAAAAACCGCCTTTACCTCTTCGCGCGTAAACCAACGCGCGTCTTCCAATTCGTCTTGATTCACTGAAATTTCGCGGTTCACGGCTTCTAGTCTGATACCCATCATAAGTTGAGAGGGATAAGGCCAGGGTTGAGAAAACATATAGCGTGGATTTTTTGTCTTGATTCCAGCTTCTTCTTCAACTTCGCGCATGGCCGCTTCTTCCGGACTTTCGCCTGGAGAGACAAATCCAGCTAAGGCCGACATAAAGCCTTCTGGCCAGCCAGGTGAGCGGCCTAATAAAATCCGGTCACCATCTGTCACCAACATGATCACGACGGGATTTATCCGTGGGAAGGATTCAATCTGACAATGTTGGCAATATTGTTTGGCACCGCCATCCTTATTTATAGTCTGGCGTCCGCAGGTCACACAAAAACGGTGTGTGTGATGCCAGTCAAACAAGGATTTGGCTCGCCCGACCATGGCTAGATCTGAAGGTGGTAGGTTTCCGCCTAGACCGCGAAGTTCGACAAAATTGTCTTCAGGTAAAAATTCTTCGGGGTCAGAAAGGCTTGCTGCAAAAATAGGTCGCTCACCGTCAAGGCCCAAAAAAATAGGACCGGGATTATAGAGATTATGCCCTATTAATTCCGACGGATGGACCCGGTGCGGTCGTCCGCCATTCCCAATACCGATTTTACCTTTATAGAGTAAGATGGCTCGGGCATTGGTTTGCGCGACAAAAGCCTGCAAGCATTCTGGATCGCGCTTGTCTTCGGCGTAGTTCAACGGATCCCCGGCGAAAGGAATAGGAGAGTCTGCTTTGATTTTATTATTTTGCTTGACCATTTTAGAACAGTGAAGGGTTCCGAATATGAAAGCAAATATCAATTACAAATCAGAATTTTTCCGAAAATTAACCCTTGTGTAACATTGGTTACTAATTTTGTTGCAATCTTGCAACATCACGATATTTTCCTTCTATTTGTTTCATCAATGCAACAAAAAATGATTGTCTTTTGGGGTTTTGAGCCTCTATCCCGCACGCGTCGCCAAGCAAGCGATTATTTGAAAATCCGAAAATAGTTTTGGATTTATTAAAGGGGTAAACTCATGAAGTTTATAAAAATAGCTCTCGCTACTGTTGCAATCTCTACATTTACAACGGCAGCTCAAGCTCAAGATAATAACGTATATATTAATGTCGGTGTCGATGCTGTTGAATTTGATGCTTTTGCGATCACAGGTCGCGTCGGATATCAATTTAACCAATATTTCTCTGTTGAAGGCCAGGGAAGCTTTGGAGTCATCGATGATAGTGATGACGACCTAGGTCTCGACATTAATGCCGACTACCTTATTGGCGGATTTGTCCGAGGTGCTTACCCAATCACCGATCAATTTAGCGTTTTTGCACGCGGCGGCTATCATTTCTCGCAATTAGGCGTTGATGCGGATGGTTTCAACGACTCTTTTGATTTTGATTTTGATGGTTTTGCTTTTGGTGGCGGCATCGAATATATTTTTGATGGGAAAAATGGCGTTCGTCTTGATGCCACATTCCTAGACGCAGACATCGATGAAGATGGGTTTGAAGCGTCTGGAACACTTGAAACTTACTCGATTGCTTACGTGCGTAAATTCTAGATTGAGTTTCACATCCTTTAGATTTTGCCCAGCCTTTGGCTGGGCTTTTTTATGTCTCGTCCTCTTGTAGGATGGTGAAAGCCTCGCTACATGCAGCGGTGGAAGGTCGACCTGGACGTCATCCTCGCCAACCCGGTCAGGGCGGGAACGCAGCAGCCGTAACGAGTTTTTTTGATGGGTCAGGACCCGATCTTCCACTTTTTTTCAAAACTTACCTGTCTGAAATAGGGCTCTGTGCTGGCAATTATAAGCTGAGCTCGCTATCAAGGCTTCAATATGGAGGCTGACATTGGAATTTTTTGAGGGATTATGGAACGAGCTTGTTTCAGGGGATCGCCCATTTCTGAGCTTTCTCTTCTTCTTGAATATCCTTTTGCTTGTGCTTGCGCGCCCTATTTTAAATCTGATCGCGCCAGGACAGGATAATAAGTCAAAGGTCAAGATCTTTCAGGGGCTCAATCTTCTGGTCATCATATTTCATATAATTGACTTTGCCCTGCGCGGATCTGTGGATGGCTATAAGGGGTATTTTATTAATCTGGGTATTAGCCTGATGGTTATTTATGGCGGTGTGTTTTTATACAGTCTTGCAGGTACATTGTCCCGAAAACGATTTGGTGTAACGCGTAAAATTGAAGGCAAAGACGTCTATGTCGAATCTTACAATTCCCGCATGGTTTCAATCGTACTTTTGGCCATTACCGTTATCACAGTTATCTATGCGCTTATCAAAATATGGGGGGCTGATAGCCTCTTAGAGACGACAGGTATTTTCGGTATTTTCATTGCCTTTTTGGCCTTCACATCAGGTATTTGGGCGCCAGACATTGTCAGCGGTTTGATTATTCTAAATTCAGATATTTTAACCGATGGTGACGTCGTCGTCGTTGACGGACATGAAGACGAATTTATTATTGCGCGCGTCACATTAATTTATGTCGTACTTTATGATGTACGTAATAATCACCGTACATTGCTGCGAAATACCCGCTTTATTGAAAGTCGAATTGATAATCTCTCACGTATCGCAAGCTCAGAGGGGATCAGACAGGCTTACAAATATAATATTGGCTATCCAAGTTTTAGCAATGATCCAATTGTTCGAGAAACTGAATTTGCGGCATTTCAAGAAACAATAGACGATATGTTCACCAAGGCCAATGAAGCCTGTAAGGGTCAAGACACAATAAAGATCAATCAAAATAAATCCTTTGATTGGGCGCTCACCAATGCAGGGGATTACGCGCTGGAATATACGCTCTGGATTTATTTGGACCGCATCCCAAACACCAAAGTGACATCAACGGTCAGACGTCATCTTATGGGCACGATGTTTAAAGTGAATGAAGCCGTCTTTAAAGCGAGCGTTATTGAAGGTGTAGATCTTTCGACGCCTGATTTGGTGACGGCGCAGATAACAAAGGCGGCGCATCCTTAAAAATTACCGACGTGACCCATCTCAAATAAGCGTGCGAATTAGGCCTAAACAAACCCCAGCGTAGCTTGATCAAATCGACTGAGGTTCGGGAAAATCTGTGCTAATTCGCTATTGTCCAAGCCAAACCAACGACCCAATTCACTCGCATGTTGTTCAATTGATGTGGTGGGGATAAGGCGTCCTCTTTCATCTGTATATTGCGGATGGCCGAGATCTACTTCGGGAATATCGCCATAAATTGATCCACCTGAAACGGATCCTCCGGCGACAAAGTGATGTCCACCCCAACCGTGATCAGAGCCGTCACCATTGCCGACCATAGAGCGTCCAAATTCACTCATGGTGAAAATAATAACGTCATCCCAAACACCTAATTCAATCATGGCCGAACGGAAGGCCGCCAACGCATCGCCCAATTCGGCTTGACGCGCGGAGATTTGCGGGCCTTGCGTGTCATGTGTGTCATAGCCGCCTTGGGAGGTGTAAAAGACCTGGCGCGGCGCTGATAGCTCGCCTCTAAGTGAGATGGCTTGGGCTACACCACCTAATTGACGTCCCAAAGAGGTCTCAGGGAAAAGGGTGGCCAGCGGGGTCGCGGCGTTTGCGCGCTCGGAAAAATCAATCGAATTATTAATGCCACGGCCGGATTTCGCTACTGTATCGCGCCGGAAAATATTGCCGTGATCTCCAAAATCCTGTTGCTGTAAATAGCTTGCTAATCTCGCGCGTGCAGCATCTGCATCATCGCCAAATCCCAACATATACCGCCGTGTCGCGGCATCGATCCGAAGGTCGCGACCAACTTCCGGAATACGGAAAGGTTGCGCCGTTTCGCCGGCCAGAAAAACATCTGGAGAGGTGGCTGTTATGGCCGAATAGAGTGGATTTACACTTTGGTCCGAGCGAATGACGGCATCGGCAAATTGTCCACCCCAACCGGCTCTTGTGCCTTCAGTCCCCAAAGCCATCCATGTGGATTGCTGATCATTATGTGAGAATATGGCCCGCGGTAGGTTGGCATTGCCTAATTCAATATCGGTTCGCGTGACGGGCTCGAGTAGGGGGCCAACATTTCCGACGACCGCTAGCTCACCCGAATTAAACATATCCCGTATCGATTCGAGTTCTCTGGGAACAGCAAATTGACGACCACCAAATTGAGCCGCATTCCCGACATTTAATTGCAAAAGATTGTCGCGGTGACGTGAGCTTGCAAGATCATTAACATTGTGACTGTCAAAGATACCGCTCCGAAGTGCCCGCAAAGCGTCATAGCTGTCTTGGTCATAGGGTAGGATTGTATCATTATTATCAATCCCGCCTTTTAACATGATTCCCACAAGCGCCTTATATCCGCCTGTATTAGCGGCACGTGCGGGAGATCCCGCGAGCATAGACAGGCCGAGGGTTGCGCCTGCAAAGCCAAGGGTTGAGCGGGTGAGAAATTGTCTGCGATTATAAAATGTCATGTCAATCTCTCCTAATTCAAAACCGAAAATGCGCCGGAAGACATCATCATGATCACACCCAGTTGCACGCGGTCCAGACGGTCAGCCTCAATATTACTTGGGTCAATTTCTAAGGTCGTGACCGCATCGACGATCTCGGATTTGGTCGCGTCTGAGAGGTGTCCGCCAGCGAGTTTTATATCTAGATGATCGATCAAGGCCTGAGGATCATCTGCCAAAGCAATCTCAGCAGAAAAATCAGGTTGAAACCGTGGGAAACTCACTGGGTCTTCGGCAGGTAAAATTACGAAATAAGTCATGAAGTTCGAGAAGCCGAGGGCGGACCCTTGATTGACAATTTGAAATTCTGGTGCCGTTAATCCGGCGTCGCCTGACTCGGTTAAAGGCGCGATATAGCCGGGCCGATAAAAATTAAAAACAGAGGGGCTTCGAAAAGGATGTTGACCCAATTTTTCATTCGGATCGCTCGTATCATATAAAAACCCTTCATTGGCGACATCAATATTTGAGACATCGAAACTCCGATTATAATGGGCAAATTTTATGACGGGTTCGCGTAGCTTGCCCTCTGTCGCTGTTTGGATGTCATCATGCATGCTCTCATCCAAAAGAATGGCCGCAATGACGGCGGCGAAATCGCCGCGTTGGCCTGTACCAAAAACACGGCCATTGGGGGCCGTAAATTGACCCGCATCAAAAACATCGGCCACGCGTTCCACATAATCCGCGGAGGGCGAAGACGCGGTAAAACGCTGGATTAACTGACGCGAGAGAAACGGAGCGACATTGTCATGCGAGGTTATCGTATCAAGCGCTTGAGAAATTGAGGCGTCTCCTAAGGCACCTGCTGGGATTGTTGTGCCTAAAAATGTTTTCTCAAGCGGGGAATGCTCATCATCATACATTTGCAAGGGACGCCGGAACCAATCTTCGTCCTGATCATGATAGGAAAAACTCGTGCCAGCCCCAGAAAGGCCGGTAAAGACGCGCGCGAGTCCAAAAATATCGTCATTATTATAAGTTTCAGCTATCGGTGTCTTGGCCGTTCCGTCTTGATTTAACTCGACAAGACCAATTGAAAAGAGTTGCAAAATTTCTCGCGCATAATTTTCATCTGGCGTTCGCCCGCTTTCCGCATCACCTTTGCGGTTACGGTAAAAGGTGAGGTAACGTCCCATAGCTGGCGAATAGGTAATCTCTTCAAGCAATGTCCGGTAATCGCCAAATGCATGATCTGTCAAAATATCCGTATAATGCGCTGTTGTGTGCCCACGATCGAAAAAATTATTATCTGAAATTACAAAAATCTGCGATAGCGCAAAAAGCATTCTTTGGCGCAAAACATCATCTGCGCTTAAGAGATTTGTATAAAGCATAGAATTATGCAGCAAGTCGGTATCTTGAGGGTCTGGATAGGCGGCAAGCATGGCGTCAAAGGTTTTCGTTGCAGGCATCGACATCTGAGCGGCGATCCAATCGGCTGCATCTGTATCGACTAGCGCGTCAATCTCGGCGTCACTTCCACCAAAACCAGCTTGGATTAAAAAACGCGACGCTTCTGCACGGGTTTCAAGATTGGTAAACGGTTTGGCCTCAGGGACTGGTGCAGGCGGTGGTCCCCCCGTAGGCGGCGTGGATGGTGTCGGGCTTGAGCTACCCCCAGACCCACCACAGGCGATTAAGATTGAACTTAGAATGAGGCCTGCAAGACCAGACTTAAACCGTTTTAACGACACAAAACTCTCCCGATTACCCCGCCCAGAGAGGGTTACAGGAGAACTTTATAAATCAGACTTATTTAAGGCGACGTGTGACGGTATGGTGAAAATTTGTTTAAGGGGGAGGGAAGAGAACTTTGATTTTTGTAGTTCAAACCATAAGACTTGTTATAGTCCAAATCGAAAAAAGACTCTATAGGGAGGCAAAATTTTGATGAATCAAATGCGCGTCTCAAAAGTTTTGAAGCCTGGCCTAATTATTTTCAATTTGATTTTGGTGGTGACCGCCATATCTCATATTGAATATTTTCAACCCAATTGGCCTTTTGCTCTATTTGCCAGCTTTCTTCCGTCCCTTATCATAATTACGCCATTTATGCTTATTCTGGCTTATTTTATCTGGAGAGTAGAGTTTTATAGCCTCCTTTTTTGGTCAGGCCTCGCTTTGTTTCCCTTCATAACCTTTGATAAATATGTAACGCCTGATGCGGTGCCATGTGCTGAAAATTGCATTTCAATAATATCCGCAAATCTTCATCATGATTTGACGGCTTTGGACAGGCTCGCGAAGATGGACAATACTAACTCCATAGATTTGATCATAGTTCAGGATATCCCAAGTGAGGTTTCAGCGGATGATCTGTCACGGACATATCCTAATCACGGCTTCATCCAATATTTTGATAGGACTGAGCTTGGTGAGCGTCTGGGAAATGCAATGGCAGTCATATCCAAAACAGATATTCCACCTGCGACGAAATTTGAGGTTAATTCTGAAGGATCAAAATATGCGCCCCGTATATTTTTGAAATTGTCTTATCCATTGTCATCGGGTGAGGCGGTTTCGATTTTCGTGCTTCATCCGATGATGCCAGTTACGCGGGACAGAATGAAGTTTAGAGATCGGATGTTGAATCAAGTCAAATCAGAAATCGGCGATGGTCATAACTTTATCCTTATTGGTGATTTTAATATGACGCCGTGGGAACCTAAATTTGAAGATATTCCGGGACGTCGGGTAGGGAGTCCAAAATGGATTTCAACGTGGGACGCAACCAAACCCGGCCTTAGGCTTGTTATTGATCATATCATGATTGGTGAGGATTGGGATGGGGTCGAGTCAGAGGTATTGCCGGATATTGGATCAGATCACTATCCGGTCAGAGCCGTGGTCCGATATGGGGGAGGTGCCGGATAGGGTTGAGATATCAAAGCAGCAGGTCTGATTTTGGTAAATCCGAACGAATTATTCCCACAAGAAGCCACTGCCAATTTCTTCTACTATGTGTGCTAAAGGCGAGAACCATACCTTTTTGAGGGTATTCATGATTGAAAGTATCACTCATAGATTCGAGGGCCAAGTCTTCTGATCTCATGGACCTTCTTCGATTGAAAAATGTTGCGGACGTTTCCCAATCATCACATACATAATTACCAACCCTTCCATCTTCATCGATCCAACGCATATGAAATTTGTATGGACATTGCGGTAATGGTTTGGCGTCCTTAGAAAATAAAGACATTTGGTTTGCTATTGACGCATGTTTTTCAGAAGCTTTATTTAACTCATCTAACGTTCGTTCAGTCCAATAAAATTCCGAAGAGGTTGGTCTTATGAGAGTTAATGAGTCTTGATTTTCTTCAGGTTTCCTAAAGCTCTGATATGTAAGTCTTTGGAGAGCACTTTCGCGAGTTTGTTGTTTTGCTTTTCCAAGAACTGTTATTGAGTTGTCCTGAACTTTTTGACTTTCTTTTCTATCATCATCTCTTGGTGAGATGAATTCATACTCGATCCATGACCAGCGACCGAACTTCTGAGCATCATCCAAAATCCTAAAAGACACTGGATATTGTCTGCGCCAGAGGCCATCTTCCCCAACGCCTGCACAGCACACGGTTTCAAAATAATTACTACTTAAATGAGGGTTTGCTTTAATTAAAATAAGACATTTATCTTTTTGTGGCATGTATTTCCTTATGCAGCTTTAGCGATTTTCCTAACTCCAAGATGTCTGGTCTTTGAGCCAGTATTTTGATCAATATGATCGGAGATATATTTTCTATGACAGGATGTATGGTCTCTTTCATAACATAAGAGACATGCGTTTTCTAACTTAATTATATTGGTGATAGAAGAAATTGCGCTTTTTGCCGAATCCGACAACATCACTTGTCTGTAAATCTTATCAAATGTTTTCCAGTCGCCTTTTCTGGCGGCTTCTCTTCCTTCTTTGGGGTCGCCAAGTTCTCTGAAATGAACATAGCGAATGCCGCGTTCGGAAAGGGCATTTGATAAAGCAGTTTTTGAAAAACCCTTTTTTCGCGACTGAGCACGATCTCTAACGTCAACTAAGACTTGGACTTCGGCTGCTTCAAGTGTGTCCAAAAAATCAACTAGTGATGCGCCTTCATATCCGATCGTATTTAGCATAATGATTCTCCTTAACATGTCTTCTAAAGGAATGATTCATATTTAGTTAACCATACGCAGTTTTTTCAATCCTGTGGTTTGATCCCTTCCCTTGCGGTCACGGCGATTCGTTATATTTGATCCACCGGATCAAATATTCTGACCGAAGGTCAGATTAGGTTCAATCCTTCGGATTGATCCGCTTACTTGCGTTCGCGGCGACTCCTTATAT
>CAYTLJ010000037.1:0-21163 GCA_964438555.1 uncultured Algimonas sp.
CTATAAGGCGTTTAATCAAAAACTTTCGCTATTTTCATTGCCTGTCGCGCGCAAAACAGAACAACGTACGGCCAATATAATTTTGCCGGATACGCATGAGCTTTGGAAGATCGACTCCAAACATGCCTTTAAAGCCTACCTAAAAACCGGCTTTCCACAACTCGATATAGATGAGGTGTTTCCAGACGGGGTGATGAACGGGTTTTTAGAGTACAGACCCGGAAAATTCCCCGATCCGCAATATTGCCCCCACATTCATGCGAGGCTGGGAGACGCAGAAGCTCAGACGAATTTTATCCTAATTGGTGATGCCGCGCATAGTTTTCCGCCTGATCTCGGGCTGGGCGTGAATTCTGCCTTACAAGATGTTTTCGAATTTTCTCAATTTTTGGAAAACACCCCCGATGACATAGAGGCAGCGTGCAACTCATATGAAACCGCTAGACTGCCTGAAGCAAAGGCTTTGGTGCGCCTCGTTAAAACCGTCTTCCCCTATCAGTATAATCATGTGCCCTGGCGCTTTAACCTGTCCTTGGTGAAAATGCTGTCGCAAATGATGTTGCACCGATTAAGCGGCGGGTTGATTGACGAGCCAGCCTTTCGGCTCAGTCAGAATGAGAAAATTTCGTTCACAGAGCTAGAACGCCGCAAGGTAAAAACGGATAGAATTTTTTATTGCCTTTTGGCTTTCATATTGATTGGTCTTGGGCTGGGCATTAGGCTTATTTTCTAATGGGTCATGTTCCGTTTTCGGGCTCACGAAAGACTATTCGCCAATCGAATAGGCGCTGGTTTTGAGATCAATGGGTGTGAAATAGGCATAAAGAGCTGAGACTAGGAGGATTATGATGGGCATTAATTTCGATAATATCGCGACTTTATCCGATAAGGCTCAGGGGTTTCTGAATAAGCCAATCAAGCTTTTGATCGATGGTAAATGGATAGAAGCCAAAGGCAAAAAATCCTTTGAGTCTGTTGATCCTTCTAACGGCGAGGTGTTGGCTAAAATTCCAAGTGCATCCTCTGATGATGTTGATAAAGCCGTCTCGGCTGCACGAAAAGCCCTATCAGGCCCATGGTCACAGATGACACCGAATGAGCGCGGTAAGATTTTGTGGAAGATCGCAGAGCTTATCGAAGCCAATATTGATGAACTTGCTGAGCTTGAGACCTTGGATCAAGGCAAGCCGCTTTATGTTGGGCGTTGGGCGGAGATTCCAGGCGCGGCTGAACAATTCCGTTATTTCGCGGGTGAGACCACCAAGATAGAAGGCACGACCATTCCGACCTCGATTAATTATCAACCTGAAGGCAAACAGATTTTTGCCTATACACGCAAAGAACCTATTGGTGTCGTGGCCGCGATCGTTCCTTGGAATTCCCCTTTGGTTTTGACCGCAATGAAATTAGCGCCCGCTTTGGCGGCTGGATGCACGGTTGTGCTCAAACCCGCTGAAGACACATCGCTGACGGCTATCAGACTAGCTGAGCTAATGGTTGAAGCTGGACTCCCAGAAGGCGTGTTAAATGTTGTGACGGGCTTAGGCGCAGAAACAGGGGCGGCTTTGGCCTCTCATTCAGGCGTCGACAAGGTCGCCTTTACGGGATCAACGGCGACAGGGCGGGCCATTTTAGAGGCCGCTAAAGGCAATCTAAAAAAGGTCTCATTGGAACTCGGCGGAAAGTCTCCCGTCGTGATTATGGCGGATGCAGATCTGGATCTGGCCATTCCGGGTGCGGCTAATGCGATTTTCTTTAATGGCGGACAAGTCTGCGTTGCGGGCTCGCGTCTCTATGTCCACAAAAGCGTCTATGAAAAAGTCGTTAGCGGCATAGTAAACATCGCTGAAGGGATGTCATTGGCGCCGGGACTTGATCCAAGCTGTCAAATGGGGCCACTCGTCAGTGAAAGGCAATTAAAAGCCGTCCAGGGTTTTGTTGATCGCGCCAAGAAACAAGGCGCGACTATTCGGACGGGCGGAAGCCGGATCGGCGATAAAGGCTGTTTCTTCCAACCCACCGTCATCTCTGATGTAAGCTCAGATATGGAGATTGTTCGTGAAGAGGTCTTTGGCCCCGTTATTGTCTGTACGCCGATTGAGAGCATTGATGAGGTGACAGAGCTCGCCAATGATAGTCAATATGGTCTTGCCGCTAGTGTTTGGACGGAAAATCTCTCTATGGCGCATCGTTTAGCGGCCGATATCAAGGCGGGTACAGTCTGGATTAATTGTCATTCTATGTATGATGCCAGCCTGCCAATTGGCGGGATGAAACAATCCGGCTGGGGCCGTGATAGTGGGCATCAGGCTGTTGATAGCTATCTCGAGCTTAAAACGGTCTGCGCCGTTATATAAAATTCTGACCTTATGGCCGCTAAAGCAAAAAACCTCATAAAGGACTTGGTGGTCCTTTTGGGCGCCGACAATGTTGTACAAGATCAACATAGCAGAGATTTATTGTCTCAGGACCTATATGAGACTGGCCAAATCGCAGATGTGGTCGTCATGCCCGAAACGCTCACCCATGTAACGGATATTGTAAAACTGGCGAGATTATACGGACGCTCAATATTCGTCCGGGGAGGCGGGATGTCTTATTCAAAGACCTTTCTTCCAAATAAAGCTGGCGCGATTCTAGTTGATATGCGCGGGTTAAATAAAATCAGAGAAATCAATGAAGATGATCTCTATGTAAGCGTCGAGGCCGGGTGTACGTGGCAGGCATTAGATCAAGCTTTGGCGGCAAAGGGATTGCGCGCGATTTTTTGGGGACCTTTTTCGGGCGCCACCGCGACCATTGGTGGGTCCATGTCGCAAGGCACAGCCAATGCGAATTCCACGAAAATTGAAACCTCTTCATCGGCTGTTTTATCCTTTGAGGTGGTGACGGGTCTTGGTGATGTTTTGGTGACGGGAAGTGATGCCCAAGCCAATTCATTGCCTGTCATGCGGGCTTATGGACCGGATATGACAGGCCTATTCAATGCAGATGCAGGTGCGCTGGGTATAAAAACGGCGGTCACGCTTAAACTCGAACCGAGACCAGAATATTCGGGTGGTGTTTCCTTTGCTTTTGAGAGCGAAGAAAAATTACGCGATGGGTTTTTCGCGGCAGCCCGAACAGAAGAAACAAATTTTATTGTCGGTATGGATGCTGAGACGGCGCAAATCAGATCTGGCAAGACTGGCCTCAAAGAAGATTTGAAACGATTAAAGCAGATTGTCTCTACGGCCCATGATCCGGTAACGGGTCTTTTTAGAGGCCTGAAAATAGCTTTGGCCGGGCGACGGGTTTTTGAACGTGCCAAATTCACGGCGCATTTTCTGGTTGAAGGCCGCTCAAAATCCTTGCTGGTTGGGCGTGAAAAATTACTTAGAGGTATTTTGAAAACGCATGGCGACGAAATACCCAATGCCGCCATTTCATTAATGCGCGCAGATTGGTTTCCGCCTCTACCCGTGACCCGATTTGATGGGTTTCGGCAACTGCCCTTTCATACGATTTTACCACCGAGCCAACTAAAGGCCTTTCTCAAAGACTACCGAGCGCTATGCGAAGAATTCGTACCAAAATTTGAAACGTCAAATATAGAAAAGGCAGAAATCTATAATGCTATTGGCACGAATAAATGCCTGTTTGAGCCGGTTCTTTATTGGCCAGATAGTTTGACAGAGTTTCACACAAAAATATCGCCAGAATTTTATCAAGCGGATTGGCAGACCCATGCGGATAATCCCACGGCGCGTCAGACGGTTGATGCATTTCTTTCGCGCTTTATCACCCTTGCCAGAAAAGCGGGTGGGCAGAACATCCAAATTGGAAAGCTCTATCCCTATAGTGCGGATCGCCACGATGAGAATTTGAAACTCTTATACCAGGTGAAAACGCATTTAGACCCTGATAATATTATCAATCCGGGCGCATTGGGCTTGCCGAAATAAAGGACTGATTATGACCCTTTCAATGAAATTGAAAACACGTTTAAGCCAAAACAACATCTTGGTTATCCCGGGAATTTACGATGCATTATCGGGTTTGATTGCCGAACAATCAGGT
Source organism: uncultured Algimonas sp. (assembly GCA_964438555.1). GTDB lineage: Bacteria > Pseudomonadota > Alphaproteobacteria > Caulobacterales > Maricaulaceae > Litorimonas. Next base: position 4,060 of record CAYTLJ010000037.1, read on the forward strand.
CATGAAGCTCTCTTTCTCTCTGGCTCGGCCGTGTCTTATTCGCAATTGGGTCAGCCGGATGTCGGTCTGGTCACAATGAGTGAAATGGCTGATGCCTGTATGCGGGTCACAGACCGTATCAATATCCCGGTCCTTGTCGATGTCGATAGTGCCTTTGGCAATGCGGCCCATGCAACCCGCACAATACGCCTCATGGAAAAGGCAGGGGCGGCGGCGATACAAATGGAAGATCAACTACCGATAAACCCCGCCAATGATTTGAAAGGGCGTCCCTTGGTCGATCCCCAAACCATGGCAGATAAAATCAAAGCTATGATCGATGATCGGCGCGGTGATATATTGGTGAGTGCCCGAACAGACAGTCCATTTTCAGAACCGCTTTCCCAAACCGTCGACCGGATCGGGCTTTACCGGGAGGCAGGCGCGGATATATTATTTGCGGAAGGTCTGACGACCGAAGCAGATGTCAAAACCATTATCGATGTGGCAGACGGTGTGCCCGTTTTATTCAATCTCTTGCGCGGCAATACGGAATTGAAATCAGCGCAGCAGTTAGAGGCTCTTGGCGTATCGATCGCACTCTTTCCGGGTGATGCGATTTTATCGGTCGGCAAGACCTTACAAATGGCCATGACCGGGCTCAAAGATAATCCGGCTTTACCAGCCAAAGGCTATCCGATCTCAGGTCCAGATTTTAATGCCATGTTGGGCACGCCGGAGATGTTAGCCCGGTTCAAGGATTTTTCGGCTTAGGCGTCTAAGAGATTTACGTCTTGGCCGAACCCGTTTTGCACGGCTTGGTCGTAGAGGACATAGCCAGCGGCCAGGTCCTGGGCCGCGACCCCAAGTGATTTATAGACCGTTATGTCCTGATCAGACACACGCCCCTTTATTCGGTTTGCCGCGATGTCTCCGATCTCAGCTACAATATGATCTTCGCTCACCAGCCCGGCCTCGATGGCATTGAGAAGCTCTCCAGCCGCCGCCATGGCCGCAGGCCTATAATCGGTCACAAAACGTGCGCGTGTCACGACATCATGATCGACCTCTGAACTGCTGGCGATTGCGGCGCCGACGAGGTTGATGTGGGTTCCGGCCTGTACCCACGCGCCCTTGAGGAAAGGGGTTTTAGCCGCCGTTGTCGTACAAATTATATCAGCCCGTTTGACCGTCTTCTCCAGATCATCTGATGTTTGAACCCTGCGACCAATATCTTTTGATATTTTATCTGCAAAAGCTTTTGCGCGTTTCGGATCGCGTCCCCAAACCACGATCCTCTCGGGCGAGCGAACCGCTAGCATGGCATGGATATGGCGTTTGGCTTGTTCGCCATTGCCGATAATGGCGAGGGTTTTGCAGTCTTGTCTCGCCATAAGGTCTGTTGCCAAGGCACTCGCTGCGGCCGTTCGAATACCCGTCAAAGACGAGCCTTCAATCATGGCGAGGGGCAGGCCAGATTCCGTGTCAAAAACCAGAACCATGCCGACATGTGTCCCAAAAGGGCTGTCATGCTCGCGCTCATATTTGCAAACAAGTTTAATGCCGTAACAATTGGGCGTTCCAATTGTGCCAGGCATTAAAGCCATTTTTCCTTTGACGCCCGGTATGGTCATATATTGCCGGATCGGCAAATTCGTATCGCCATTGGATACAGAGATCATCGCGTCTCTCATGGCCTGGATACAAATGGGCATGGTCAAATATGTTTCGACCATTGACTCAGTAATGATTTTCATAGCTAGCTTTTTGGCTTGACGAATTTCTGAAATTCCATCGCCTCTTCTGTATTGGGCGGTCGTGCAAACGCCTCTGGCATAGGCTCACCCGGCGTTCGGGCTTTTCCGATGGCGCGGAACCATTCTTCTAATTTAGGCGGTAAGAAGACCCAAAACATATGCAGATCTTCATCGCCCGTATTGTCAATAATATGGGTTTCATTATGCGCGAAAAGCACGGTGGAGCCTTCACCAACTTCATGCTGCACACCCTCTATTGTGACCACGCCGCGCCCTTTGGTAATATGAATAAGTTCATGACCAACCATATGCCCATGTTCACGAACTTGGCCACCCGGAGGCATGACTTGCACGCCCGAACTAAAGTCATGATAGGGGTTAGTTTCCGGCGTTATATAGGTGCTGACATAGCCACGCGAGGGTAGGGGTTGCCACCAGCTTTCACCCTCATCGGGTCCAATCACGAGAGACTTCATTCTGTCCTCCTAGCTTAGAAAATCCAGCACGGCCCTATTATAGGCTTCGCTATTACTCATTGGGCAGAAATGCCCGCCTTTACCCAAAAGATGCAAATCTGCGTTCGGAATTTTTTCTGCAAGTTCTTCGGAAAATCCAACGGGCGTTATCTGATCATCGGGTGTCCCAATAACCAATGTCTCATGTTTGATCTTTGGAATCTCGGATCGCAGATCATGGGACATGACGGCGGAGAGACGCGAAAGCTCAACCTCAAGACCTGGGAAATTATCCATCCGATCCGCGAGGAAAGACCGGGTCGATTTTATCCGGCTCTGTAAATACCACGCAGGTGTCGCGAGATAGGTGCCCGTCAGATAATAGGCCTCCGGGCCACAGGATATCAGCACCTGCCTGCGGGTTTGAAATAGGGTTTGAAAATAGGGGTCCGGTCCCGCCCATGAGCAACTCATGACAAGCTTAGCCAAGCGGTCCGGATATGAAAGCGCGATATGTTGGCCAATCGCCCCGCCGGTTGAATGGCCAATTATGGTTGCTTGCGGAATGTCCATAGCGTCCATGAGCTTGATCAGATCATCCGCCATATGTTTAGCGCCCAATACGGTTTTATCCGGCGTCGACTTCCCGACCCCGCGGTGATCATGCAGGATCACTTTGAAATCTTGTGCGAGCACGTCCCATTGATTTTGCCAAAATTGATGTCGACCACCCAGACCTGCCACAAGGAAGACAGGCTCGCCTTGCCCTAATGTGCGGGTATAAATATCCGCATCGCCGATATCGTAATGTTTCTCGGTCATTAGAGCGAGATAAAGACGGATTTCTTGGCTAAATAATTTTCCAACCCGTCAAAGCCATTTTCTCGCCCCCATCCGGATTGTTTATAGCCCCCAATTGGAACATCCCAATCGGCCGCACCGCAATGATTAATGGTGACTTGCCCGGCCTTTAAACGCTTGGCCATGAGGTGCGCGCGTGAGATATCTTGCGTGAAGACAGCGGATGAAAGACCATATTCCGTATCATTGGCGAGAGCGATGACCTCGTCCATGTTTGAGAATTTTTGTGCCACAACAACAGGGCCGAAAATTTCTTCGCGCGAGACGACCATATCATTTTTTGTATTGCCGATTATGGTCGGTGCAAAGCAAAACCCTTCATCACCTACCCCGTGTCCACCGCAAACAATATCTGCGCCTTCGTCCTTGCCTGTTTGAATATAGCCAGAGACGCGCTCAAATTGTCTGGCTGAGACAAGCGGGCCCAACATGACCTCCATATCCAGACCATTTCCAACTTTAAGCGTTTTTGAAAAAGCGGCCATGGAGTCGATAAATTGATCATAGATTTTTTCGTGAACATAAAGACGAGATGAGGCTGTGCAGACCTGCCCGGAATTAAAGAAAACACCCATGGCAGAGGCTGGAACGGCTTTTTCCAAATTCGCATCGTCAAAAATGATATTTGGTGATTTTCCGCCCAATTCCAATGTGACTTTTTTGAGGTTTGACCTTGCCGCATCTGCAATGGCTTTACCGGTTTGGGTCGAGCCCGTGAAGGCGACTTTGTCGATACCGGGATGTTCTGCCAGCATAGCGCCAGCCTTGCGCCCATAGCCTGTAATGACATTGAAAACGCCATCTGGAAGTCCGGCTTCTTTCCCGAGTTCCGCCAAACGCAAAGCCGTAATTGATGTGTCTTCTGCGGGTTTAAGCACGCAGCTACAGCCTGCTGCGAGTGCCGGGGCCAATTTCATACCTGCCATGACAAGTGGATAGTTCCAAGGTACAATCAGAGCGGCAACCCCAATGGGTTCGCGTAGGGTGAAGACGTGATTTTCACCCGGCATATTCGTCGTGTGGGTCGTGCCTTGAATTTTATCGGCCAAGCCAGCGTAATATCGAAAGGCGCCTACGGTCGCCATAACATCGACCGGTTTGGCCATGGCAAGAGGTTTGCCGCCATCTAACACTTCAAGATAGGCTAACTCATCGGCGTTTTGTTCAATCAGGTCCGCAAATTTATGCAGGAGTGAGGCGCGCATGGCGGGCTTCATGTCGCGCCAATCGGGACCTTCAAAGGCGCGGCGCGCGGCCTCAACGGCTGCGTCTACATCCGCTTTGGTCGCATCCGCGATCTGAGATATGATTTGACCCGTCGCTGGATTGACGACATCGATCCGTGTCTTTCCAGATGACGTCATGGGTGATCCATTGACAAAATGTGTGTGCGCTTTTTCCAGAAATTTGGAAGCGGATTGGGGGATATCTGCAAGGGGCATAAAGACTCTCTTTTAGCTGTTAGCTAGGATTAATACGTCGGAAACTTTGTTTAAGGTTCACGCTAAAACCATTCGTCAGGCGATAGACGGATCTTTGCGGATGATTTGGTCATAGGGTTTAACAGCCATGAGGGCGATTAGCGCGCCAGTCAGATATAAGAGCGGCGCCACAACCGAAATGGAGTCGCCCAGACGGGAAGGGTCCTTGAAAATATAATCTGTTACCAACCCAACCCCCGCAGGACCGATTGTGTTGCCAAGGAGATTTGCGATCAAAAGATAGACGGCCACAATCTGGGCTCTTAATCGGTTGGGTGCTACCAAAGGCAAGGTCGCCGTCCCACATCCAAACGGTAGGGCCCCAAAGAACAGGGTTGGGATGAGGAATTTTATCGCCATGTCTAGCGTTTCGACCTTTGTAAATAGATAGGCAAAACAAGCGGCCAGTAAAACAGATGTAATCGCAAGAGATAAATTGGCGTGACCAATACCGCGCTTCATCAATAGGCTTGCAAGTAACCCGCCGATGAAAACGGCCCCTGGGCTTGTGATCATGATTATGGGCCCCAACATGGCGGAGGCCTTTTGGGGCGTTAAGCCATATTGGCGAATAAAATATTCGGGGATCCAATTATTGATAGATAGCGTCGCCGCCGCCATGATCGATAGGCCAACAAATAAACCAAAAAATAAGCGCTTATTTGTCAAAATATAGGCGAAAAGCGTTTTGAAAGAACTCAGAATATCTTTCGATGTTTCCGGGGTTTTCAAGATGGATTGCCTTGGCGGTTCTTTTACAAATTGCATGAGTAAAAGTAATATGAGGCCGGGTGCGGCAACGACCATAAAGGTGATTTGCCAAGGTTCGACTTGTCCAATAATGGGGAGGATATAGTGCTCAGATTGGCTAAAATAGCCTATAATTTTCCCGCCAATAATATACCCAAGACCCGCGCCTAAAAACCCGCATCCCGTGAAAAGACTAATGGCAATCCCGACGCGGTCTTTGGAAAAATAATCGCTCAATAAGGAATAGCCAGATGGCGCTAATGTGGCTTCGCCTAGCCCGACCATCATGCGCGCCAAAAACATAATAAGAAAACTTGTCGCGAGGCCGCAGAAAAATGTGGCGAGTGACCAACAGATAATACCGATAGAAATAATCAGCGTGCGTTTTCCGGTATCTGCCATCCACGCAATGGGCAGGGAGGCAACGACATAGAGCAGGGCAAAAGAGAGGCCCTGTAATAAGCCGACTTGCGTGTCATTAATCCCGAGCGTTTCTTTGATAGGTCCGACAAGCAAGTTGATAATTTGTCGGTCTACCCAGCCTAGGATAGAGGCAAGGCATAATATGGCGACAACACACCACGCATAAGGGGTGTTTTGTTTAAACCCGCTCTTTACGCCAGCCATAAATCCTCCTGCCTCGCCGATATCTAAATCAACAAGGCCCGCTGACATTTTCTACAGTGCTAATCGCCAGCCGATTAAAGCCAAACAGGGATGATGTCTTTGGGTTCGATGGTGAATATCACCCGTAACAAGACATATGACTGACAAGACAATTCATATCATTGGAGCTGGTATTGGTGGCCTGACTTTGGCTTTGGGGCTTTTGCAAGGTGGGCGCAAAGTGCGCCTATATGAACAAGCCCCTGAATTAGGTGAGGTTGGGGCCGGACTTTCAATATCCCCCAATGCGTCCAAAGGTCTTGGCTATTTAGGCTTGTTAGACTTTATGGATGAGCACTCTAACCGGCCTCTGAAAAATTACGTCTTCCACGGCGAAACCAATGAAGAGCTTGTCTGCATAGACCGGGAGACAGATCTAGACCGATTTAAAGGCGAATATTTTCAAATCCACCGCGCTGATTTCCATGCGGAACTCGTTAGACGGGTCGCGGCCCTCGACCCCAATGCGATTTCGCTAAATTGCACCTTGATCGATGTCGTCGAAACCGCTGATGGATATGAGCTGATCTTTGACGGGCGTGAAAGCGTTCAAGCCGAGGTCGTCATCGGCGCGGACGGGCTAAAATCCGTCCTGCGGGATAAGGCCTTTGAGAGTGGCGATCCGGAATTTACAAATCTAATGGCGTGGCGCGGTTTGGTTGACGCGGATAAAGTCCCAGCGAAATTCACGGATTACGTCTCACGTGTCTGGGTGGGACCCGCCAGAACCTTTGTGACCTATCCCATACGCGATAAAGCCTTGGTCAATATTGTGGCCTTTGCCCAAGCCAAACACTGGACGGAAGAGGGTTGGATGGTCCGCGCAGAGATCAATGAACTTATCGAGGCGTTTGATGGATATACAGAGGATGTTCAGGCGCTGATTGGGGCGCTTCCATCTGACAATCTATTTCGCTGGGGCTTGTTTTCCAGAGACCCGCTCACAAGCCTGACCAAAGACAATATAGGCCTGATTGGAGATGCGGCGCATCCGATGTTGCCATGGTTCGGCCAGGGCGCGTCTTCATCCATTGAAGATTCAGTTGTTTTGGCGCGTTGCTTTTTAACCTATGCGGATGAAGCCGAAGCCCTAAACCGGTATAATGATATCCGCCACGAGCGGGTTTCATTTTTACAAGCTGAGTCTAACGCTGGGACAGCGCGTATGCAGAGCTTTGATCCTTATGTTTTAAGAGACGCGCCGCGTCGGGATGAGGACGCGCTTGGTATTTTTAAATTTGACCCTGCCAATGTGCAGCTTTGATGAAATTGGTTTGAGAAAAGAGAACGTAAAGATGAGCGAGCTAGATAAAATAGACCCGGATCTTGGGATTGAAATATACGGGCCGGGACGCCAATATTTTGATAATGTTGTCATCGACAACCTTATGGATGCGGTCGTTGAGCTTTCGGCCTCTGTCTGGACAATCCGAAATCGACAGATCATCCTTGAGAAAATCCTGAAATCCAAAGGTATTGATGCCGAAAGTCTGATTGCGGCGCATATACCGGATGAGGCGGAACTTTCTGAAAAATCACTGGAGCGCGATGAAATGGTCAATAGAATTTTCAGAAGCTTTTTGCGTCGGCCAGATGATCAAGTGGCACAAGACGCAAATGCACCATCACTTCGTGACATTAAAGACTAAAGGAGATTGGTTATGAGTAGAGGTCATATTGGATTGCTCCCACGTCCACCGCGCGTCGATGATGAAGCCTATTTGGAATATGTACAGAGCTTTCGAAAAATGCTAATCCAGAAAATGTTTCCGGTTTTGGCGGCGGGTGGTGCTGAGCGTTATGAGAGTTGGAAGGCTGAGCATAAGCCAGACGCTGAGACTGATGATATTGAGGATATTAAGCGCGAATATCGCAAAGCGCCGGTGACGCTAACCTGGCAAAGAATGTTGCGGACCCAGCAGGAAATGATGTGGCGTCAAACCCGCGAGGGCTTTCTTGTTGATGCCGAGACTGAGATCGCAAAAATGGACGCAGCTGAGACAAAAGGCCCGGGCAAGCTGATCTATGATGGCGATTTTGAAATACCGAATTATACGCGCCAAGAAATCCATCTTCAGCCTGGCGGCTATACGGATGATCCTTTGGCGGGTGTGGTTTATCATTACGGGACCATGGTCTTTTATGAAGGTACAAATGATCAAGATGAGTTACACAAAGAACTGGCGCGCCTGACAACCAAGCCAGAGGGGAAATGCGACCGCATTCTCGATCTAGCCTGTTCCGTCGGCCAAGCTTCGAATGAGCTTAAGATTTTAAATCCCGAGGCTGAAATTACCGGGATTGATGTGTCTTTGCGCCTCTTGCGATATGCCCATTACCGCTCGACGGAACGCGGTATTGATGTAACCTATCAACAATGTCTGGCCGAAGATATGCCTTATGAGGATGGGCATTTTGACGCGGTTCTGTCCTATCTGCTTTACCACGAGGTCGCCGAAGAAAAGATAGAAGAAATCGTCACCGAAGTGCATCGGGTCCTAAGGCCGGGCGGCACATTCTCGATTTTTGATTTTCCAAATAATTATGGACAAAAACTTGATCCGACCTATCGTTTCCTGATTGATTTTGACTCGAAGAATAATTGCGAGCCCTATTCAGTTGGCTTTGTCCATTGCGACTTTTTCGGCATTTTGCGTAAGGCAGGCTTTGAAGTGAGTGACGGCCCTCCGACCTCTAATCCATTCCTGCAATCAATTGTGGCGACAAAGATATAGGTCAGGAAAAGTATTATAAAACAATAGTTTATGGTGTTACTCTAAACTATATCTATCCCATTGATCTTAGGCGCAGAGCTCTCTGAAAATCTCCATGAGGTATTCTGCGCCGGGGTGGGTTATGCGTTCCGTTCGGTAAATCAAACCGCCTTTGCGGGTCAGGTTAAAGTCCTCTAGCTGGAGTTTCACGATCTCGCCGCGTTCAATCTCATCCCGAACCATATGATGCGGTAACACGGTAATATAGGGTGGTTTTTTGACGAGCGACTTTAACAGGCTAAGCGAATTTGTTTTTATCCTGACGGGGGACTGCCCGACACCTTGTTCGGTAAATATATAATCATAAAGCGTATTGGAATGATGTTCATCGACAACCGCCCACGGATATTCGCTTAAGGTTCGAAAGGACATGTTTTTGACCTTTGCGAGTGGATGGTTGCGACTGGCGATAAAGATGATGTCGATATCAAAAAGCGGTTCTAAACTGATATGATCTGGGAGGTTGGAAAAAGGAAGGTTTGAAAAGCAAAAATCGAAATCCCCATTCGAGATCCCCTTGATCAGGTTTGGAAAGAGGGCGCTTTTAATTTGAATATCGATATCTGGTCGGCCAGCTTGCAATTTCAAAAGCGCCTCTGGGAGAATATTTCGGGTAAATAGCGGCGCGATGCCCATAGAAACAGATAGCGGTTCATCACGTGAGCCTTTGATTTCGGCTTTCGCCTGCTCAAATTCACGCAGAATGAATTTGGCGCGCGCGTAAAATCGATTGCCCGCGCCCGTAAGGCTCAAGCCACGTGTCGTGCGGTCGAGTAATTTCGTTTCCAGATCGGATTCTAACTTTTGAATGCTCCGTGTCAGCGCAGATTGGCTGATCGGAATGGAGAGCGCGGCTTTCGAGTAAGAGCCCTGATCAACGATCTCTACAAAATGTCTACATTGTCTTATATCCATAACATTATGCGTATTTCGCATAAATACCCCCTAGTATTTTGATTTTTGGGAATATCCATTGCGCGGATGAGATTTGCGTCTGTATTGATTGTCGTTTGAAAAATCTTCACCCATAAATTCACAATAAGGATAATATTATGGGGAAAATTCATTCTATACCGACTCCATTTGATATGACCGTCGAAGCCGCAAATTCTGAAGAATTCTGGCTTTGGGCCGCAGAACAGTTAGATTGGACTGTGCCGCCCCATCGCGTGCTTAATAATGATGCGCCGCCTTTCACCCAGTGGTTTGATGGTGGTAAATTAAACACGTGTTTTAATGCCGTAGATCGCCATGTGCTCGCCGGGCGGGGCCAAAAAACGGCTTTGATCTTTGATAGTGCCATGACGGGTACAAAGACCAGCTATAGCTATTCCGACCTCCATAGCCATGTCTCGCGCATAGCGGGGATGATAAAAGCGCAAGGCGTTGAACAGGGTGATACAGTTATCATCTATATGCCGATGATACCGGAAACCGTCTTTGCCATGTTGGCTTGCGCGAGGATCGGCGCGGTCCACTCCGTGGTTTTTGGCGGGTTTGCCGCAAATGAACTGTCTAAGCGCATTGATGACGCCAAGCCAAATCTGATTTTGACAGCCTCTTGCGGATTAGAGCCCAATAAGATTGTTGAATATAAGCCGCTTGTTGATCGGGCGATTGAGATTGCCATACATAAGCCGAAACGGGTTGTCGTTTTACAACGCGAGCAACACCGCGCCGCATTACACCATGCGCGTGATAAAGATTGGTCAGACCTCATGGCCGTGGCGCTGCCGACAGATTGCGTCTCGCTGGCGGCGTCTGATCCCCTCTATGTCCTTTATACATCGGGGACCACGGGCGTTCCCAAAGGTATTGTCAGAGATAATGGCGGGCATGCCGCAGCCCTTTTGTGGAGTATGCGTCATGTCTATGATGCCAATCCGCATGATGTCTATTGGGCCGCCTCAGATGTGGGGTGGGTCGTTGGACATTCCTATATTGTTTATGGTCCGCTTTTACTCGGATGTACCTCAGTGCTTTATGAAGGCAAGCCGGTTGGAACACCCGATGCGGCGGCGTTCTGGCGTATGATCGACGATTATAAAATCAATATTCTCTTTACCGCGCCAACGGCGATCCGCGCCATAAAGCGCGAAGACCCAAAGGGTGAGCTTGTCGGGGCGTATGACATTTCCTCGCTCCGCTCACTCTTTCTGGCGGGCGAGCGCGCCGATCCCGATACAGTCCATTGGTCACAATACACCCTGAATGTACCGGTCATAGATCATTGGTGGCAAACCGAATTGGGATGGCCTGCTATTGCGACATGTCTGGGATTGGGAGAGCGAATAATATCTGTCGGAAGCGCGGGACGGGCTGTACCTGGCTTTAATATTGAATGCCTGGGCGCGGATCATAAACCGGTCGACGCTGGGGAAACGGGCGATATTGTCATCAAACTGCCTTTGCCGCCTGGCTGTCTCAAGACGCTTTGGAATAATGATCAAGGATATATAGACTCTTACCTTACGAAACATCCCGGATATTACCTAACTGGGGATGCAGGTTTCATAGATGAGGATGGATATATCCATGTCATGAGCCGCACAGATGATATTATCAATGTTGCGGGACACCGCCTCGCCACGGGCGCCATTGAACAAGTCATATCGGCGCATAAAGACATTGCCGAATGTGCCGTTGTGAGCGCGCCTGACTCAACAAAGGGTGAGATTCCGATGGGCTTTATGGTGTTAAATGCTGACTGCGCGCGGGATGATCAAGACATCATTGCCGAGGTCATTGCACGGGTGAGGGAGGTCATAGGACCAGTCGCGGCCTTTAAGACCGCCTTTGTCGTCTCGCGCTTGCCGAAAACCCGCTCGGGAAAAACCCTACGCGGAACCATGAAAAATATCGTCCACGGGAAAGACTTTACAACACCGCCAACCATCGAAGATGTCTCGGCCTTGGATGATATCCGAAACGCAATAGCCTAGCGATTTTGACCTAATTTATTTATGCGTGCACCGCATAAATAATGCATTTTATATATTTTACACGCAAATGGAACGCGGAGTATAAATTACCAAATTCAGGAGTTTATCATGGCGTTTAACAAACATCCTATTCGGCCCATTACGCAAGACGAAATTGACACTTATGAACGTGATGGTGTTGTTTGCCTGCGTCAGGTCTTTGATCGCGACTGGATCGACTCTCTGCTTGAAAAGTCAAAAGAGATCGTCATTGACCGCAAGGATTTTGGCCTGCTGCCAACCATGCCGGGGCGCTATATGGCGCGTTGCATCCCTGAGTTCCGTCGTTTTGTCTTTGAAAGCCCGCTGGCCGAAGCTGCGGGCACCGTCATGCAATCCAAGGAAATCCGGTTTTTCTTCGATGAGTTTTTTGCCAAGCCGCCACAATCTGCGGAAAAGACAATCTGGCATGTCGACCGCATGGCCTTTCCCGTTGAAGGCAAAATGGTTCCGTCCCTTTGGATCCCTTTGACAAAAATCATCAAGGAAAATTCCTTAGAATGTATTGCGGGCTCGCAGCATCAAGATGTCAAATATTGGCTGTTTTCACCAAATGCACGCAAAATGATCAAGCCAGCGGACCGGGCACCTCATCCGAATTGTGAGCCTCTAAGATATGATCCACGCGTAAAATTCCTGTCCTGGGATATGGAGCCCGGCGACATGTTGATCGTCCATCCCTGGACCCTGCATTATTCACATGGGAATTCCATGAAAGACTGGCGGATTGCCTTATCTGTGCGTGTTTTCGGCGATGACATCACATGGGCCCCGCGTCCAGATTGTCTCAATATTGCCGGGATTAGTTTTGACGAAATGCTCGACGGCGCCAAACCAGCGGGATCGCATTTACCGCTTCTATGGTCCGAAGATGGCCGCTCAGAAGGCGATGTTCACTATCCGCGCGGCTTTGCAACCAGCTGGCCCAAGACCGAGATGCAGGGTATCAATGAATATAAGACCTTCACCGAGATGAAACGCAAGGAAGAGGCGGGCGAATTAGAGCAGAACTTCATTGATGCGGCTGAGTAGGGCCGACTGCGAAGAGAAGCGTGACCCAGGAACAGATAGAACCAAAGAGACTAAAGAAAACTAGGAACTTGACTTGAATAACCAATTAGAGAAGTGGATATTTGGAACTATCAAAAACATTAAAATGATCACGATGACATCTTTTTTTCCAATTAAAAAACGGTCTTGTTCGTAGATAAATTTAAGTTTACTACTTTAGCATGAACAAAAAACTGATCTTACAAGTCGCAGTACTATCGATTTTTTTTCTATTATCGCAAGTTTTGCTAACGGCTTGTTCCGATTCTACCGAAGTCCTTCCGACTGACAGCTCTAAGAAACAAATTGTCTCTCAACTCCCTTTTTCCCCGGAAACTGAAGATTGGCCGCACTCTACATCTGATATACCTCATGACCCTCGGGTCTCTTATGGAAGATTGGATAATGGGCTTAGATACGCAATCTTACCAGTGCCAGATAAAGAAGGTGTAACGTCTGTCCAGCTTAACATAGATGCTGGGTGGAATGATGAGCCGGAAAATGCTTACGGCGTAGCGCATCTTTTGGAACACATTGCCTTTCGAGGAAAACAAAATAAAACAAACATATCCATCATACACGACTTTCAGTCTGCCGGCGTAGGATTTGGGTATGATCTGAATGGATTCACGACTGGTCACAACACTTATTACCGAATAAATCTGTCTAACGCGAAAGCCAGCGACATAGAAGACACACTTGCTGGCATGAGACAGCTGGCTGAGGTGTCTGAATTAACAGATGAAAATTTAGCTTTAGAAAAAAAGATTGTTCTCGCAGAGTTAAAAAGCAGAGATACTATTTCTAACCGTGCTGATCAGTCATATTCTGCGCTAATCAATCCGCAAAATCAGAGATTTCAGGTTCCCGGAATTGGAACAGTGGAGAGCATAGGAAAAATAACTTTAGAACAGGTTGAGAGTTTTAAGACCCGTTTTTATAGGCCAGAAAACGCCTTGATTGTGATTGCAGGCGATGTCGATTTAAAACGAACTAAGCGTCTAATTAGCTCTAAATTTTCTGATTGGTTGCCATCCGAAAGTAAGGGATCTGTGAGTAATCTCACCCCTGTCGAATATGATGCGGACGTTTATGATAACTTGCCTGAGCACTCAGAATTTCGTGATCCTAAAACTAGAACTGTATTTCGGCTATTTGAACATTCATCACCGACCCAAATGAATGACATCATATCAGATCGAAAGAGAGCCTTTGTCGATAGGTTGGTAATATCCATGATGAAGACCCGCCTTAAATCCAGAATCGTCAATGATGAGAAAGTAAGCTGGATATTACCTTATAAAAATATAACGGCAGATTACGACATAACAGGCGTTAACATTGGTGCATTAGACTATCAATTGGCCGTCAAGTATTTTGAGGAGGAGCGACACAGGGTTATAAAATACGGGTTCAATCCCGAAGAGATTGAGTATGAACTCAAAAAACAATTAGAGGCTTTTACTTATGCTGCTGATCCGACCGATACAATTGATGCATGGTCCGAAGCCAATACAATAAGAAGCAGATACGTAAATGGGAATATTTATAATAGCGTCCAACAAGAATTAGAAATCGTTAAGGCGTTTAAAAATAGGCTAACCAAAGCTGACTTTGACGAAGCTGCATTACGTATGTGGACAGATTTTAAACCGAATTATTGGACGAAATCTGCCAAGAATATGAATAATACTGTATTAGCGGCAAAAGATACCGCAAAATCTATACGGGCAGAAGACATTGCGCCCATAGATAATTCAGAAAATAATACATTCGAAAAGATCAAATTTCAGGGATCCGGTAAAGTTGAATCTAGAGATATTTACAAAGAGGACACGCACCGTCTCCTTTATGAAAATGGAGCTCGGCTTAATTATAAAATGCGTAAATCTGACAATAGCGACATAACTATCGCGGTCGCTCTACAGCCAGTTGATTCGGGTTTTTTGAAAAACTATTCAGCTATTTCTGAGAAAACTCTGTCTTTTTCACGTGCGGATATTCTCGGTATGGATGAATTCACAATGAACCGAGAGCTTGTTGGAATAAAATCCACCTTAGAGGCCCTATTTCACCAGGACAGGTTAGTCTTGCATATGCACTCCTCGCAAGATGATTTAAAAGATAGCTTGGCCGTTCTCGCTACTTTTTTGGATAAATTTGACATTGAATCAGATGATCACGAGAGAAATTTTGCGGGCAGTTTAGATAGTTTAAAAGTCGAAATGCAAAATTCTCCATTGCTGACTGGTGTCGTAAAACTACCTTTATATTTAACCGAGCATTCCGCATTTCAATCCTATTCGGCGGATGGTTATTTGAATGCCTCTCATCGCGATAAAGAAATTGAAAAAATAATAAAATCAGGAGGAATTGAAGTCGGAGTCGTTGGCAATTTTGACCCAGAAATTTTAGAGTTCGAATTTTCAAAAACATTTGGTGCACTACCACCTCGGTCCCTAATTCAAGAAAACCATCAATATCAAGATCCAGACGTAAAAATAAAACCTATAAATTCCACGGTGCATACGCTTACCTATTCTGGCTCAATGGAACAAATGGGTGTTTTTTATTGTTGGTTGTCTTCCTTTGATGATGATCCTGAGGAAGCTGCCGCAAAGACAATATTAATCAATATCTTATTGAATCGTAGCGTCGAAAAAATTCGAGAAGAGGAAGGGTTAACTTACGCCCCACAAATAATTTGGCAAGATAATAAAGTCTTTCCTCAATTTGGGTACACCTGCTTGGGAGCACAAATTGATCCCAAAAATGAAGAGGCTACTTATAAAGCTTTTGAGCATGTAGTTGATAGTTTTCATGAAACGCAAATTTCAAAATCTGAGCTTACTCGCGCCCGAGAACCTCTACTTTCGATTTTAGACCGAACAAAGAAATCAGACCAAGCTGATCTCCTTTACGTGGCGACGTCATATTCCTATCCAGAGCAGTGGGAATATTCAATAAATGAGCAAAAAGCACTGAGAAAATTAGACTTAACCACAATTAGGCGTCTTTCAAACACACATTTTAAACCACAAGATTTATTGGTTTTCAGAATTCAACATTATCAAGGCACACGCGCGATAAAACAGAACAATCTACTGGCTAAAAGCTTTCAGGGCGATGTTGAAGCTCAATTTACAATAGGAAAATCAAAAATTTTTAGCCGTGTAGACAAAGAAAAATTGGAAGGCGTAGCACTCCTAAAAAAAGCAGGTTTGAACGGAAATTTGGAAGCTCCGATTGTGCTAGGTAATTACTATAAAAGGAACGGAGAGTTAAAGCTTGCTGCCGCGCAATACGCATTAGTTCGAGAAACAAAAGAAGGGGCGTATTTTCTTGGGAGTATCTATTTTTATAATTTTCAAACTTTCCCAGAAATATCGGATGATGAAATTATTAGCTTGCTTAGACACAGTGCAGAAAGCGGCTCATATCAAGGTCAATACTTACTCGCTGAACGTCTAAAGGACGGCACATTGGTTCAACGAGATGAAATTGGAGCCATAAAATGGGCACTAATATCTAACTATCTTAAACGAGGAAATTTATCCATTGATGACAAAAAAGGGATAGAGAGATTTCTCACTGGCATGACAGACAAAGACATCATGCAGGCTGAGCAGGAGGCACAGGCTTGGATTGATAGTTTTGAATAAGTATTCTGCAAATTGAAGAAAACATTGACTTTAACTCCTATTTTGACTGTCGCTTATGCTCAAAAGCAGATCTTAGCATTAGGTCCGTTTCCACCTTAGCCTAGTCTCTATTTAACGACTGATCGATCTTCTGTTTCGATGTCTTCAATTGTCACGCTGTGTTTTCTTTTCAGCAGCCCTTTGACTTTGAGTTGTTGAATTTTCCGCGCGCGCTCAATTAATATAGGCGGGGTTCCGGGTGGAGCTAATAGATTGGTCACGGAGGCAGAGCCGATAGAGTTATTTCCGCCCCATAAATCGGCGATGATGGTGTCATATTCGATGAAGCTTATCGGTTTGTCTTGCTCGATTTGGTCCAGCAGATAATGCTCTTGAAGATGGACCTTGAAATGGGATTCTATATCTTGGGGCCAGTTTGGAAAAAAATAGGGGCGGGCCTCATTATAGATTTGCGAAACTTTGCGCTCTTTTTTCGTTATTTGAAATCCTCTTAGTGACGAGATATATTCAAAGGCATTTGAGGATAAAACCTGCTTCACATTCTCGGCCGTAACGGCGAAAGGCATTAACCCAGGCCCGCCAATATCGCCGCGAAAAAACCCATAAATAACAATGGGATCATCCCAATTTTTGTAAACGATATTTTCCCGTATATCTTTCAAACTCAGGGCAACATTTTTAATCGTCA
>CAYTLJ010000038.1:0-20725 GCA_964438555.1 uncultured Algimonas sp.
ATGGAGGCCGGAGAAAAGACAGAAATCTCCAAGGATTATACACCAGCGGTCACCGTGCAAATCCCGCTTTATAATGAGAAATTTGTTGTCGAGAGAATAATCGACCAGATTTGTAAGCTCGATTATCCCAGAGAAAAATTGCAAATCCAAGTTATTGATGATTCAACAGATGAAAGCATCGATATTGTTGCCAAACGCGTTGCTTATCATAAGGCGCGAGGTCTCAATATCGAACATGTCAGGCGTCACAACCGCTTGGGATATAAAGCGGGAGCTTTGGCCGCAGCTATGGATAAGGTCACGGGCGAGTTTATCGCCATCTTTGATGCTGACTTTTTGCCAGATTCGGATTTCTTACTAAAAACAGTTCCTGCTTTCCAAGATTCTGATGTCGGCTTGGTTCAAGCGCGTTGGGGTTATTTGAACGGTGAAAAAAATGCGCTTACAAAATTACAAACGGTAATGCTCGATGCGCATTTTGGAATCGAACAAGTCACGCGCCATGGTCGGGGCGTTTATTTTAATTTTAACGGAACGGCTGGGATATGGCGAAAGTCGACAATTGAAGACGCTGGCGGCTGGAATGCCGACACTTTAACCGAGGATACGGACCTAAGTTACCGCGCCCAAATGAAAGGTTGGAAGTTTATATACCGACCTGATATTGTTTGCCGCAGTGAAATCCCAGAAAATATGCAAGCCTTTAAAGCGCAACAACATCGTTGGGCGAAGGGTACAATAGAAGTGATGAAAAAACTTCTGAAGACGATATGGTCGGCTCCGATTGCGATGAAAAACAAGGTCGAGGCATCCCTTCATTTGACGGCAAATGTAACCTATCTATTTATGTTTGTTGATAGTTTGTTTTTCTTGCTGCCATCGATTCACTTCAGACAATCAGCCGACTTCAGCTTACTGACATGGCTTGATATTCCGATTTTTGCCTTTGCATCCCTCAGCCACGCCTATTTCTTTATGTCCGGGCAAAAAAGATTGCATGGGAGTATCCTCAAAAAACTACATATATTGCCGGTTCTCCTCGCGACCTCTATTGGATTGGGCGTTAATAATGGGCGAGCGGTGATAGAAGCTTTAATCGGTCATAAAACTGGTTTTGTAAGAACGCCAAAAATTGGACAAAGTGCAAAGTCTGGTCTTCTCAAGTCCAGCTATAAAGCCAATAGTCAGACTTGGTCGTCTATCTTAGAGTTAGCCATGGCCGGTCTCTATTCAATTTTCTTGGTATGGGCCGTCTATCAAACCTATTGGATCGTAACGCCTTTCCTGATCCTATTTGCGCTCGGTTTTTACTATACATCTTTGACGAGTTTATCTGAGAGTGTTCATATGCGTTTTAACAGGAAATCGAAACCAAAAATATTTCCCTCTATCGGGATGGACAACCTATCTCTTGGTTCCCAGAATTCCTCTATCTGATATGCATAAATTGAAAACGCGTATTGATGGAAATTGTCCAACAAGGTGAAAACTCCAAATCGGGGAGAAAACGGCCTATAGAACCATTTCTTTTAGGCCTATTGATCCTATTAATTCCCATTGGGATTTTCTTTTTACCACATCTGTTCCCGACACGAATAGGGACAGCTTATATTTGGGTTTACGGCCTCCAAACTGTACTTATGCTCTATGTGTGGAAACGCCAGAGTTTTGACCAAAAGTCACTGCTATTCTTAGGTGTTTTTCTCGCTATCTCTCTGGCGATAATTTTACCTTATACCTCTAATGATACCGAACGCTATCTATGGGACGGTGCTGTTTTTTTGTCCGGGGTAGACCCTTATCTCATTGCGCCAAATGACCCCGCTGTGGCGGATTTGCGCGCGTTATGGCCGACCCCAGAAGAACATTCCGACTATCCTACACTTTATCCGCCTGGGGCGCTTTTGCTCTTTTCGATCTGTGCCTTAACGGGCCCAGTTTTAGGCATTTGGATATGGAGCTTTATGACAACAATTGCTCTGATTGCTACACTGGCGATCGGCGCAAAACTTTTGGAAAAACATGGAGCGCCTCAGAACTTTGCCTTGCTCGCATTGTCACCGCTTTTAATGTTTGAGACACAGATAGGCGGACATTTGGATATATTCTGTGTTTTGGGCCTCGTATCAGCTCTATATGCGATAAAATGTGAGAAATTTATTATTGCAGGCCTAATTATCGGCTTGGCGGCGACAATAAAATTTTTGCCCGCAATTATAGTTGGACCGTTTCTGTTCTATTTAAAGCCTAGACAAGCGGCTAAACTATTTCTGAGCTCAGCCTTTATATGGTGCTTCGTATATACCGTCTTTTTGAGCCTAGGATATAAACCACTAGGTCTATTGCCAGTCTTTTTTGAAAAGTGGAGGGGTGGGGCACCTCTTTATCCGGTTCTTGAAAGTCTAAGTGAAGTCTTATCTCTGTCTGCAGGACAGTTTTTATTTGGGGGTCTTACACTTGCGGTTCTGGCGTTTGCTTTCAGTGCGAAACTTGCCAGAGATCAAAAAATCTTTCTTGCGCTAGGTCTAAGTTTATCCGTGCCGCTATTACTTAGCCCCGTGCTCTTTCCGTGGTATTTATTGATCCTCATTCCCATTTTAATGCTTAGGCCGAATATGACGCTTATATTGGTCATGGGTTGCGCCCCGCTATCCTATGTTGTGCTGGATAGATGGTTGTCTGAATCCATCTGGGTGCAGCCAAATTGGCCAAGCTGGGTTCTCTTATTCGCTATTATATTCGGACTCGTCATGGACCGATTATCCAAGCGCCTATTTCTGCGGAAACCTGCAGCGATCAAATGAGACAGATCAGGTAAAAAATACAATTATAGAATACGAAATCGTGCAAAGCGTGACCTAGGTCACGGATTAAGCCTCTAATTCTAGATAGAGCTTTACTATATTTTAAGGTTTTCAGATATGCCCAATCTCTATTCCCCGCCGGGGGCGGTGGGACTTATAGAGAATAAGGGTTTGGGCATGGAGAGGGCCTATCGTCTTTTCCATGCTCATTTTAAAAGCTACAATGATTTGATCGTAGATTGTTAGAGTGGGGCGCAGATATACGATCAAAAAAACCCGCCTTCTTAAGAAGGCGGGTTTAATTTTGTTTCAGTATGGAGCAAATAACTACTCTTCTTCGGAAGGTGCCTCAGAGGTCTCTTCTGCACTCGTTTCATCAGCACCAGACCCGTCCCCTTCAAGGAATTCTTCTGGTGCATCGCCTTCAAACATAGAGACGGCATTGGCTGCGCGCTCAGCATTTGCCTCCTCAAGATCGGCTTTCTCTGCAGCCATAGCGGTTGCGATAACGTCTTCACCCTTGGCTTGACGTGCAGCTTCATCCTCTGATCGAGCGACATTGATTTGGATGCCAACAACGACTTCAGGGTGAAGTTTTACTTTAACATTGTGCAAACCAAGTGTTTTGATTGGTTTTTCAAGAACAATCATATTGCGTTTCACGCCTTTGCCGTCGAGATGCTCAACAATGTCGCGAGCCGATACAGACCCATAGAGGTTGCCTGTATCACCGGCTTTGCGAATAAGAACAACAGATGTCCCGTCCAGACTCGCGCCGTCTTTTGAGGCTTTATCACGGTTCTCTGTATTGCGTTGCTCAAGAAACTCCCGTTCAGCTTCAAAACGCGCCAAATTGGCTTTTGTCGCACGAAGGGCTTTTTCTTGTGGTAAGAGGTAATTTCGACCGAAACCAGGTTTGACCGATACGACATCGCCCATATTGCCTAGTTTTTCGATACGTTCGAGAAGGATAACTTCCATCGGATCGCTCCTCCTATTTCACTTCATAGGGCAATAAGCCCAGAAAACGAGCTCGCTTGATTGCACGAGCAAGTTCGCGTTGTTTTTTATGCGATACAGCCGTGATCCGAGCTGGTGCGATTTTGCCTTTTTCAGACATATAACGCTGCAGCATTTTTGGATCTTTATAGTCAATTTTCAGACCATTATCGCCCGAAAATGGGCAAACTTTACGACGACGACGAAAACCTGAACGTGTTGGCAGGTTCTCAATTTTAATTTGATCTTTTGCAGCCATGATTTAGTTCCGGTCTCTACGCTTGCGCTCTTCGCGCTTTTTAAGGATAGGAGAGGGGTCTTCGCTAAATTCATCGACGCGTATCGACATATAGCGTAAGATGTCCTCATTAATTCGGTGAGTCCGCTCAATTTCGTGGATCACATCAGGGTTAGCATTGACCTTCAGAAGGGAATAATGCGCTTTGCGGTTTTTCTTCATCCGGTAAGCAAGATTGCGCAAACCCCAATATTCAGCACCTTCAACGGTACCACCCATATTTTCGATCTTGGATGCAAGGTTTTGGACAAATTCTTCGACTTGGTTCGTAGAAATGTCAGGTCGTGAAATCACGACATGCTCATATAGAGACATGTATCAGTCCTTCAATTTTGGAAGACGGCGGACGCGCTCGAGAAGGTGAAGCAATCGTCCGGTGGATGGAGTATCCGGAATAGCCCAGACTCCACCGTCATCCGGTGAAGCGCGCCGTTTAAGAGGGAAAATGTGTTTTGTCTAGTAAAAAGGTCGCGTCTCGGCCTGATTTTACAGGCGCGGTATTAGGAGAGATCTTCGCGTAATCCCAAACGGAAGTCCATGACTCGATCTTCCACATCTGAATCGCTCAAATCTTCATATTCTGCGAGTACTGGACCTGATGACGTTGGCATGGGTTGAATGTCAGGTGTCTCTGAGGGTTCATTGGACATTCTACGGTTTTGAGCGACGGTGAGTGCTGTTGCGACATCGCGGTAGCGGCGATCAAAATCGGTGACATCTTGCTTGGTTTTAAGTAATTCAGATTGAACCTCTTCCAATTGGAAGGCTTGTGTTTCAACTTGAGCTTCTAAGCGTTCACGCTCGAGATCTTGCGCGGTTCTAATTTTTCTAAGGTCTGTTACGTCGCGGGCGGCATTTCTGACGATATCGTCCTTGATTTCCAACTGCTTTTTCAGATGGGTTACTTGCTGTTGTAACGCCGTTAATTCGTCTTCACGACTAATAATTGTGAACTCGGACTGCGTTTTAAAGGATTGAATATCTTGATGCAGGCTAATCATCTCTGCCTTCATTGCATTGTTTTGCGTTAGGGCAGTTGCAAGAGATTTGCGCGTTTCATCCGCGTCTTTTTGTGCATCTTCAGCCTGATGACGAAAATCAGCACAGTCCTGAGCCAAGCTATCAGCGACTTTTCTGGCTTCGATAAAAGCAGATTGTTTGATCTCTATCTCAGCCGATGTTTCTGAAACTCGGGTTCTGAGGTGCTCGTTTTCTTTACGTTCAACCTCAAGGGAAGTAAGCGCGCGTTCAGCTTTCAACGCATTGCGATCGGACGCTTCTCGGGTATTATTTAATTCGCGCTCATAATCCTGCAAGGCTTTCTGATTTTGCGAGAGTTTTGATATTGACGCTTCATATTGCCGGGTTTTTTCTGAAAGACGGCGTTCATTGTCTTCAAATTGTTGACGTAAGACGTCTAGTTTTTTGGCTTGCGTTTCATACTCGCGCTCAATTGTTCTATTTCGGGCTTTCAAACGCCGATTTTCGGGTTCCAATCGACTGAGCGTGGAATAGTCAACTTCTGCTTTTTCGACAAAACTTGTAAGGTTTTCTATTCTTTGTTGTGCACGCCTATATAATTCCTCACCTGTTTGTATATCGGCTGAAATCCGGGCGACATCGAGGCGCATGGACCCAAGATCAGCGCGATCTGATCGGGTTATCGCGGGTGGTACGGGAACAAAATTACTGTCAGTTCCATTTTCAATATTCTCAGCAGGCATTAAGGCGCTGAGCTCATCGAGATTGAGCGCGTCAGTATCATCAGAAGGTGTAACATCAACGGATTGCATTGTTTCCGGAATATCAGCATTCAGACCCGTTTCAATTTTGCCTGAGAAATCCATTTCGTTGATCGAAGGCTTGGAAGGTGATGTCGCTTGCCCAGGCCGTGTCAAAGTCTCCTCATTACCTGTTCCGGCGACTAACCGTTCTAATTCATCCCATTTGGTTTGGCGCTCTAACGTAGATGCTTCTAATTTTCGCTTCGAAACAGCATTTTCTTGTTGAGACTTTTTTTTAAAAATCGGCATTTTAATGAGATCCCCAGCGACCTTTTTCTTACGCCTTAGGCGTAGTTAATCTTGGTTAACAAGGGCTTAATTTGCCTTGTTAAAACGGTGATTTTGAGCATTTCAGATTGACCTGTGATTCTAATCCCGTAGTTGGGGGGTAGTTTAGAGAGAGGGTTTTTGCAATGGTGTTTGCATTCATTTTTCCTGGGCAAGGAAGCCAGTATGTCGGCATGGGAAAGGCTTTGGCTGAATCCTTCCCATCTGCGAGAGAGGTTTTTGATAGAATCGATGCGGCTCTAGGCCAGAACTTATCGGACCTTATGTGGAATGGTCCCGAAGAAGAGCTTCGACTTACGACAAATACGCAACCAGCGCTAATGGCGTGCTCATTGGCGGCTATGGCGGCTTTAGATGCGGAGTTTGGCGTAAAAGTTACAGATGCCAAATTTGTAGCGGGGCATAGTTTGGGAGAATATAGTGCTCTGGCCGCGGTGGAGTCATTTTCGATCGAGGACACAGCCAAGCTTTTGCGGATTAGGGGCGATGCAATGCAGTCAGCTGTTCCTGTCGGTGCCGGCGCAATGGCTGCGCTATTAGGCGCCAGCGTTGACGATGCGGAAGCTGCTTGCAAAATTGGATCTGAGATTGGGATCGTTCAAATTGCCAATGATAATGCAACGGGTCAGATTGTTTTATCCGGAGAATTGGCGGCTGTCGAAGCGGCTGCACAGGCCGCACGGGACGCCGGAGTCAAAAAGGCTATGATGTTAAATGTCTCGGCCCCATTTCACTGTGATATGATGAAACCAGCCGCAGATACCATGGCGTCAGCTTTAGGGGATGTACCCCTTTTACCGCCGCTTGTGCCAGTCGTGAATAACATTCAAGCGAGGCCCGTCGAAAATCCGGATGACTTACGTGAAGACCTTGTAAAGCAGGTGACAGGCCGCGTAAGATGGCGTGAATCAATTGAATGGATGGCATCCGAAGGCGGAATTGAGACATTAGCTGAGCCGGGCTGTGGAAAGGTTTTGACTGTGATGTTGCGTCGAATCGTAAAGGGTTTGAAAGGGCATCAATTGGACACTGCTGAGGCTCTAGAAGCCTTTGCAAAAGAGATTAAAGGTTAGATATGTTTGATTTGAACGGAAAACGTGCCTTAGTCACAGGCGCAACGGGCGGTCTGGGCGGCGCGATTGCACGCGCGCTACACGCAAAAGGTGCGCATGTGGCTTTATCTGGTACGCGTGCGGAAAAGCTCGAGGCCTTGGCGGCGGAATTGGGCGGTAATGCCTTTGTCACGCCTTGCAATCTATCAGATGGCGAGGCCGTTGATGCTTTACCGGGGCAAGCTGCAGAGGCCCTCGGGGGTTCAGTTGAAATCCTGATTGCCAATGCAGGGATCACGCGCGATGGTTTGCTGATGCGCATGAAGCAAGATGATTTTGATAATGTGATCAAAATCAACTTAGAAAGTTTTTTTCGTCTTTCTAAAGCGTGTTTGCGCCCGATGATGAAAGCGCGTTCAGGACGGATTATTGGTGTCACATCCATTGTGGGGGTGACAGGAAATCCGGGTCAGACAAATTATGCAGCGTCTAAAGCCGGCATGATTGGATTTTCCAAATCGCTCGCCCAAGAGGTCGCCTCGCGCGGTATTACGGTGAATTGTATTGCACCGGGCTTCATTCGTTCACCCATGACAGACGGGCTAACGGACGCTCAAAAAGAGGCAACTTTGGCCCGAATCCCGGCTGCGAAATTAGGCGAGGGGGCCGACATTGCCGCTGGAGCCGTTTTCCTTGCCTCAGACGAAGCCGCATATGTTACAGGGCAAACGCTGCATATAAATGGTGGAATGGCAATGATTTAACCCCATTTTGGCCCTGTAAAGATGATGCGAATCCTCTAGGAAAGTAGAAATTGCTATGCTAGGGCGCGCTTTGATATGGCTGAGGGGTTGATTTTACTGATTTTGAACCCATCTCTCGCCAGTAACTGCCAGCAAAGATGATTTGCTGGCCAAGACTAAAGGAAGACATATGTCAGACGTACTCGAACGTGTTAAAAAGATGGTCGTTGAGCATCTTGACGCTGAAGAAGCCAAAGTGACTGATAAAGCTCACTTCATTGATGATCTCGGAGCCGACTCTCTCGATACAGTGGAACTTGTTATGGCTTTTGAAGAGGAATTCGATATCGAAATCCCTGACGATGCAGCCGAGCACATTCAAACTGTCGGCGATGCCGTAAAATTCATCTCTGAAAAGACAGGCTAGAGACGTTTGTCTTGCGACGGGTTGTTGTCACAGGCTTAGGTCTCGTCTCTCCCGTCGGGTGCGGGGTTGATAGCGCATGGTCAAACCTTATCGCCGGTCGATCCGGCGCCTCTAAAATAGAACATTTTGATGTCAGCGATCTTGCTTGCAAGGTCGCTGCTGTCATTCCTAGGGTTGATGGTCGGGCCGGCGGATCGCCGGATCAGCCTGGCGTGTTTGATCCCGATAACGTTATGAGCGCGCGTGATCGCAAGCGCATTGACGATTTTATTCTTTATTCCATAGCTGCCGCAGATGAGGCGGTGCAAGATTCTGGTTGGCAAGCTGAGACGACTGAACAAGCTGAACGCGCCGGTGTAATATTGGGGTCAGGCATAGGCGGGTTAAAAACCACCTATGATGCGTCCATCTTACTTCATGAACGCGGCCCCCGGCGTCTTTCACCTTTTGTTATTCCCGCCATGTTGGTGAACCTTTCATCAGGGCAGGTTTCCATGCGTCACGGCCTTAAGGGCCCAAATAGTGCTGTGGCGACAGCCTGTGCGACAGGAGCTCATGCGATTGGCGATGCTGCGCGTATCATTGCGTGTGGTGATGCGGATATGATGGTTGCTGGAGGCGGTGAGTCTTCGATTACGAGATTGGGTATCGGGTCCTTCGTGGCATGTCGTGCCATGACGACTAATTTCAATGACACACCTGAAAAGGCGTCTCGTCCCTATGATAAAGATCGTGACGGATTTTTGATGGGAGAAGGTGCGGGTGTTGTGGTGCTAGAAGATTATGAAAGCGCCAAGGCAAGAGGCGCAAAAATTTACGCTGAGCTTGCCGGATATGGCATGTCAGGAGATGCCTATCATATTACCAGCCCGGCGCCCGAAGGTGAGGGCGGCTACCGTGCTATGCGTATGGCGCTTAAAAATTCTGGCCTAGAGCCTTCTGATATTGGCTATGTTAACGCGCATGGTACGTCTACGCCAATGGGTGACGAGCTTGAGGTTCGTGCCGTAGAACGTTTGCTGGGCGCGCATGCTGCGACTGTCAAAATGTCTTCAACAAAATCTGCGACGGGGCATTTGCTCGGAGCCGCCGGCGCAATCGAAGCGATTTTTTCAATTCTGGCAATTCGGGATCAAGTTGCGCCGCCCACCCTTAATTTGGACAACTCATCAGTGGAAACAGATATCGATCTATGCCCACATGAAGCGGTTTCTTTTAAGGGAAAAGCAGCAATGTCAAATTCATTCGGATTTGGCGGCACAAATGCTGCCCTTATTTTCAAGCAAGCTGAATAAGTGTGACTGAAACGGTTCAAGACACAGAAGCGGTTCAAGAACCAGAGGTTCCTAAACTTCCTAAACGTGACAAACGCGCGCTTTTTTTAATTGCTGTCGTTGCACTTTTAACGTTTTTCGGGGGCCTCGTTCTCGCAGGCTATGCGGCGATAAATTACAAATATGAGCGAGGCAGTGAGATTGCAAAAGGCAATTTCGAAATTCCAAAAGGGGCTGGGTTGTCACGGATCGCGGATAAGCTCGAAAATGAAGGATTTGTTGAAAGTGCATTCTTGTTTAAACTCGTAACAAAATTGCGCGGAAATGAGGCCAACTTCAAAGCCGGTGAATTTTCTATCGAGGAAAATGCGTCTATGGCCGCGATTTACGAAACCCTCGCAGAAGGGAAGGCTATTCTTTATCCTTTCACAGCCGCGGAAGGGCTGACATCTGCAATGATTGTTCGAAGCCTAGATGATGTCGAAACCCTTATTGACGATAACCCAGCTGCCCCAAAAGAAGGGACGATATTGCCGGAGACATATCTAACGCCAAAAGGTATGAAGCAGTCCGAGTTACTCACCAAAATGGCTCAGGCGCAAAAGGATTTACTCGATGAAGCTTGGGAAAAACGAGATCCCAATATTCCCGTAAAAACCAAGGAAGAGGCCATTATACTCGCTTCTGTTGTTGAAAAGGAAACAGGGATTGGCATGGAGCGCGGTATGGTCGCGGGTGTCTTTACCAACCGCCTTCGGCGCGGCATGAAATTACAATCGGATCCGACGATAATTTACGGGATTACCAAGGGCGAACCATTGGGGCGCCGGATTAGACAATCAGAAATTGATGGCGTCACCGATTGGAATACCTATCAAATTCCAGCTCTTCCAAAGACGCCCATTTGTAATCCTGGACGTGATGCGATCTTGGCTGTGTTAAATCCCTCTGAGACCGATGCGATATTTTTCGTCGCAGACGGAACGGGTGGACATGCTTTTGCTAAGACGTTGCGTGAGCATGAGCGCAATGTCGCGAAATGGCGAAAAATTCAACGCGAGAGAGGCTTAAGATGAGCGGTCTCGAAGATTTAAAACGCGACCGTCGGGGTTTAATGGTAGTTCTATCCTCGCCTAGTGGTGCAGGTAAAACGACACTGACGCGTAGGCTCCTTGCCGAAAATACCGATATGACGATGAGCGTTTCGGCCACGACGCGTCCGCCACGTTCGGGTGAGCGGGATGGTGAGGATTATTATTTTGTGACGAAAACACGTTTTGCTGAACTTGAAGAACAAGGCGAGTTTCTCGAGCATGCAAAGGTTTTTGACAATCACTATGGAACGCCCCGAGGTCCTGTCGAAGAGGCCCTTATGCAGGGTCAAGACGTCATTTTTGATATTGATTGGCAAGGTGCGCAACAGCTGACCCAAGCGGCGCCCTATGATCTTGTAAAAATATTTATCTTACCACCCAATATGCGTGAATTGGAAAAACGTCTGAGGACCCGGGCGCAAGACTCGGATGCTGTGATTGCCAAACGTATGAGCAAATCCGAAGCGGAGATCAGCCATTGGGCGGAATATGACTATGTGATCGTGAATGAGGATATTGAAACGGCGCTTCAGGAATTGCTATCAATTGTTCGCTCTGAACGCATGAGAAGTCGCCGTCAGATGTGGTTAGGTGGATTTGTCAAAAGCTTAATAACGGGTGGTTAACTATAGTTTTTTAACGTTTTCCAATCTTATTCGGCTAAATAGGTCTCTATGTTAGAAATCTGTTTTGCCATAGTATTGGGCTTTGGGCTCACAACCATGTCTGGAGCAGCTTTAGCGGAAAATCTTAGAGTAGACCGCATTTTGACAAGGTCGCTTATAGCATTGGTCTTACTAACATTTATTTCTTTGGGACCTGATCAAGGCATGAGCTTGCGGGGCACAATCCTCTATCTGCTTTCACAATCTTTTGTTACGCATACGGTTTGGCTTTTGCTTGGCGCTTGTTTGGCTATATTTATACAATTGTTCGAAGAGGGGCATTTGGAGACCCTTTGGGTTAAATTTAGCCCGCATACGGCGCCAACACCGGAAGCCCATGCTGGGCAACGTTCCCATTCCCAAGGTTTTGGTAGAAAACAAGCGGTTCCGGCGACTTTGGTCGGCACATCGACTCAATATCTCACGCAAGAATTGGATCTTCGCACAGAAACGCTCATTAGATTGGCTTTCTATGCTTTCGAAGATAAGGGGCCTCGCATTGTGACATATCTTGAGTCTGCACTCCGCCTTGGAACAGGAAAAAAGCAAAAAGCGTTTTTGAAAATTGCTGCAAATTCCCGGTCAAGGCCTAATCCAAAACGTCTCGTGCATCGCTATTGGCGCTCTGTTAATGGCAATACGCGTATGAGCCAATCTCTTTTAGGAGAGCTCTGCCAGCTAGCAAATATGACGCAAAATTTGGATGCCCAAACTATCTCAAGAATAAAAAAAGTTGGCACAGCCCTAAAGCTCACACCAGATGAGATGACACAAGCGCTTAGTTTTATGCGCTAATCTTATTTGCTAAAGCTTGGAACGCTGAAATCGGTAAGGTTTCAGGTCTAGCTTGAGGATCAATAGACGCCTGTTCTAACCAGTCTTCAAGGATCAAATTTTCATCTTTTGCCAATGATCTGAGGGACCGCCTTACCATTTTTCGTCTTTGACCAAAGGCAGCTTGGGTTACACGCCCAAGCGCTTTAAGATCAGGATAAGGCGTTGCAAGGGGCTCAAGGACAATAACGGCACTGTCTACCTTTGGTGGCGGCGTAAAAAGTCGAGCAGGCACATCAAAGGCGAGGCGGCAAGACGCTACAGATTGGCAGAGAACGGCGAGGCGTCCATAGTGATTATCGCCAGGACTTGCGACGACACGTTGGGCGACTTCTAATTGAAACATCAAGACCATTTGTTCCCAAAAAATCGGCCGTGCACTCACCCAATTGATCAGCATTTTAGTGCCAACATTATAGGGTAGATTCGCGATAATTTTTCTGGGAGCAGAGGTTTGAGTCGCAATATCAAACCGTAAAGCGTCGCCTTTTACAATGGACAGGCGTCCGTCTGAGCAATCTCCAATTTCAACAAGGGCAGGAATGAAACGCTCATCCATTTCGATAACGCTCAAATGTTTCGTCCCGCGCAAGAGCAAGGCTCGACTTAGGCCACCAGGTCCTGGCCCAATTTCCGTGACATGTACGTCATTCAAAGGGTCTGCCAGACGCGCAATCTTATCCGTCAGGTTCATATCCAATAAGAAATGCTGACCTAGTGATTTATTTGCATATAGGTCATGTTTGCGGACAGTTTCAGAAAGGCTTGGGAGGTCTTTAAGGTCCATAACGATGCCCAGACATATGCCGTGCGGATTTGATTGCGGCAATCAAACTATCTGCACGCGCGGAATTTTGACCCGCAATATTAAATGCAGTTCCATGGTCCGGGCTTGTACGGATAAAGGGCAGGCCAAGCGTAATGTTGACGCCACCATGAAAGTCGAGTGTTTTGACGGGAATTAAGCCTTGATCATGATACATTGCCAAGACTGCGTCATATCCTTGTCGCGCCTCAGAGTGAAACAGTGTGTCTGCGGATTGCGCATCACTCACCTCATGCCCGTCTTGTCTTAAAATTTTCGCGGCTGGATTAATAATGTTAAACTCTTCCTTGCCCAGTGCACCGCCTTCACCCGCATGCGGGTTCAAGCCTGTAAGGGCCAAACGCGGGTTTGAAATACCAAAATCTAATCTCAACGCGCCGAGCATTGTTCTAGCTTTCTCGACAATCATATCCACCGTGATGTAGTCCGCGACATCTTTTAACGGCATGTGCACGCTTACAAGACCGACTTTGAGATCTTTGGCAGCTAACATCATGACCGGACCTTTTGCGTAAGGGGTTTCATGACCGTCAGAGAGATGACCTAAAAATTCTGTATGGCCGGGAAATTTAAATCCAACCCCATATAGAACATGTTTCGCAATCGGATTTGTAATCATGGCTGAGGCCTCACCAGTTAGGCAAAGCTGGACCGCTTTTTCGATACTCGCAACTATGGCTGGCGCGTGTTTCTTGTCCGGACTCCCGAGTTTTGCAGCATGTCCATCTATTGGCAGGACAGGGATGCCCAAGCCAAAATTATCTCCTATGTCCTTCAAATCATTTATGATGAAATGTGGAACGTCATTAAAATGATCTGGCGTGGATATGACGGCAAAAGCACAGTCAGATTGCGTTTTTAAAGCGTGCCAAGCTTTAATGGTGATTTCAGGACCAATTCCACTTGGGTCGCCCATGGTAAGGACAAGTGGGTTCACAAGAAATATTACCGGACAACAAGGGTCGCTTGCCGTCTTAAATCACGTAAGGCACGTTTAGAGGCTTGGGCAAGTTGTTGATCTAGAAGTCGGTTCTCAACTTGATCGCGTGTTGGAATGTTTTTTCCAGTCGTTTCTCGCTTACAAACCATAATTGAAGTCGCACCATCAGGTCTGGTAAATGGATCAGACAAGCCGCCAACATCTGTTTTTTCTAGGGCCGCCACTATTTCATCTGTAAGATCAGAGGCTTTGAGCTCACCCATATCGGCAACATCCACGCCTTCAAATCCTTGAGCGTCGTCTTCAAGCGTTTCACACCCGCTCAATTCTCCGCGTAAGGCGACAAGACGAGATTTCGCAGATTCATCCTCATCTAAAATAGTGACTTGTTTCAGTTGATAGAGTGTATCAGCTTCAGACGTACGTTTTTCAACAAGTGCGATGACATAAACCCCACCTGGAACTTGAATGGGTGTAGAAACCGAACCAGCTTCCATTTGAACAAGGACAGCATCAAGTTCCGGTCTAAGTTCTCCTTCTCTTACCCAGCCTACATCACCACCTTTGGCCGCCGACGGCGCGCTCGAAAATTGTTGCGCAAGCAATGGAAAACGGGCGCCTTGTTGGGCCTGAGTAATCATCGCATTGGCTCCTTCCATAGCGCCTTCCATGCCGCCAATATCGGGTGAAGCCTCAATATATATTTCAAGGACGCGGTAGCTTGGTTTGGATGCATTTGCCGAAACCTGGTTCATGGTTTCATCAATTTGAGCATCTGAAATTCTGATCCGTGAACCGTAAAGTCCATTGACAATTCTTTGCCATGCGATCTCTGATCTGACTTGATCTCTGAGCGTTTCTATCGAAACGCCAGCAGATGCTAGGTCATTAATAAACTGGCCCGGATCGGCACCATTGCGCGATAAAAGTTGCGAGACCGATTCATTGATTTCTTCATCTGAAATTGTCTGTTCATATTTTTCAGATTCTTGCATTTGGAGATGTTCATCAACGAGATTGTTAAGCGCTTGCGATTGTAGACGTCGCAAAGTGGCCTCGTCTGTCTTCGCACCCGTTGTTGCAAGCATGAAGAAAACACGTTGACGCAGATCATGAACGGTTACGATATCATCATTTACGACGGCGGCAATGCCGTGCGGTGAACTTTGCGCATGAACAATACCAGTATTGAAAAGGGGTAGTACTGCACTCATCATTAGAGCTGCGAGCGAAGATTTGATCGACAGGCGCATAAATCACTTTCCTTGTTTCGTTCGCTTATAGCGCACGGATTTCTGTCTGCAAGTTTAAGACGCTTTGAACTACTTTTGTATTAAACTATAGTCACAATTCAGCCGTCTTCAATTTTGGCCAAATAGGTCACGCTGGAGAGTAAAACCAGTGCGGGGACGGCCCAAGCGGCAAAACTAACCGGTAAAATAGCAACTTCACCAAAAGCACTTATGACGCTATCGGCAAAAAAGACCGCAAATCCCATGACGGAACCAATAATTAAAAGCCGTATCGTCCCGCCTTGCCGCGCCAAAGACATAGAAACGCCAGCGGCGATAAATGTCATGGCAACGAGTAAGAACGGTAGAGATAGCAGGCGGTTAAATTGAAGTTCAAGTGGCCGTGCGGAAAATCCAGCACGTCTATTCGCTTCAATTTCTTTCCGTATTTCCCAAAATGGTGGGTCTGCGCTCTGCCGTGTTTGATCCTGCAATTGTTCCAAGCTAATATTGGTTGGGAGTGAAATCACATTCACACGTTTGGTGTCTTCATTTGGAGCATTTTCAACAATATTTGTAAGCTTCCAATAGCCTGTTCCTAAAAGTTCGGCTTTTTGGGCGTCATAGCGTCTTGCAAACCGCGTTGTTCCGTCTGTTTCAATCGCCATCTCATATAATGTGACATGTGTAAGCGTTTTGTCCGAAATTGATCTGGCGTGGATAATGCGTTGAAACGACTCTGAGCCATCTCTCAACCATATCTCGTCGGAATTGAACTCGCCTGTAAGCTCGGCGGACTTTGTCTCATACTTGGTCATGAGATTTGTGGCGATTGGGTTCCCGACTGTAGACCATAAAATACCAATCATGGCGGAAACGATCAGGGCGGGTCGTAAAAATCGCCAAGCCGACAAGCCAGATGCGCGCATAACAATTAACTCAGATCGCCTGTTCATTCCATATAGTGCCCCCATCACACCAAATAGAACGATAAATGGGATTGTTTGTTCAATCAATTTCGGGACTTTTAGCAAGGTTAGGCCCAAGAGTTGAAAGAAAGTGATATCTGCATCACTCCCGATATTACGCGAGCCTTCTACACAATCGACAAGCGTAATAATGGCTGTGACAATTATCAATGCCAGTCCAATACCACGCAAAGTGCGATTGGCCACATAACGCGAAACTGTTGTGCCGCCTATAATCATTGTGGATTGCTCGCGGCTTTTTCCAGAGCTTCATCATAGCGGGTTCTAGCGCGTTTTAATCCAAAGCGAACTTGCTTTCGCTGAACAAGAAAAAATAAGCTAAAGCATATGATGCTCAGCGGAATAATATATTGAACGGGGTTCAAAGCTGGGTCACCTTCAGCTGCCGAGGTTATACCAAAACCGAGTAGGCGAATACCAAACCCCGAAACCGCGCAAATCGTTATTTTGCGACTCTGTCCTAATTTTGAATATTGTCCTCGCAATAAAAAGACCAATGCCAGTAAAATAAGGGCGACATTATAGAGAGGCGAGGCGAGGCGGGCATGGCCTTCGGCGGATAATTCTTTACGCGCTTTCGGCGTGATGTAATCGCGAGGGTCAGGCCTTAATAAGTCGTGCAAAAATTTATCAGACGACTTCAGTCGCAAAACATTGTCCAGTGCGACGACGTCCGACAAATCAAGTTGATAGGTCTCAAAGCCAACAATATCTAACCCACCGTCCGATAATGGGCTTTGAAGCGTACCATTGCGAAGAAGCAGTGATGTGGATTGCTCAGATCGTATCAACCGACCTTCTTTTGCAATATGTGTTGTGACGGAATCTGGATCTCGCGCATCATGTATCAGCACATCCCGCAATTCGCCGTCTGGGAGCAAGTCTTTGGTGTAAACAGTGAGCTCGGGGGCCGGCGTCACAAATTCACCTGGTTGGATCATTTGACTGGCAATATCCGTTCTGACTTTCAAAATTTCTTTTCGCATTTGTTGAAAAGACAGGGGCTGTAAAACAAGATTTATGAAAAGGTGAATCAAGAGCGCATAGACACCCAGTCGTAAGATAGGCGTTCCTATAGACCAAGGCGAAACGCCATTCGCTTTTGCGACAGACAGCTCAGAATCGCCGGTCATTCTGTTTAAAGCATAAATAGCGGCCATAAAGACGGCGAGGGGAAGGATGATCCCGATGAGCTGTGGTAGAGCAAGTATTGTAATGTAAAAAAATGTTGTCGCGCTTTGACGGTTTTCTACGATTAGATCTAGCGTCTGAAGCGATTGCGTCAATAAAGCCAGAATCGCGAGGGCTGACAGGCTAAGGACGGCAGGCAAAAACGCCTGCGAAAAGATATATCTCTGTAGTAAAGACATAATATCGTGATTCGATATCCCCTTCTTTTCATAATATGCCAGTCAAGCCCCTTCTAATGGGGGAATCTTTCCGTTACCAGATACGATGTTATTAGATTGAGGGATATTCATGAAAATCATTTTCTCCAAGCCACGTGCCGCAAAGTCTGGCGCAGCGATTGTTATAAGCCCAAGCGGCATCGGTCATGCTTATGACAATGATGCACTTGAGTTAGCCGTGTCAGCGTCCAATTTTCACGGGAAGCTTGGTGATGGTTTCGATACATTTGTCGATGGTGTTCGTGTTTTTCTGCGTGGTCGGGGCGATACAGATGTTTTTGACTATGAAATGAGCGTTGCCAAGGTCGTTAAATCACTGCGTGGCTCAGGTGTTACCGACCTAACTGTTCATCTTGAAAGAACAGATGCGACGCCGGTTGATGCGGCGCGCGCAGTGCTGGGCGCGAGACTGGCCGGATATGTTTGGGAAAAACATAAATCTAGCGCGACGAAATCTAAAAAACCGCATCTTCAATCTGTTACAATCATGTCGGATGACCCGAGTGCGGCGAAAAAAGCCTATGACAATTATTATGGTCCGGTAGGTGACGGCGTTGTCTTTGCGCGAGATCTTGTGAACGCGCCGCCCAATGAAATTTATCCCAAAGCTTATG
Organism: uncultured Algimonas sp.; assembly: GCA_964438555.1. Lineage (GTDB taxonomy): Bacteria > Pseudomonadota > Alphaproteobacteria > Caulobacterales > Maricaulaceae > Litorimonas. Next base: position 18,273 of record CAYTLJ010000038.1, read on the forward strand.
CGGACCGCATAGAAACACTTTCAAAATTTGGAATTGAGGTTGAGGTTTTGGGCGAAGCTAAAATGAAAAAGCTCGGTATGCATTCGCTATTGGGTGTCGGCCTTGGGTCTGAACGGGAAAGCCAGCTTGTTATTCTAAAATATATGGGTGGTAAAAAAGGCGATGCGCCAACCGCATTAGTGGGTAAAGGCGTCACATTTGATACGGGTGGTATCAGCCTCAAGCCAGGCGCTAATATGTGGGATATGAAAGGCGATATGGGCGGATCAGCTGCTGTTGTCGGAGCGCTTATTGGTCTTGCGAAACGTAAAGCCAAAGCCAATGTTGTCGGCCTTGTCGGTTTGGTAGAAAATATGCCGGATGGTAAAGCACAATTGCCGGGTGATATTGTTGTGTCTATGTCAGGCCAAACGATTGAAGTGCAAAATACTGATGCGGAAGGGCGCCTTGTCCTCGCAGACGCGCTGCATTACGCGCAGCAAGAATATAAGCCAAAGGCCATGGTCAATTTGGCCACTTTGACGGGCGCGATAATCATCTCATTAGGGCATGAATATGCGGGTGTCTTCTCACGGGATGATGAGATTGCTGCGCAATTAGTGGCGGCTGGAGAAACCTCAACAGATCTGACGTGGCGCATGCCGATGGCAGAAGCCTATGACAAGCTCCTTAATTCGCCCAATGCGGATATGAAAAACATTGGTGGACGTGCGGCTGGGTCTATCACGGCCGCGCAGTTCCTAGGTCGCTTCGTTGAAAAAGATCTGCCTTGGGCACATATTGACGTAGCTGGAACAGCGATGAAAAACAGTTCCAAAGACCCACGCGAACCCACATTTGGGACAGGCTTTGGCGTCAGGCTTCTCAATCGCTGGATTTCTGATAATTTTGAAGGCTGATGACAGACTATTGGTTCTATCACCTCGAAGCCTCCACCTTAGAGGGGGCGCTGCCTAACCTATTGGAAAAGACGTTGGAAAAAGGGTGGCGCGCTTTGATCAAGCTGCCCAAAGCGCGTCTGGAAGAGCTCGACAATTTTTTGTGGACTTATCGCGACGAGGCGTTTCTGCCGCATGGTCGCGAAGATGAGCCTCAGGCTGACCTCCAACCCATATTACTCAGCTCTGATACGCAAAGCGCGAAAGGTTTTGATGCTGTCTTTCTAATCGACGGTGAACACATAGACGATATGGATGGTGTCAGTCGGACCATCATCATGATTAATGGTCGATCAGATGAAGATGTAAAGCGTGAGCGCGGTCGTTGGACAGACCTCAAAGACAAGGGCGCAACCCTGTCTTATTATCAGCAAGATGATCATGGCCGATGGACCAAGAAAGCCTAGTGTTTTAACCCGTGTCAGGCCTTACCGTTTTCCCAGATGGCTATGCGGATGATCCTATTATTGCGCACATTCTAGAGCAACTCGCCTCTGATGATCTCTCACCCATATTAGTGACTGGTGAAGCGGGAACTGGTAAATCTACCTTGGTCAATTATATCAAGCGGGTTTGCGACATTCCCAATACGGTTGTCCTTGCGCCAACAGGAGTCGCGGCCCTGAATGTTGGCGGCCAGACGATCCACTCCTTTTTTCGCTTTCCCTTTCGGATCATTACGCCTGCGGCCTTGGCGGATCAGAAAAAGAACCGGCTTTGGAAAAAAGTCGAATTAGTTATCATCGACGAAGTTTCCATGCTCAGGGCTGATATATTGGACGGTATTGATTTTACTTTGCGCCGTGCCCGAAATCCGTCGCTTCCTTTTGGCGGGGTGAAGCTAATGATGGTCGGGGATTTTTATCAATTGCCGCCGGTCATCCCGCGTGCCGAACATGCGGTTTTAGCGCAAATGGGATATTCAGGACCTTATGCTTATAATGCAAATGTTCTTGAGAATTACGAACCCGTCCATTTTGAGCTCAAGCAAGTTCACCGCCAAGTCGACGAGGATTTTGTTGACCTTCTTTCTAACCTGCGTGTCGCCCGCCATGTCGATGAAACGGTCGCGGCTTTGAATGAGGTGTGCTATCGTCCCCATAGAGATGGCCATATTCCGGTTCTTCTAACGGCGACCAATGCTGTCGCAGATCGGTATAATCAACGCGGCTTAACCGATATCACCAATCCAACCATGTCTTATAGCTGCGAAACGAAAGGGCGGTTTAGCGCGAACCGATTACCCGTATCCGAATCGCTTGACTTAAAAAAAGGGGCGCGCGTCATGGCCGTACGGAACGACCCCATGAAACGCTGGGTCAATGGATCATTGGGAACCATTGTCGATCTCAATGAAAAAGAAGTTTTCGTTCGTTTTGATGGCTCACCCTCTACGCGTAAAATCGAGGCGGAAACTTGGGAGATGATCAATTATAAATGGTCCGAAGCCGACCAGAAAATGATTGAAAGCACCACGGCCAGTTTCAAACAAATCCCGCTTATTCTGGCTTGGGC
>CAYTLJ010000039.1:0-20074 GCA_964438555.1 uncultured Algimonas sp.
CGTCTTTGGGGACAGGTCCAACCGCTTTACAATGAGCTACATTGCCATGTTCGAGCAAAACTAAGCGAAAAATATGGTGAAGAGATCGTCCCGTTAGATGAGCCTATTCGCGCAGATCTTCTTGGAAATATGTGGGGCCAAAGCTGGGGTAATATTTATGATGATGTGGCGCCTGAAGGTACCGCTCAAGGTGTTGACGTAACAAAGCTACTCAAAGACAATGAATATGATGCTTTGAAAATGGTCCAAACCGCGGAACAATTTTTCTCATCACTAGGATTTGAACCTCTTCCGCAGACATTTTGGGAGCGATCACTCATCACCAGACCTCAAGACCGGAATGTGGTCTGTCACGCCTCTGCGTGGAACATCGACTCTAAGGACGACATTCGGATTAAGATGTGTACCAAGGTCAATGGCGAAGATTTTGTGACGGTTCATCACGAACTCGGCCATAATTACTATCAACGGGCCTATAAAGACCAATCAGCATTCTTCCATGACGGCGCTAATGATGGCTTTCATGAAGCGATTGGTGATATGATTGCCCTATCGATTACGCCTAAATATCTCGTTGAAATCGGCCTGCTGGACGAAGCCGATCTTCCGGGTGATGATGCAGATCTAGCCCTTTTGATGCGACAAGCCATGGATAAAGTCGCCTTTCTTCCCTTTGGTCTTATGGTAGATCAGTGGCGATGGAAGGTCTTTGACGGCACTTATTCGCCTTCGGAATATAATGATGGCTGGTGGGAATTGCGTGAAAAATATCAGGGTTTAAAGGCACCTTCCGATCGTCCGTCAAACGCTTTCGATCCAGGTGCAAAATATCATATTCCAGGAAATACGCCTTATATGCGCTATTTCCTCTCTCATATTCTGCAATTCCAGTTCCACAAAGCAGCCTGTGATCAAGCTGGATTTGAAGGTCCGCTCCATCGTTGCTCTATTTATGGTAATAAGGAGGTCGGGGAGAATTTCAATGCAATGCTCGAGATGGGCGCGTCTAAACCCTGGCCTGATGCGCTTGAGGCCTTTACGGGCACGCGTGAAATGGATGGATCAGCCATTTTGGAGTATTTTGAGCCTGTCATGACCTACCTTCAAGAGGAAAATAAGGATCGAAGCTGCGGTTGGTAAGCCAAAAAAAACGCTTCTGAGCCCTTATGGTTAACAAGCTGGTAGGAATTGGGACATAGAAGTTAGCTATGACCGCGCTTTCACGACCACTGATTCCTAAGTTTGAGTATCAACACGCGTTTTTTGATGCCCGAACGCGTATCTTAATACTATCGGACAATCCTGGTGCATCTAGGGAGGTTGCGACCTCGCTTAGGCAACTTGGTTTTGATATCCTTATGACGATATTTGACGGTAGTAAATTGACGTCATTACCGGTTGAGGCGCCTAATGCGATACTTTGCCATCTTACAGATTACATCGATAAAGCGCCCGATATCGCCAAAGTTCTTCGGAAACACTTCTCGCCGCGCCAATTACCCGTCATAGGCGCTTTATCTCGTCCCGCGTCAAATCTTAGTAATAGCTTTGATTCGACCTTATTGGCGCCCATGCATGCGTCCCAAATCGCCAACCGCGTGGGCAGTATGATCCGATTAGGACGGATCGAAGCGGAAATTACGCGGCGTATGACGACCTTACAGGAGGACTTTAATGAGGCTGTTGAGCTCTCTGACATGTCGCCTGAACGACAATTTAGAGTTCTGTTTATCGGGAAGGCAGATCCTTCCTTTATGGTCATTATTAATGCACTTCAGCATAAAGGTGTTGAAGTCGTGGCAGCCTTTACAAGTTTCTCCGCGTTTGATTATCTCCATGAACGTAGTTTTGATGCTGTAATCATGAATACGATTGAGCAATCTGAACCGGCCCTTTCAATTTCAGAAGCGATGCGCAAAAATTCTAAACTCTACCATGTCCCAACGCTCTTCTTAATCGGGGACGGGTTTGCAGATGCGGAGACGGCATATCAATGCGGCGCAAGAGACCTGATCAGCGTAAACGCGAATCCAGACGAAATTAGCGGTCGAATTTTAGAACTCGCAAATTATCATCGTATTCACGAGCAAATGAAAACCGAAATGTTCTCCATTATCCCCGAGCATTGCCGTGATGGATCAGGAACGGTGTTTTCCTACGCGTTTTTCGAACGGCATTTAGGTCGCGTTATAAGTGATGCGCAAAAAGCCAATGAAACCGTGACGCTTCTAGGTTTAAAACTTTTACCTGAAAGTGTAGACGGTTTAACCCAGGATGATTTGGATGTAACTTATTCTGAGTCTGCTGCAATTATCAAAGACGTGTTGCGGATGCACGATATTATTTCTCGACAAGGTGATAAATTTTATATGGCCTTTTATGACACTGATGAGCACAAAACGGCCGGCATCCGTGATCGTTTAAAGGCCTTGTTAGAAGATAATGCCTTTTCGTTTTTGTCAGATAATTCCGCGCTCCTTACCTTGTCTTGTCAAAGTGTGATATATCCGGTTCAACCGACAGACAACGCCGAGAAAGCCTTGTCAGCCCTTATAAGCGAATTAGAAACCTCTGCGGTTTAAGCGGCTTGTATCGCCGTCTCAGGAATTAGCGCGGCAACCGCTCGCTCTGTTCCACGTAAACGATGTTTCGGATCCTGCATATTTCCCATAACCAAAATGGATTGATCAGGTCGTAAGCGCCATCCACTATTTTGCGTGATAGCATTCAGGATCACAGATGGGTCTTTTACATCTTCATGTCGCATATGAATAACAACTCCCTTAGGTCCTGCATCCACTTTGGCAACATGAGCCAAACGGCATAAGCGTTTGATTTTCATAACCTTTAAAAGATGGTCTACTTCTTCCGGAATAGGTCCAAATCGATCAATCAACTCTGCCGCCAGCGCATTGGATTGCGTATCATCCGAAATATCAGCAATGCGACGATAAGTGGCCAAGCGAAGATTTAAATCAGGAATATAAGCTTCGGGTATCAGGACAGCGACGCCAACATTGACATTGGGGGTCCAACTCTCATCTCGGATCATATCTTCATCATCGCGCAATTCTGCTACGGCCTCTTCGAGCATATGTTGATAAAGTTCCACGCCCAGATCTTTGATATGTCCGGATTGTTCTTCGCCTAAGGGATTGCCCCCGCCTCTCATATCAAGATCATGGCTGGCTAGGGTGAACCCTGCCCCGAGATTATCAAGAGACTGTAAAATCTTTAGCCGTTTTAAAGCGGACTCTGTTGCGATTTGCGCTTCTGGCATAGTTAGATAGGCATAGGCTCGCACTTTGGAGCGGCCGACACGTCCACGCATTTGATAAAGTTGAGCCAAGCCAAAGCGATCAGCGCGGTAAACAATCATCGTATTAGCAGATGGAATATCAATACCGCTCTCAATGATAGAGGTCGAAATCAGAACATCATATTCACCGTCATAAAATGCGGTCATTATATCTTCAAGCGCACTAGATGCCATTTGCCCATGGGCGATAACATATTTTACCTCCGGAACCGCGTTGCGCATAAATTCTTCCATGCGCGGAATGTCGGCAATGCGAGGACAAATAAAATAGGATTGTCCGCCACGATATTTCTCTCGCAAAAGCGCTTTTCGAAGGCTGACCTCATCCCAAGGCGTAACATAGGTCCGGATGGCTAACCGGTCTACAGGAGGTGTCGCAATCAATGATAATTCCCGTATCCCAGACAAAGCCATTTGCAACGTCCGTGGTATAGGCGTTGCGGTCAATGTCAGGACATGAACATCGGCCCGAAGGGATTTCAAACGTTCTTTGTGCTGTACCCCAAATCTTTGTTCCTCATCCACGATGACAAGGCCGAGTTCAGAAAATTTAATCGTCTTGGCCAATAAAGCATGTGTGCCGATAACAATATCGACGCGACCACTCGCAAGGTCTTCTTTGGTTTGTTTGGCTTGTTTGGCCCCGACCATTCTGGAGAGCTGTCTGACTTCGACAGGCCAACCTCGAAAACGCGCGAGGAATGTATTAAAATGCTGACGCGACAAAATCGTCGTTGGCGCAATGATCGCAACTTGTTGACCAGCCATTGCAACCGCAAAAGCGGCGCGTAAGGCGACTTCGGTCTTGCCAAAACCAACATCCCCGCAAATCAAACGGTCCATAGGACGTCCAGATGCTAGGTCCTGATAGACATCATCTATTGCATTTAGCTGATCATCGGTCTCGGCATAGGGAAAGCGCGCTGCAAATTCATTATAGGTCGACTCATCCGGTGTAATTGGCTCGGATGTTCGCAAAGCCCGTTTCGCGGCAATTTTGATTAGCCCCGCCGCCATATCACGCAAACGACCTTTGGCCTTAGATTTGCGTGCCTGCCAGGCGGCACTGCCCAGACGGTCTAAAACAGCCCCGTCCCCTGCACTGCCATATCTCGAAAGAAGTTCTATGTTTTCAACCGGGAGGTAAAGCTTCGCCTCACCCGCATAGGCAAGTTCCAGACAATCATGGGGCGCATCACCGACCTGTAGGGTTTTTAGACCCAGATAACGCCCTAAACCGTGATCAATATGAATGATAAGATCACCCGGATTTAAAGATGCCGCTTCGGCAATGAAGTTCTTGGCTTTTCGCTTACGACCCCGATTGATTAGGCGGTCCCCTAAAATATCCTGTTCAGATAAAATCGAGAGCTTGCCGAGGGTAAACCCATTCTCAATCGGTAGGATTACCGCGCTTATATCTCCGGCCTCGCTGTCTCTGGCGGCTTTCGAGTCGCGTTTGGGTACGAATAGCTCTTGGTCTTCAAAAACACTGGTGAGACGTTCTCTTGATCCATCTGTCCAACAGCCGAGCCAGACTTTCTGTCCGGACGTTTTAAGGTCTCGAATATGACCCGCAGCCGCATCGAATACATTGACCCCTTCTGTGCGTCTCTCAACCGAAAAATTACGAGACGGCTTGCCGCCAAAATCAATTGCGGTATCCACGGGGCTTTCAAATGGTGTGTGTTGTCTGACCCGTTGCACCGATAATTGGCTCTCCCAATCTTCCGCGCCCAAATAAAGCGCCTCAATCGGGAGCGGGCGATAAAGACCACTTGTCTTTGATGGGTCGCCACTACCACTATCACGCGCCTCTGCATGTTCTTGTCTTGAGGTATAAAAATCCTCGATCAGATCGAACCGTTCTTGTTTGGCTTCTGAAAACAGTCCGTCCAACGCCACGAGGCTCTTCGGACCAAGATAGTCGAAAATCGTTTCGACCTGACCGTAAAATAAAGGCAGGTAGTGTTCGATACCTTGCGGTCTGATCCCATCAATCACCGCCGCATAAATCGCGTCCCGGCTAACGCCCCCGCCAAAGGCTGCTATATAATTTCGTCTAAAGGCGCCTATATTTTCCTCGGTCATAAAGACTTCGGAGACGGGCGCTAGGATAAGCTCGGACCGCGCCGCAGATGTGCGTTGGCTATCAATATCAAATTCCCGAATAGACTCGATTTCATCGCCAAAGAAATCCAGTCTTAAAGGCGACTTTTCCGTCGGTGGGAAAATATCAATAATACCGCCACGTACTGCAAAATCACCAGCTTCGATAACTGTGGAGGCACGACTATAGCCATTATTAGACAAATATGTCTGGATATGCTCACGCTTGACGTCCTTGCCAGTCTGGAGCCTTAGCCCTGCCCCGGAAATAATATCGCGCGGCGGCACGTTTTGCATGGCGCCACTGACTGTGGTGACAATGATATAAGGCTTATCTCTTTCAACTGTGGTGAGGAAATAAAGCGCTCCAGCTCTGCGTGCAGCCAAAGTCCGACTAGGCGAGACGCGGTCATAAGGTAGGCAATCCCAAGCCGGTAAAGACAGGACTGGAATATCTGATGCAAAGAACCGGCAGGCCGACATAAAGGCGGCCGCACGCGTATCATCGCGCGCAATAAACAGGCTTGGAGTCCCCGCCCGTCTAACGGCTTGGGTGAAGGCGAGCGCGTCGGCGCCTTCAGGCAATCCAGAAGCCGTTAAATGGGGCTCAACCCCGATATAGCGCGCGATTTGGATTTGCATTATTTGGATATGGGATTGTAGTCGCGAAGACGTTTTAATAGTGGCGTATCGTAATTTGCGGGGACCGGAAGGGTCTCCATAATCCAGGCATATATGTCATGATCTTTTGCGCTTAAAAGATCTTCAAACATAATGACCTCCGCATCGGTCATATTATCGATATTCGCTTTTGCAAATCCGCCCAAAATCATATCAGCTTCTTTAAAGCCTCTATAATTGGCGCGATATACAAGACGTTTACGTCTGATTGTCATATCTGTTTCTTGCATGGCGCGCCTATACCGAGATGATTCCGTGCTGTCACTTGTGCCAGATGAATTTAGCAGCCATCAAGGCAATATGTCTCGTGTACAACCCATAAGACCTGCGGAATTGAACGCTTATTTTGCAGATATTCAATCTCTAAATGGGGTTGGAGAAAAAACGGCCGACTCACTTACCCGTGTGATGGGCCCTCGGATCAAAGATTTGGTCCTGACACCTCCAACACAATTGATCGACCGAAGCTATCGCCCAACAATTGCGGGGGCGATATCAGGCGATATCGCGACGTTTGAAGTAACCGTTGGTCGGCATATTCAGCCTTCTAATCGAAACCGTCCTTATAAGGTTCGGGTCTTTGATGAGACCGGGGATATGATCCTGACCTGGTTCAAAGCCTATCCCAAAACCATTCAAAAACTCCTACCAGAAGGCTCTCGCCGCCTTGTGTCGGGCAAGTGCGAAGTCTTTAATGCGGAGCTACAAATGACCCATCCGGATTATGTTGTGCCCCTAGATAAAGCGGATGAGCTACCACGCCTTGAAACCATCTACCCACTAACAGCGGGGCTTGGTCAAAAAATGGCGCGCAAAGCTGTCAATGCCGCGCTGGATAAGGTTTTACAGTCTGAGGACATTGGCGACTGGCTTGATCCCAATCTTATGAAGCAGCAGGATTGGCCGAAATTCAAATCGGCGCTGTCCCTTATTCATCGCCCGGAACATCCCGTCGATATACAATCCGACAGCCCGATCCGGCGGCGCCTCGCCTATGATGAAATATTAGCCAAGCAATTGGCCATGGCTTTGGTTCGGGAACGCAACCGGTCCTATGGCGGACGATCTCTAAAATCTAACGGGACCTATATTGATGATGTCCTTAAAGCTTCGCCCTTCCCGCCAACAAACGCCCAAAAACGCGCCTTTGCGGAAATCTCAGCGGATATGGCCTCGGAACATAGAATGGCCCGATTGCTTCAAGGCGATGTAGGTGCGGGTAAAACCTTTGTTGCCGCTCTTGCCTGCGCCTATGCCGCTGAAGCCGGCGTACAAGTCGCACTTATGGCGCCAACAGAGATCCTTGCGCGTCAACACGTCCAAACTCTGCGTACCTTTTTGGAGCCCGCTGGACTAACGGTCGAAGCCGTCACAGGACGCGATAAGGGAAAGGCACGCGAGGCTTTGGCGACCGGTATGGCCGAGGGCTATATTGATGTGGTCGTGGGGACCCATGCCCTCTTCCAAGAAAAAGTCGAATTCAAAAACCTGGGCCTTGTCATTATCGACGAGCAACATCGCTTTGGTGTCAAAGACCGCCTCAAACTGACAGAAAAAGGCACGCTCACTGACTTGCTTGTCATGACCGCTACACCCATCCCGCGCACCCTTGCTTTGACAAGCTATGGCGATCTGGATGTTTCTATCCTCGATGAAAAACCAGCTGGGCGTGTTCCAATTGAAACAGCGATCATCCCGATCCAGAAACTCGACAATGTCATTGATGCGGTTGGTCGCGCCCGAAAAGCTGGCAATCAAGTCTATTGGGTTTGCCCGCTCGTCGAAGATAGCGAGGTTTTAAACCTCTCATCTGTCGATGATCGGCACCGTCAACTCACCGCCATCTTCGGAGACCGCGTTGGCCTTTTACATGGACGAATGTCGCCAAAGGAAAAAGAACAAATCAGCCTAGAGTTCAAAGCCGGCCAATATGACATTCTGGTCGCCACAACCGTTATCGAGGTCGGCGTAGACGCGCCCAACGCCACCATTATTGTTATTGAACATGCCGAACGGTTTGGGCTGGCGCAGCTTCACCAATTACGCGGGCGGGTTGGGCGCTCAGACAAAAAATCCTCTTGTCTCCTACTCTATCAAGGCCCTCTATCTGTGTCTGGTAAAGCACGACTTGAAATCATGCGCCAATCTGAAGACGGGTTCCTAATCGCAGAAAAAGACTGGGAACTCAGAGGCTCAGGCGATCTTCTCGGTGCGGCCCAATCCGGCCTGCCCCAATTCAAACTCGCCAATCTGGATCGCCATAAAGACTTGCTAGAAACCGCAACCCAAGATGCGCGGCTACTCGTGCAAAAAGATCCGGGCCTGACATCACCACGCGGACAGGCGGCGCGTATTCTGCTTTATCTCTTTGAACAAGATTATGGGATTGCTATGATGCGTGCGGGGTAGATCTTTATTTAGAGTCGACCACTCCAAAACTAGCGGAAGTCTTTTTCATGTCACAGCTGCGAACCTTGTTTCATATAGCCACATTACTAACTTTATTCTATGTTAGTATCGGCTCATCCCACGCCCAAGACCTGAAGGCTCCATTATTCGACACTAATTTCGATTATGACGCTGTCTCTACGCTGCCAAATTGCAATCAAAGGGTCACGCCACGTACAAAATATTTCAAATGCAAGAATTCGGCCGAACTTTTCGTCGCTGCTAAAGATTGGGCAAAGGCGTCGGATCAACCACTTATGGTGATCTTTGGGTTTGATGAGTGCCCGTCCTGTCAGGCTATAGAACAATTATATTTTGGTCGAAAAGAGCCTATCTCCAAAGAGATGTTCATCCCATTTGTCTCAGATATTCAAGCCAAGACAAAAGACATTCCAACGATTTCGGTTGCCAGAATTCATATTCGCAACGAGAATGCCGAAGCCATGGTGAAACGTCTTGGGCTGGTCGATTATGCAGAGTCTAAAAACTGGCACCGGCTCTGGTCGCCCTTCATTGTACTTTTTGATCCTAAAACTGGTGAGTGGCACAGTGAAGAGACTTGGGACAGTGAGATCGTTTATTGCTATGACGCAATCGCGGAAATCGCCGTCTCCCTAGAGGAATTGGGATATATGCAAAAAGGCAAGACGTTAAAATATAGAGAGACGTGTAAGGCCTAAAGGGATGTCTATCGTTTTAATTTGCATTAGAGACCCTCGGGATGGTGCCCGAGGGTGACGGAATGGGTAAGAATAAGTGAAACTAAACGTCACGTCATCCGAGGGCTTGTCCTTATCCTTAGGATATTCAATCCAGCGTTCGTCAAATTAAAGCGATGGCATCGGGTTATCATTATCCGGCTTGTCATCTCTCCCCGAATGCAGACCCAACACATCATCATCCATAATTAGATCTTGATTGCCTGACACCATGCCGCCAGAGATAATCATCTTGGCTCCCTCTTCCGGTGTCATATCCAGGATCTTTATATCCTTAGTCGGAACGAAGAGAAGAAAACCCGATGTTGGGTTAGGCGTGGTTGGAACGAAGACACAGACCATCTCTTCATCAAATTCTTTTTTGGGTTCACCGCCCAGATCTGCGGTTACAAAGCCAATCGCCCAGAGACCTTTGCGTGGATATTCCAAAAGGCAAACATCGCGAAAGGCTCGGTCCTTTTGCGCGGCGACCGTCTGAACGATTTGTTTGAGCGCATTATAGACGGGGCTTACGACAGGCACACGGTCAAGCAGGCTCTCGCCAGATTTTATCAGTGATTTTCCGATAAAGTTTGAGGCAACCATTCCCAGGAAAAACAGAAGTACAAATGAGATAATCAGTCCAAGACCCGGAATTGCAAAGCCGAGATAGGTTTCGGGATTCAACCTCGCCGGCACCAATTTGAAAACGTTATTATCGATTTTTTGAATGATCCAGCTAACAACAAGAAAGGTTGAGACGATTGGAATCGCAACAACGACGCCTGTGAAAAATCTGTTACGCGCCCATCTTAATAGGCTTCCTTTTTGGCGTTTTTTGCGGCGAAAAAGGCTGCGCGGCGTTGTCTCTGCCTTGTTTGGCTGAGATTGCATGTCCTCGCTCATATATCTGCCTTAAAATTTAGTATGGTTGGTGGGTCTCAGCTACCCTATGCGCGATTAATGCGCTAGGGGAGTTTTCAAGGAAAGAGAGTTTTGATGAAGAAAACGAAGCGACGTGAACATCTTTTAAGATCATTTGCCATTTTAGCTGGCATATTGATCGCTATTCTTGCCGTTGTTTTCACCTACCGCGATGATATCTTCCAACATATTCAGGATCCGGGGCAACCTTTCCAAACATATGTGCCTCCCATTGCCCCCATTTATACCGAGTCTGAAAGCTGGTTATCGCTCCCCGATTTATCGCAAGATCCCTATAGTCTTGAAGCAAAAGGAGATGTCTTTGTAGCGGTTCCGAGTGTTTACCGCGGGGGAGAACATTGGAACCTTCCGTGGAAAGAACGCAAACGCAATAAGCTCAAGACAATTATCAGACCAAATTATGTGGCTCCATATGGCGACGCAGGCCGCCTCTTTGCACCTAATTATAGGCAGGCCTCCCTTTACGCCTTTATGACAAATCGTGAGGACGCACAATTTGCGCAAGACTTGGCCTATGAGGATATCAAAAAAGCGTTTGTATATTTTCTTGAACAATCACCCCCCGAACGCCCCATTGTCCTTGTTGGACATAATCAAGGTGCGTCGCATGTTCATCGTCTTCTCGCAGAGTTTTTTCAAGGCGATCTTAAAGACCGGTTAGCCGTGGCTTACGTAATCGACCATCCATTACCCCTAGACGCATTTGATAGCGCGCTATCGGTGTTAAAGCCATGTTTGTCCTCTGAAGATATAGGATGCATCGTTGCCTTTGGATCTTTCACATCTAAGGACAAAGTCATTGCGGAACGCTTTACGGAACGCCTCTTGGTGCACAATGGACGCACATATGAATCGATCGCCAATCGCCCGACACTTTGCGTAAATCCGCTTCTTTGGACCACCTCAGAAGATTATGCTCCGGCGCGATTACATTTGGGCGGCGTTGCTGCGGAAGGATTAGATCCTGATATAGATCCTGCGCCTTTAACGAAGCAATCCGGCGCGCAATGTCAGGATGGCTTGTTATTGGTCGACAAACCCAAGAGTAAAAGTCTACGACGCCCTTTGAAGGTTGGTGGGAAATTCCGAACCCTACCCTCAAATCTATTTTACGAAGACCTGAAACAAGACGCAAAACGTCGTGTGGACCTATTGTTAAAATCAGGGGTCCTTCCAGAACGAGCGGGTCAAAAATTGGACGCGATTGGGATGGAAGAGGTTGAGGTCTCACCCGTAACAAAACCTAAAAATTAAAGTGAAATTCTAGACCTTAGCTAAATCATCGAAACGCTTGATATCATTAAGTAAATTCTCAAATTCATCCATTGGCACCATATTGGGACCGTCACTAGGGGCGTTTTCCGGATCCGGATGGGTTTCCATGAAAATAGCAGCAATACCAATTGCAGCAGCAGCTCTGGCAAGGACCGGCACAAATTCTCTTTGTCCCCCAGATGTACCGCCCTGGCCGCCAGGCTGTTGAACGCTATGGGTTGCATCAAATACAACGGGCGCCCCAAAGCTTTTCATAATCGGTAAGCCGCGAAAATCAGTTACAAGCGTATTATACCCAAAACTTGCCCCTCTTTCGCAGGCCATAATATTTGGATTACCCGCCTCTACCAGTTTATTCAGGACATTTTTCATATCCCAAGGCGCGAGAAATTGACCTTTTTTGACATTTATAACCCGTCCGGTCTGTGCAGCCGCAACCAAAAGATCCGTTTGTCGACACAAAAAAGCGGGAATTTGCATCACATCGACGACTTCACCAACAAGAGCGGCTTGTTCAGCCGTGTGAATATCGGTGACACATGGTAGGCCCAATTCTGATTGAATGGCTTCAAAGACAGGCAAAGCCTTATCAAGGCCAAGCCCTCTTGGAGAATGAATACTTGTCCGGTTCGCTTTGTCATAACTTGTCTTGTAAATGAGCTGTACACCGACACGTTCGCATATGCCTTTCAAACGCTCAGCCGTCATCAGAGCATGATCGCGTGATTCCATGGCACAAGGACCTGCCAGAATCGTAAGCGGTTGATCATTTCCGATCTTATAGACCCGCCCATCAGGCGTATTCAATTTGATCAAACTATTGGGTTTATTACTCATAATAAGAACACTATCACGTGAAAGCGAGAAAACATATGGATTTTGCAGAATGAGTACGGCAAAGCAGCATCACATATTTTGACAGAGGTGAAAGCAAATGAAAGCCAAGAACGTCCTTGATCTCGTGGGAAACACGCCCCTGCTTTATCTTCAAGACGCATCCAAAATGACAGGATGTGAAATTTACGGAAAAGCCGAATTTTTAAACCCGGGACAATCAGTCAAAGACAGAGCGGCCTTGTCAATTATACGGGCCGCCGAAGCATCCGGGGAGTTGAAACCGGGCGGGATTGTGGTTGAAGGCACAGCTGGAAATACAGGAATTGGCCTAGCCATGGTCTGTTCGGCTTTGGGCTATCGATGTAAAATTGTTATGCCCCGCACACAAAGCCAGGAAAAGAAAGATGCAGTAAAATTACTCGGCGCAGAGCTCATCGAGGTTGACGCTGTTCCATATTCCAATCCTAAAAATTATGTCCATTTCTCTGAACAACTCACCAAAGATTTGAATGAGCAAGATCCGGGAAGTGCGATTTGGGCCAATCAATTTGATAATACAGCCAATCGCGATGCGCATGTTGAAACAACTGGTCCAGAAATTTGGGATCAAACAGAGGGCAAAGTTGATGGCTTTATCTGTTCAGTCGGGTCTGGTGGCACGCTTGGCGGTGTCTCAATCGCGTTAAAAGCTAAAAACCCAGAGATTCAAATTGGCTTGGCTGATCCTTATGGCTCGAAAATGTGGGCCTATTATGATCACGGCGTTCTTGAAACAGAAGGCAACTCAATTACCGAAGGTATCGGACAAGGTCGCATTACCGCAAATTTGCAAGATGTGATTGTTGATCGGCAATATCGTGTAACTGACACCGAAGCACTTCAGGTCATTTTCGAACTCAATCAATTAGAAGGTATTTGCCTAGGCGGATCATCTGGTATCAATATTGCTGGAGCCATTAAGATGGCAAGAGATATGGGGCCAGGACATACGATTGTTACAATCCTGTGCGACTATGGCCAAAGATATCAATCCAAGGTCTATAATCCGGAATTCTTACGTGAAAAAGGCCTACCCGTCCCCAGCTGGATTTGTTAATGGCAAAACAAGACCACAAAAAAGCTACGCGGTTCGTGCATTCTGGCCGTCCGTCCGCAGGACTCGGAACGCCCGTCAGCCATTCCGTTACACGTGCGTCGACGCTTTTATTTGAAAAAGCGGAAGATCTCTATCGATCAGATGTTCGTGGCTATGGTCGACATGGCTCAGAGATCCATGATGCACTGGCTGATTTGTTTACAGATCTAGAATCAGGCGTCGGCACCCTGCTCTACCCATCAGGTCTAGCCGCTCTTACAGGTCCAATTCTGTCAGTCGTCAAGCCTGGAGATCATATTTTATTGTCAGATTCCGCCTATGGCCCAACCCGTTATTTCTGCAATGGGTTTCTTAAAAGATTTGGCGTTGAGACGGAGTTATATGACCCCAGAATTGGGAGCGGTATTGCCAAGCTTATCAAGCCCAATACAAGTTTGATACTCCTCGAAAGCCCAGGCTCGCTTACATTTGAAATTCAAGACCTTCCGGCTATTGCAAAAGTGGCGAAGGCTAAAGGTATCACCACCTTGATTGATAATACCTGGTCAGCGGGCCTAAGTCTAAATCCGCTACCCTTGGGCATTGATATATCTGTTCATGCAGCAACGAAATATTTCGGGGGACATAGCGACATAATGTATGGGGCGGCTATTTTTGCAGATGAAAGCCAATTTGAGCGTGCCAAGGTCACCGCTAAACAAATGGGCAATGCGAGCTCGCCTGACGATGCCTATCAAATATTGCGCGGTTTTAGAACGGTTCTAACGCGTTTCAAACAACAGGAATCGACAGCCCTTTTCCTCGCAAAATGGTTGATGACACATCCAAACATCCAAACCGTATTACACCCCGGCGTTTCTGATCATCCCGATCATGATTTGTGGAAACGGGATTTTTCGGGCGGCGCTTGCTTATTCGCTTGTATATTTAACCCACTTGAAGAAGATGACGTGAATAAATTTATCAATGGTCTTGAGCTGTTTGGCATTGGCTATTCTTATGGAGGGTTTGAAAGCCTGGCTATTCATTGCGATCCACAGCTCAAGCGTAGCCATGCAGAGAAATTGTCAGGCCCGCTTATAAGATTTGCGTGTGGCCTTGAAAATAAAAATGACCTAAAAAATGATATAGAACAGTCGCTTGAGCGTGTTTTTTAAACTTATAAGATTCATCTTATACGCCCTTTTGCTATTTGCCATAGTAGTTCTTGGCTCTTGCGCGCCTGCCCGGACCATTTTGCAACAAGCCGATTTATCACCGAATTCGCAAATCGCTTCGAGATATGATGTTCCGACGGCACAGGATTTCAAGCAGTTTCAGGATATATTATTAGGTGCATACCGCTTACCGTCACAGTTTGAATTGCAAGATAGGAAAACTTTATCTGACGACTGGCTTGATGGCCGTGCGAGCGTTGAGGAACGGACTTATTTGGTTTCCCACGGGGCTAATGCAGATAGTTTATCCGTAGTTTTCATCCACAATAATCAAGACTCCGAAGCGCCACTATTGATCACGCAAAACTTTACAGGAAATAGAACAGTTGTTGCCAGAGGTGGTGAATCCCCGCTTCCTGGTGAGGCACAATCCTTTGGTGTTCTTGGATCCATATTTGGGTATTTTTTCGGCCGCTATATTGTTGAACATCCATATGAAGATATTTTGGATCGCGGCTATTCTATTGCCGTTATGTATCCTCCCCAATATGTGCCGGATCGCGCCGCGGCTGGGTTAGAAAAACTAGACCAACTTTTCCCAAATTTTGGACCTAGTCGACCAGGCGCATTATCTGTCTGGGCATCCCTTTCTGATGCACTCGCGCGTGAAATAAAATCAAACGCACCTACACGCAAGATTATCGCTTATGGTCATTCCCGTTATGGTAAAACCGCATTAATCGCAGCTGCAATGAGCGATCATGTAGATGCAGCCATATCCCACCAATCCGGAACAGTCGGAGCATCCTTATTACGGGATGATACAGGCGAAACGCTCGGCGATATTGCTAAAGCCTATCCACACTGGGTTGCGCCACTTGCAATGGATTATGCAGATAATCCGACCACGCTTCCGGTTGATGCTCCCGCATTATTAGCCGCTATTGCGCCAAAGCCAGTGCTTTTGGGGAATGCTCGGCGGGACGTATGGTCAGATCCCGAAGGCGCTTTTATTGCAGCTAAGATTGCTGCACCAGCGTGGGGATCGGATGGGTTTAGTGCAATACGATTGGATGACTTTAAACCAGAGGACAAAATATCCTTTTGGATAAGGCCGGGGACGCATGGCATCGTTAAAGAAGATTGGCCTGCATTCCTCGATTTTTTAGATGCACATTTTAAATAAAAGCGACTTAAAGAAGTAGGGGTGGCAGGCCTGGCAGGACTCGAACCTGCAACCTGCCGCTTAGAAGGCGGCTGCTCTATCCAGTTGAGCTACAGACCCCCAAAACCTCAATAAATGACCTCAATGCGTCCAAGGCAATTTGCGGTCGAAGTCAAAATTCTCGCCGTAAGAGCGAGGAATGCGTTTTGACTTCGGACGATCAACAACGCGGTGCGGAATATTGTTCGCTTTTGCGTAAGCGACCGCATCCTCTAACGTATCGAACGTCATTTTCAATTGTTTGCGCATATCCACCCCAGCCGTATTCCCGGTCAATGGGTCTATTTGGCGTTGGCCGGTAGACTGAAACTCAAGTGCCCATTTATCCGAATTTGCACGACCTGATGTCATTGCTGAGGGTGTGAGTCTGGATATCTTTGCAAACATGAAAGCCCGATAGCCTTACACTTACCAATGGTCAATCCGTTGAGTGTTAGAGATTTCTATGAAAGGCCGAATTTAGTTTGTTTTTTACATCATTCAGCGACCCGACTGCTCGTGAAGGCTGGGCTTGAGCTTGCTTTGCCGCTTGCGCAGCTGCCTGAGCTTGTGCCGCCTGAGCTTGTGCTTGGAGTTTTTGTCGAGCTTGCGCCGCAAGCGAACCAGACGCAGCTGCGGGACGATGTGGTTGCGCAACAGGCGCTCGGCGTCTCAAAGTGGACCGATTATCTCGAGCGCCAGGCATATTCCCCATATTTGCAGCGATTGCGGCGATCGACTTGCCGTCCGGATTGAGGCTTCTAGCACGCCATCTATTAAAGACGGTATCCATCATATGCGGCGTTGCGAGATCTTTCTGCCAGAGCTCTGTAAATTGTGCGCTTGAACTGTGTGGGCGGAATTCCGCCGCCAAATTATTCAAAATCACGCGCATGGGCAGGTTCACAGATTCACCAAATACCATAGCTTCTGCGACACCCAAGGAGGGGAGGAATGAAAGAAGCTCTGTCGCACCATCAGGAACAGCAGCTTCAACGAATTTCTGGTCTACCTCGTTAGACAGGCGCATGGAAAAGATTGTTGAACATTGTGACAATGTTGACGGCTCTAATTCAGACGGTCTTTGCGATACAATCGCAAGAGACACACCATATTTACGGCCCTCTTTCGCAATACGAGAGATAATCCTGCGGGTGGAATGGAACCCAAGGCTGCGGTCTTTTGGAATATAACGATGTGCCTCTTCGCAAACGAGAAGTATTGGGAGCTTTCGTTCTGACCAGGTCGCAAGCTCAAAAGCTAATCGGCTTACCACGGACACTACAATATTTAGCATCTCAGACGGGATACTTGAAAAATCGAGACAGGAAATTGGTTTTCCATTGACGGGCAGCCGGAAAATACGACCGACAAGATCCTCAATTGGCCTTGGCGAGGTTTGGTTTTTAAAGATAAATCCATAACGCGGGTCAGCGATAATTGAATTTATACGTCGCTTGAGACGTTTATAAGGCGCCAGATTATTTGCATTTTCAAGCTTGCCCATATTGTGATCAACGAGTTTCACAACGTCACGAATACGGTAAGGGACTGGACTGTCGAGTGATATATGTGTGGAACGCTGAAGTTCGGCTTCAAGATCATCTAAATTTATTTGCGAACTCACATCATTTTTTTGCAAAGAGCGGTCAAAAAGCTGCTTCGCTTTTAGGATGACGTCATGCAGGATTTCTTCTTCTTCTCGGGCGTGATCTTCGATATCTGAGCACAGCAATTCACAGGTCTCGACAAAATCAAAAATCCAAAGCGGGAGATCTAAAGTGTCCCCCGTAATAGCTTCAGCCTTATCACCAAAACTTTTTGAATACTCATTGTGAGGATCAAATAAAACCACATGACCTTGGGGGTTCGCGTCCAAAATCGCTTGTAACACTAAAGCCACAGTACAAGATTTACCGGAACCTGTTGATCCCAAAATCGCGAAATGTTTTGACAGTAAATCATCTACGCGCACTTTAGCGATGATAGAGTTATCTTGTTGCAAACGCCCAACATCAATACAGGCCTCACCCTCACGATTAAAAATCGTACTCAGCTCAAGTGGCGACATATTATAGGCGGCTTCGCCCAGAACGGGATACGTCCGGACGCCGCGATAGAACTTTGTCTCACGTGTCGTCTCATTTGTTGTAATTTCACCCATTATATTGAGCGTTGCTGTACAACCCGTGCTATTTCCTCGTCGATCAGCCTGAGCGATCTTAAGAGAGCCAACCATTGCAACCACGATAGACTTACTGGTAACGATACGCAGGATCGTTCCGATTTGCGCAAGGTTTAGCTGGTTAGACTCGATTAAATCACCGTTGATTGAAATGATAACTTTGCTTGATTCTACATTTTGAACACGTCCAATTTCGACCTGTTTGAAGCTTTGTGCGCGGCCTTTAGGAGCATTTGAAGCGGCTGTGTTAGTCGGATGCATAGCAAATTCCCTGATTTTTTCAGAAAATATAAGTTAAAGGGCTTATCAAAGCCTTACTTTTGTGCGTGATTTAACAGGAAACAGAGAAAAAATCTTAAATCCGTGGTCGGGGCGGCAAGATTCGAACTTGCGACCCTCTGTTCCCAAAACAGATGCGCTACCAGGCTGCGCTACGCCCCGAACACGGAGGAGCGCTACTTAACCCGCAGAATGTAAAAGGCAAGACCCAATCCAGTATTATTTCAGTTCCCAAAGAATGGATGCTTAATTACATCGCCCGGGCGGATGCCTCGCGCTTTGGCCTCCCCGCCTTTAAGCTCAACTACAGCAGCAATCACGGCTTCTGAAGATGCGCTACGCTGGGTATAGGGTTTATGAGAGTGTTCTATTTTTAAGATTTTGCCATTTGAGCGTACAAATAAGATATCAAGCGGTATGGAGGTATTCTTCATCCAAATCGTCGCGACTTTCGGCTCTTCAAACTCAAATATCATGCCCGTGTCAGCATCCATGGTTTCACGCCACATCATGCCTCGGGCTTGTTGGTCCAGCGTCTTTGCCTCATCTACTGCGAATTCATGTTCACCATCCGCTGTAACAATCGTCAATGGCTGAGGCGCCCCGAAATCAACGACGTCATCCTTTCCCGTTTGCGCCAATGCATTTGAAAACGCGAATAAGGAAATAAGACCGGCAAGATAAAGATGTTTCATAGGTAAAACTCATACAATCTGATGCCATCAGATGTAAATCTGAAATGCAGAAAAAAGTTAAAGATTTCGATGAGAAAATCTGAATGGCAGTCCCTAGGGGAATCGAACCCCTCTTTCCAGGTTGAAAACCTGGCGTCCTAACCGATAGACGAAGGGACCGCATCACTCAGTGTGGAGCGCGATATATAGAGCGCACATCCAGCTTGCAAGAGGATATTTGAGCAAAAATACGCTCTTATACAGGTGCTAAATCCTGTAAATGGAAGTCTATGCTTGTTCGGCCCTGCCAAAGATTGCGTTTTACGCGTCCAAGCGCATGAAACACCGTATCACCCGCCATCAATAAAGCCTCACCTAGACCCGATTCGTCAGCTCTAAAACAAATGCCGGAGAGCGACTTTCCTGCGGCGTCCGAAAGTGTAAATCTGACATGGCCACCTTTAAGTCTTTTGGCGTAACGCACCCGAAGATCAGCAATGGCAAAGACAGGTTCGGGATTTCCGGCCCCGTAAGGCCCAAGCGTGTCAACGACTTCCATCAAATTTTCATTGACCGCGCTCAGGTTCAGAACAAAATCAACTTTGCTTGTGTCATTTAATATGGCGGTTTCGACGTCAGCTTGAAGTCTCTCGCACATAAAATCCCTAAAATCGTCAATCTTGTCCGGGGCCATAGAAAGCCCTCCAGCCATGGCATGTCCACCTCCGGATAATAAGAGCTTCGATTTCATAGCGGCCGTTAGTGCCCCGCCCAAATCAACACCTTTTATCGATCGTCCTGATCCTTTTGCAAGTGGAGCCTCTCCCATATTGTCGATTGCGATAACGATCACAGGTTTAGATAATCTGTCTTTTAGGCGACCAGCGACAATCCCAATGATTCCCGCATGCCAATCTTCCATCGCAATAATAATAACAGGATCATCAAGACGTGATTGCGCCTTTTGAACGGCTTCTTCGTAAATTGTGTCCTGCATTTGCCTGCGTTGCAAATTCATTCGATCAAGTTCAGCTGCGTGTGAATAGGCCAGTTGAGAATCCTCAGTTGACAAAAGCCGCGCACCCATTTCAGAGCTCCCAATTCGCCCTCCAGCATTGATACGCGGCCCCAAGACAAACCCTGCATGATAAGTCGTAAAAGGTGGTT
>CAYTLJ010000040.1:0-19941 GCA_964438555.1 uncultured Algimonas sp.
AGCTCAAATTCCATGGAAATAGACCTTGTATTGGTGGAATGAATTTACGACATGCGCCCTAGCGCTATAATTTAAATTTGTCACGTCATATGGAAAACCAAGACCAGAGACCAGAAAATACCCAGGCTGAAACGCCCCTACAATCTGTTTTCGATCAAATCGAGACAGCTATGGAAGGTGGAGAGTCCGTTGATCTGAAAACGGTCGTAGAGAGTTTTGGGAATAGGTCTTTTGGGCCCATTATGGTCTTATGTGGCTTATGCATGATGACTCCTCTCGGGGCCATTCCAGGTATTCCGCCAGCTTTTGGCGTCATTGTAATCATATTCGCCTTGCAGCTCTTATTTAGGAGAAAGACGCCTTGGATGCCAAAGTTTTTGACCAAGGTGAAAATTCCTGCCGATAAATTGCAAGCTGTGAACGCTAAAGTCAGACCTATATTAGCAAAAATAGACGGTATTATATCTCCACGTTTAAACTGGGCCTCTACCGGACCAGCGCAAGTGCTCGTATCTGTCGTTGCAATTATTTTGTCTTTGACGTTTTTTCCGCTTGGAATGGTACCCTTTGGTGTGGTCGCTCCGGCCTTTATTATTTTACTACTCGGACTTGGAATCACGGCGCGCGATGGCGTGATTGTCCTTCTAGCCTTGAGCCTTAGTCTTGGCGTCTTTTGGGGTGCCCTGTCTCTGATACTGTAAAGCTTTGGAACTGTAACATTTCGAGTTTTCGCGCTGTATCGGGGTTAAAACGCGGCGATAAATCTAAAGATTTTCGATATAAATATTTTGCGAGTTTAATGTCGTCATCTGTTGCGGCCCGGTCTCCTGCCTGTGCGAGAAACACGCTAGCGCGGTCCGCATTTAGACCCGCAAGTGCCGGTTGAAGCCGACCTAATTTCACTAAAGCACCTCGCCGATTATTATCAAACCGAGCATCCGTAGGGTCCGCTGCCACAGCGCGGTCAAAGGCGTCTAAGGCTTTTTCCGTGTCGCCCGAGAGAAGAAAGGACTGCCCAATATTATTTTCTGAAAGTCCAAGCCGCTGCCCTGCTAGACCTGCCATTGCATAAGCTTGTCGAGCTTGTGCATGCTGGCCTTTTCCATCTTGTAAGCGCCCGAGCAGATTCCAAAGCCGTGAATCGGTATGCATTTGTAAACCGATTTCTAAATCTTTAAGAGGGGTTGTTGAAGACCCGGATAGGGTCTTGATCAAGATTGCATCTGCCGAATTCGGGTCGTCAATCAGTTTTGTTGCCGAGCTGACATCCCCTAGAGCAATTAATGTGCGTCTTAAGCCAGAGCGGGCGGGTTGAAGTTCTGGATCATACAAAAGGACGGATTCAAATCCACGCCGTGCTAAAATATAGTCCCGCCTGTCTAAGGCAGTTTGTGCATTTGATAAGGTTTCAAATATTGTAAATATTTCAGTAGATTCTGTTTCAACCGACCGGATCTCAGTCTCTAATGCAGCTTTTGCATGCGCGGCATGCGGACATAAACACAGGCCAATAAAAACACTGAGATATAAGCGCATGATCCTTATATCCCAGCCAAAATGCGTAGACCAGATGGGATCATCAACATGGCCATAATTGTTGGAAAAATAAATACGATTAGCGGAACTGTTAGTTTTGCTGGTAGGGCCATGGCCTTCTCTTCAGCTTTCATCATACGTTTGTGACGCATATCATCCGAAAATGTTCGCAAAGCGTGACCAACAGAGCTCCCCATATCTTCGGCTTGTTTCAACATAACCGCTAAGGCCTTGGCTTCTTCGAGACTCATACGTTCTGCAAAATTCATAAGGGCCTCATTTCGCTCTCGACCCGCCCGTAATTCAAGGTTCATGATATCCAAATTTTGTTTCAAGGCGGGGTAACGTCCTCCCAATTCATGGCTGACACGAACAAGTGTAGCGTCCATGGACAGACCCGCTTCTACACAGGCCGTCATCAAATCCATAAGGTCAGGAAATCCGCGCCGACAAATATCGGTTCGCTTTTTTGCTTTATAGGTTAGAAAATATTTGGGCCCAAAGAGTCCTGCGATAGCTAGGAGCGCGGCAAAGCCTAAAGAGGGTACAACCCCAAATTTTGACGAGATTACACCCCAAAAGGCGAGGCAGATGAAAAGCGGGGCAAAAAGAGCAATTATTCTCGACGCAAAGAATGTTTTGACTGCGGACGGGTCATAATATCCGGCTTTGGCAAGCATATGACGAATGCGTGTGATTTCCTTGGCGTCGGGCAAGGTTAAATGCGCCCCTAATTGCGATAGAAGGTTTTGTCTTGCCTTTGCTTTGGCGCCAATCCCAATATCGCTATCCGCATCAAGCACTGCACCGCTTGCAAGCCGGCGTTCAACGCGTGCATTGTCACGCATCGCTCCGCGCACTGCGATGAAACAGAGCAGGAGTGAAATCCCCAAAAATCCAGCGGAGACTAAAATCGTAAATGCGTTCGTAAAACTCATATCTTGAAATTAATCATTCTATACATGACGATATTGCCAATCCCCATCCAAATGAGGACGGCCCATAGAGAGTAGGATACGACCTCCATATGTTGGACTTCGCCGTAGAAATCTGGGCTTAATTTATTTACAGCTAGAAAAAGTAGAAGCGGTGCGGCATTTAGGATTATGGCACTCATTTTGCCTTCGGCTGAGGCAGCTTTGATTTTTAAGCGCATTTTTTGACGGTCTCGAATTGTTTTAGCATTCGATCTTAAGAGCGCAGCTAGGTTGCCGCCCGTTCTTTCTTGTAATCGAATCATCGCGGAAAAGAGTTCAAAATCTTCATGCCCAATCCGATCAGACATTTTTTGAATGGCGGCCGAAATTGTCGAGCCATAACCAATTTCGTCAATGCACAAACCAAATTCACTGCCGATGGGGTCTGGCATTTCACGCGCAACCAAACCCATCGCTACCGGAACAGGGTGTCCTGCGGCAAGAGATCTGATGATGACATCTAGGGCATCTGGAAGTTGTGAAACGGCACGTTTTTGTCGACGTTTTACAGTGAACTTTAAAATCAAATAAGGCGTAATGAACCCTATCACAAATCCAATTACACCCCAGAGCTGAGCTTGATTTTGCAAAAACAGTGTAATCCCAAGTGAGACAGCGAAACCAAGACATGCATAGTAAAACCCATATGGTCCCAAAGGTAGGCCTGATTGCACAATTAAATGCGAAATATGTTTATTCAATCCCGCCAATTGCCCGTCCTGGTTCATTGAACGGCTTCGTCGCATTTTATCCAAAACATCTATTTTATCGTCGGACTTTGAAAGTCGACGCAAACGATCATTTGCAAGGCGAAGGTTTTTTCCAGCCTGACTCATAAATCCAAAAATCGTTTGGAGGAGAAAAAACCCTGCACAAAAAATTAGAATATAAATTATGACCTGTTGACCCGAAGACATTAGCCAACTCTTTCCTTAATAGTTAGTTCAGATGTCTTTCCAGGCTCTAATACTTTTGGTTCGAAAAGCCCTTCGGGTAATGGAATTGCGCGTGTTGTGATTTCTTCGAGGCATTTAGGTCTTATGCCAGTTGCCCTAAACTCACCTTGGACGGCATGATTGGGTCCAGTCCCCGTACGCGTATAATTGAATAATTCCTGCATCTGAATAACAGCGCCTTCCATGCCTGTTACTTCAGCGACTGAGGTGATCTTTCTTTGGCCGTCTGATAGACGTGTAGCTTGGACGATAATGCCGACAGCAGAGGCAATTTGTCCGGCAACAGCTTCTGGAGTGATTTTCATATCCCCCATTGCGACCATTTGCTCCAAGCGTGTCAGAGCATCGCGCGGCGTATTGGCGTGCAAAGTCGCCATGGAGCCCTCATGTCCCGTATTCATGGCTTGTAACATATCAAAAGCTTCTTCGCCTCGAACCTCGCCCAAAATGACGCGGTCAGGCCGCATGCGGAGCGCGTTTTTGACAAGCCCTCTTTGTTTGATTTCGCCTCTGCCCTCAATATTGGGAGGACGTGTTTCCATGCGCGCGACATGGGGTTGTTGTAATTGCAATTCCGCCGCGTCCTCAATCGTAATCAGGCGTTCTTTTGGTGATATGGATTGAGATAAGGCGTTTAAAAGTGTGGTCTTGCCTGATCCGGTTCCGCCTGAAATTAGAATTGTCACGCGCGCTTTACAGGCTGCCCAAAGAAATTGAGCCACGACATCCGGGATCGCATTAAATTCAACTAGCTTATCAAGGGTAAGCGGAGATTTAGAAAATTTTCGAATTGAGACAAGCGGACCATCCACGGCGATTGGCGCGATGGCAACATTGACCCGACTTCCATCTAAGAGGCGACAATCGCAGAGTGGTTGGCTTTCATCGACCCGACGTCCGACTTGTGCGACGATCCTGTTTATGATCCGCAAGAGGTGCGGCTCATTTGCAAACCGAACCGGCGATAATTCCAATTCACCCCGTCTTTCAACAAAGACGCGCTCATGACCGTTAATGAGAATATCTGAGACAGTTTCATCCTGAAGGAGTGGTTCCAAGGGCCCCAACCCTGTCATCTCATCATAAACGCCGTCTGCCAATTTTTTGAGGTCACGTTTGTTTAATTTGAGACGTTCTTCCCTTGCCATTTCAACAACAATATCGTGAACTTGTTGTCTCAATTCGAGGCTTTCAAGCCCATCGAGCATGGCCAGGTCTATTTCGTCGATCAGACGCGTATGGAGCTTAATTTTAGTATCTAACCAGGCATTGCCAGATTCAATCGGGGCTAACTCGGGTTCGGGGGTCTCGTTTACTTCATTTTTTTCAACGATTTGAATCGGATCATAATGATCTTCATATTCGATCTCGTCAAACTCCGCAGTCTCCTTTGGCGTGACCGCGGGTTGATTTTGATCGTGAAAGGCTTTTGCAAAACGTCCCATTTAAACTGTTTATCAAATAGTGTTTATTTTGGAGTTACAAGATTGGGTTAATAGCGACTTTACGCGGCTAATTCCGCCGCTCCATTTGTCACTTTACGCAGGCGAGCCGCAATTACCCGAACATCTTTTTCAAATCGAGAGTCGGATTTCAATGCACCTGCTGGCTCACCACAATTTAAGGCTTCACGGACTGTATCAGGGTCTTGGCAAATTGTTGCAAAAACGCTTTGACCAAGAGCTTTTTCCGCGTCACTGAGTTTGAGCATGTTCTTAAATGACCGGCGTTCATATTTTCCAATGATTGGGTGCGCATTGACCTTACCTTGTGCCTCCCGGTTAATATAGGACAGCACTTCGCGCGTTGCATGCAAGGATGGTATGTTAAGCTCACATGTCACACCCAATAGATCTACGGCCTGCATGATCGGCATTGACCAAGGCTGTTGATGTCTTGGCATGTCTAAAATGACCGTGTCATAGAGATCCATTGCTGCGTCCAAGATTGCCATAATTGTATGGGGATTAACTTTTGCATTTGCGCCCATCTCATTTGGGGTTGCAAGAAGTGAAATGCCACTTTGATGTGTGGAAATAAGGGCGCGTGTAAAGGCTTCATCTATATCTTCCGCTGGACCGGTAAGATCGGCCAATGTCAAGCTGGGTAAAAGATCCAAATGGTGCGCGCAGGCTCCAGATTCAAAGTCTAGATCAATCAGACAGACACTTGGATCATTCGGGCTTAGACCGCGAGATCTCTTTGAGGAGGATACCGCAAATTCATAAGCGAGTTGCGTTGCAAGCGACGTTGTGCCTACGCCGCCTGTAGCCCCCATAAAGGCAAAAATCTGGGGTTCGAGCGGTGGCGCCACCGCCGTTTTACCGTCCAATTCTGACTCGAATTTTTTCACGTCAGATGCGTCAAAATCTGGGATCGACAAATCATCATTTAGGGTGTCAGACGACACGTCTTGAATGAGATTATAGTCGCTTTTTTTGGCCTTACGATTATCGCCTCGACGACGGGACCATTTATGTCGTTTGATCATCGTTTTAACGCTCATATTAATCTGATGTTGCTGGCGCAACTGGCTCAGCTGTTTCGCCGGCTTCATAAGCTTGGCGCGCCGCTTTTTGACGCGCTAGATTTGGAGAGATAAACGTATTTGCCTTTTGCTCGGGCGTTGGTTCAACGCGTTGCGCTGCAATGTTTTGAGCCGTTGCTTGACCAAAAGTTGAACTATGGGCATCTAAAGCTGGCCGCGTTGTGGCGCAGGCCGATAAGCTCATTGAAATTAAAAGCGATGTTGTAAGAAGAATTGATCTATTCGATAGCATGGCCGAAGCCTCCTTCAATTTTGCCTAATAAGAAGGCTTCTGCGTCAGATGGAACCGTCAAATTATCCAGCGGCGAGGCGAGTTGATCCCGATCAGAAACAGGTTTCGCAAGATGCGGCGTCACGATGATAACGAGTTCAGTCTCTTGGGTTTGATATCGTGTTGACGAAAAGAGAGACCCAAGAATTGGAATTTTACTCAACCAGGGTACATCTTCTCGCGCATTGACAGTTTCATTTTGTAAGAGGCCTGCAATCGCAAAACTTTGAGAATTTCTAAGCTCAATTGTGGTATTGGCCCGTCTAACTCTTAGCCCAGGCACAGAGACACCGCCAATATTGACTGAGTTAGTTGTATCCAATTGGCTAACTTCAGGTGCGACTTTCAAATTAATTACGCCATCATCCAAAACAGTCGGTGTAAAAGCTAGGCCAACACCGAATTTTCGATATTCAATCCCAATTTCACCAAGTCCAGTAGGAACAGGGATTGGAAACTCTCCGCCAGCTAGGAAACTAGCGGTTTCGCCAGACATTGAAACAAGATTGGGTTCAGCCAAGGTTCGGATAATCCCTTCTTCTTCTAAGGCGTCAATCCTGACGTCCAGAGCGGCACTGCCAATTCCACCGCCCAATACCGCACTCAAAGCTGAATTGGGTAAAATTCCACCAGATCCACTGACTGAAAAGTCACCTGGGTTAAAGACAAGATCTCCGGTCCCGCGAGAGGACAAAATATTAATGCCTAATTGTTTGACGGCATCGCGGCTGGCTTCGACAAACCTGACTTCCAACATCACTTGATGACTATCGTGGACAGCCAACCCAGATGTGACACGAGACGGTGCATAGGCTTCTGCGATGGAGACAGCACGGTCGGCCACTGCTTCTGATGACACATCCCCAGACAGATAAATTCCGCCGGCTAATGGCCTAACTTCAACATTTTCTTTCGGAAAAGTCTCAAAGAGTGTTTTTTTCAAGGCCGCGACGTCAAACCCTACTGTCACATCAACAATGTCAACTAATTGGTTGTCTTGGTCATAAAGCATTACGTTTGTTTTTCCGCCAGCTTTCCCCAAAAGTTGGAAAGACCGGTCTGAGAGAATGACAACGTCTGCTATATCTGCATTGGCAACGCGGACTTGTGCAAAAGACGTGTCCGTGCGCATGACCAATGTGTCGTCTTTCACGACTGAGGTAGAGGTGCGATCGCCACCTGTTTGTGTATCAACCCAAGCGCCAGCAAATGCGTTAGGCGCTAGACCCAATAGGCACAGTGAAAGTGTTAAAGATAGATATGATTTTTTCATATTATCCTCCTGCTAATTCAGGGCTTGAGGACAGCGATTTTTCTTCGCGTTTAACTGAAACCGATTGCGTGTCTTCGCCGCGAATAACTTTAATATTCGCCACTTTTGAACGGGTTGGCTTGGGCGTAACTTTTACAGGCCGTACGGGTTTTTTGGCCGAACTATTTGAGTTTGAACGCGTGTCCAAATCCCGTGAATCTACAGATTTTGTTGCCGATGGCAGAGCTTCACCCACGGCGCGTAGGACGAGGGACAGGCGACCTCGTGATTGTGCAACACTTAGGGCTTGCGCGTCCAAATGGCTGACTTCGAGTGTTACAGTCCGGGCTACACTTGCTCCGTCCTGTGTTTGGTTGTGGCTTTGATCTATGCCTAACACGCGAATAGATTGTAGGATTATGTCAGACCGAAAATTTGGAATTTTGGCATTGGGGTCGGGTTCAGAAATATACTGAATATCGACGAGGTCTCCCGGAACAACAAAGCCCGCAACCCCCGTGACGTCATCTACCCGAATGGAGACGGCCCGGTAACCTGAACGAATTCTTGATGATAGTGACGCGCGTCCATCCAAACCAGACACTCTGTGCGGTAAGAGAACTTCATTCACTTTTATATTCGTAAGGGCAATAAATGCACCGTCCTCAAGCTCATTATAGTCTGGTGAAAAAATGTCAGAGAGGCTGGGGATCGCACCATCAGGCACAATTTCCATTGGCATCTCTACAACCCGCAAAGCGCTCTGCGTGATTTGGTCACCAAAATTAAGGTCAGAATTGGCAACCACAACGGGGACCATATTAAGGTCTTTTTCCTGAGGAAGTGCCGTCTGACTTATTTTAGGCGTAGGCGCCTGTTTAAATTCATCTTCGACAGCGCCTTGGATCCAGCCTCGTGCCAAAACGATGGCCATAATTCCAAAGGCGGCGCTTGCCCCAAGTGTGACTAATGTATTCGTGCGCATCCAGCTTAGCCCATTTCTTATCATTATTGTGACCTCACAGTTGCGCCATCTGCTAATAGATCAGATGAGAGACCATCTGACACAATTTAGGAAAAAATTGGTTCAAAAGCAGAGTCAAGACAATCAAAAAATATGAAGTAAACAAAACCATAATAGTAAAAAGATTGGTTTTGTGAATTTGAGATAAACAAATTCAACCCAGTCAAATTAGTTAAAGACTCATTAGGGCTAAATGCCTATAACGAAGGCAACAACCATGCCCTATGGGAGCAACATCATGTCCTTAAAACGTATTTCTATTCTTGCTATATCCGCTTTTTCAATGGCTTTTGGCCTACAAGCGCATGCGTTAAGCGCTGTTCAAAAGGTTGAAAAAGAGGTTGTGACAACAAATGCCGCTGGTGAAAAAATTGTCAGCCGCGTTCCAGCTGAACGTGTTACACCGGGTGAAACTGTCATTTATACGGTAGAGTTTCTAAATGACTCAGACGCGCCAGCAACAGATCTGGTTCTAGCCATGCCCGTTCCGACAGATATTGAGTTTCTCGAAGGATCTGCTGATCGACCAGGTGCAACCATTCTTTATTCAACAGATGGTGGCTCAACCTATGCAAGCCGAGATGCCTTGGCACTTCCAGCCGTTGACGGTGGCACGCGTGGAGCCCGAAGTGAAGATATCACGAATATCCAGTGGACAATTAAAGGTCCCGTTGCTGTTGGGCAGCGCGATCGTGTGGCATTTAAGGGGCGTCTAAAATAGGTTTTGCAAAGGCTGTAAAGCTAGATCAATAAATCTAAAGCCGTCACAATTTTGTGGCGGTTTTTTTTGTGCCAAATTGACCCATTCAAATAACCTCTGCCCTGATGTAAAATGAAAATATGGTTCGAAACTCTTGAAAGTGAATTTTGTTTTTTATGTTAATCAAAGGTAAAAGACATTGTGGATAAAACACGCTAACCATTTGATTTAATTCATTTATTGTAGGCTGAATGAGAGATGAATGACCGTGTTGTTTAGACGGCGTTAACTATGCTGTTTCGTAAGGGCTTAACCAAAAACTGATAAGTTTCCAAAGTCAAACAACTTTGGGAAATTTAAAAATGACACATGTAAAATATATGAAAGGTCTTTTGGGCGCATCTGCTTTAATCGTCTTTTCAACAAGTACTGCATATGCGCAGAACAACTTCACGCCGGCTGACACAACTGTTTCAAACAGCTTTACCCTCGACTATAATGTCGGTGGTGTTCCTCAGCCGCCAATTGAAACTTTTGATGATCCATCTGATCCGACAGATAATGATGATCCGACAACCTTCCAGGTTGATCGTCTCGTCAATGTAACTGTTGCTTCAAGCGGTACGGCATCTGCATTTGCACCTGGTGAAACGGATGCGGTTGTACAGTTTTCTGTTCGTAACGACGGTAACGACACCCATGCTTATCTCTTGGATTTCGAACAAGCTGGTGGAACGGATGATGATTTCAATACCGAAAATTCAACATCTGGCGATCGTATCGTCTATTTTGTTGATACAAATGGAAACGGTGTCCTAGACGGAACGGAAGGTGATTCAGCCAATGAAATCACTTATGATCCGATCGATGATACAACATGGCCTGTTCTAGATGCTGACGCTTCAGTTATTGTTCGCGTTATTCAAAACATCCCAGTTGGTGTTGTAGATGGTGACGAAGCTCTAATCCATCTTTATGCCGATACACGTGACGTGACAGACCCAGAGACCAATCCGATTGAAGCGGATCTCGATGGTGTAAATACAACGGATGTTGCAGAAAACGTCTTGATCGACCTCGATGGCCCAGCTTCTTCTACTATTGATGAGGCTACAGACGGTGCGCATTCTGCGACAAATACATATTTTATTGAAGCTGCTGATGTCACGGCTACAAAAGATGTGTTCGTTTTTGATGCTGATTATGACGGAACGTGCGATCCAATTGGCGCAACCTATACGCCGCCAGCCCCAAGTTCTGATACAGGGTCTGATGTTCCGAATAATGGCTTCCATGTTCCAGATGCATGTGTTGAATATTTCATCACAGTTCGGAATGACGGAACTGCCGATGCAACAAATATCGATTTAACTGATATTTTGCCTGATCATCTTGTATTCCGGTCTACACTCGTTGTCGGATCTTTGACAGGTGGGTCTTTGTCGGAACCGGCTGCTGGCGTCCTTTGCGATGGAACAACGACGACATGTAATGTCACGCTTACCGGCGCCACATTGGCAGGGAAAGCTGACGCGGCTGATCCTGTTGTCGAAGGTCACCTGATCATTCGGGCGACTATACAATAGGGCAAACATCCTGAAGCCTTTGACAAGGGTTGTGTCGGACGTTTTCGGCACAACCCCGTCACCTGGCATGCGGGTTTTGGATTACCGTCTGGGTAATGCCTTTCGCATGATTTTATGGGGCTTTTGAGATGGCGCGCGTAACTACCCCCGATTCGTGAACCGTTCTAATACACATATCTCCGGACTTCTCGTCCTAACGGCTACAGCCTGGCTCGCAGGTTCTGCGCATGCACAAGACACGCAGAACAATTTTGGTGCAGAAGTTGTCAATGTCGCCACTATAAGCTTTACGGTTGGACAAGACGTAGCGACCGTTGAAACGGCGCCCGCAATATTCACGATTCGTCCACCGCAAACACCCGCGACTATAGAATTTTTCCGCCACACACCGACAGCGTCAGACCCTCTTTTTCGGGCTGTAAATGGGTCAGATTTTAGTCCGAGCGGTGAGCTAGACGGGCCTTTCACCCAAATCGGCGCGCCTGTGACAACTGGCGGACAAGTCATTGATTTGTCTTCACCTATTCCGCTTTCACCTGCGACAACCTATCTGGCCGGAGAATTGATGTTCGTGCGGGTGATCGATACGGGTCAAAATTTAAACAGCACAGACATTGATACAGTCTCAATCGTCATTGAAGCCTCGAATGGCGACCTTATCACCTTACGCCTGTATGAGTCTGGTCCAGATACGGGCGAGTTTCTGGCTTATATTCCGTCTACAGCTGCGCAAACGGCGCAAAATGATGGGGTCATTAGTGCGGCCGGAAATACACAATTAACGGCCACCTATATCGATACGCTCGACGCAACAGATGTTGTTGTCGACACGGCTATTCTTAATCCGCTCAACCGGGTTTTCTCGTCTGTGAGTGGAGAGCTGGTTGATGACGCCAAAATTACACTCATCAATTTGGAAACGGGTGCAGAAGCTGAAGTCTGGGGAGTTGACGGCTTTTCGACATTTCCGTCTGCCGTTACATCAGGTGAAAATACGACGGATGCCGCAGGCCTCACTTATGAAAATGGCGATGGCGAATTCCGTTATCCAATCCTCGAGTCAGGCACATATGAAGTCCGCGTAGAGCCGCCAGAAGGTTATAATTTTTCTTCTGTTTTCACGCCGGAGCAAATTGCGCCTTTGGCGTCTGAGCATGGATTTGTAATTACGCCAGGTTCATTTGGTCAGCCCTTTACACTCAGCGAAGCCGGGCCTTTGAGGTTTGATATTCCACTTGATCCTGAAACGGATATTGTGGTCGAGAAATCATCGGTCGCGACCACAGGCGATGTCGGCGACTATATAAATTATACGGTCACGATTCGAAATCAGGGTATTTCGACGGCACCCATTCGGCTCTTTGATACCTTGCCAGTTGGCTTTCGATATGTCCCTGGGACGTCTCGTGCCGAACAGCTTCCTATTGAAGATCCGTCG
Organism: uncultured Algimonas sp.; assembly: GCA_964438555.1. Lineage (GTDB taxonomy): Bacteria > Pseudomonadota > Alphaproteobacteria > Caulobacterales > Maricaulaceae > Litorimonas. Next base: position 12,289 of record CAYTLJ010000040.1, read on the forward strand.
GTTTCCGATGATGCTATTCTTCTAACATTTGACATGGGTCTCGTTGCACCGGGCGAGACAATTACGCTGGACTATGCCTTACAAATTGGTCCCGGCGCGCATATGGGCGAGGCCGTTAATGAAGCTGTTGTCAGAGATGCGAATGGCGAACAAATTTCAAATATCGCGCGGGCATCGATTACATTACGCGAAGACCTTTTGCGCTCGACCAGCACAATTATTGGTCGCGTAACAGAAAAGTCTTGCGACGGTGATCAAGACTGGGTTCGTCCGATCAATCGCGGGATCGGTGTTTCAGGCGTACGCTTATATATGGAAACAGGTGCTTATGTTGTCTCAGATGGTGACGGGCTTTTCCATTTTGAGGGCGTAACCGAAGGTACACATGTCGTCCAAGTCGATGAAGAAACCTTGCCTCAAGGTTTTGAATTGATGAAATGCGAAGAGAATACACGTTATGCTGGGGCTTTGAATTCAAAATTCATCGACGTGCAGGGCGGCGGTATTTGGCGTGCGAATTTTTACTTAAAACAAACAGGCGAGCTGGCTGAGGTCGTAGAAGAAGAAGTCTTTTCCGACGCCCACGAGCATTTAGATTTTGATTCAGAATGGTTGGCCGCCCAAGATGCATCACCTTTATGGGCCTATCCTTCACCTGAGCGAACACCAAGTTCACCCTCAACACATGCAGGGATTAAACATGCTTTTGGTCACCGCGTTTCATTGCGATTAAATGACCGTGAGGTAGAACCATTTTACTATAATGGTCGCGACATTTCTGAAGATCGCACAAAAGCCATTTCACGTTGGCGCGGCTTGCCTTTGCAAGATGGTCGTAATGTCTTCATTGCAGAGATTTTAGATGAGACCGGAGCTGTGGTTGATAGCCTTCGCGAGGAGATTTGGTATGTCAAAACCATCTCACGTGCGACAGCTCTGCCTGAAAATTCAACGCTGATTGCCGACGGTCGTACACCACCTGTTGTTGCGATCCGTCTCGAAGATCAGTCGGGTCGTCCAGTCCATGCGGGACGTGTGACAGAGGTTAAGGTCGAACCGCCTTATCGCCATTTTGATTCAGATGGAACAGACCGCTTACGTGAAGAAGCCGATAGTTTGGTCGCCCCGCTTTCTGCCGAAAAAACACTTTCGGTCGGAACAGATGGAATATTGCGCGTTCAACTCGAACCCACTTTGCGTACGGGTAAGGTTACGGTTTACGCCACATTAGATGATGGGCGTGAAATCCCGATCTATATGTATCTTGAGCCCGAAAAACGGGATTGGATCCTCGTCGGTCTGGCTGAAGGCTCAGCCGCTTTGCAAGATATTGAAGGTAACGCTGTTGCATTTGATGGGGATGCAAGTGACGTCATTTCGGATGGTCGTTTGGCCTTTTTTGCAAAAGGTCAGATCAAAGGTGAGTGGTTACTGACGCTAGCCCTTGATACAGATAAGCGTCGCGGCGCGCGCGACGGCGCATTTGAAGATGAAATTGATCCAAATGCATTTTACACACTCTATGGGGACCGGTCATATCAAGAGTTTGAAGGGGCGTCACGATATCCGCTTTATGTGAAAATTGAAAAGTCACACGCTTATGCCTTATTTGGTGATTTTGACACCAATGTCACAGAGGGACGCTTAACGAGCTATAATCGTCGCTTGACTGGATTAAAGGGTGAGTATCTCGGCGAGAATTTCCAAGTTTTAGGTTTTGCCGCGGAAACCAATCAAGGCTTTGCACGTGATGAAATTGCGGCCGATGGTCTGTCAGGCAATTACCAATTGTCTAATGATCGTATCTTGCCACAATCCGAAGAGATTGTGATTGAAACGCGTGATCGCTTACGTCCTGATATTGTTCTGGAACGCAAAGTTCTCGTTCGCTTCCTGGATTACACATTGGATTATTTCACAGGACAACTTATTTTCCGACTGCCTGTTGATGCGACAGATGAGAATTTCAATCCGAATGTCATTGTCGCCGATTATGAAACATCAGAAGATGTAGAGCGCAATATTACCGCAGGGGGCCGCGTTCAGGCACAAGTTCTGGATGGCCGCGTACAGATCGGGTCAAGCTTCACACATGAAGATGGAAGCAATCAAGTGGCAGGTGCAAAGTCACAACAAATCGGTGTCGATATCATTGCAGATGTAACCGACAATACGCAAATTCGTGCCGAATATGCGGTCACGGATCAATCCGGAGACGGCGAGGGCGTCGCAGACGCTAAATTATTGGAAGTTATTCATACCTCTGAAAAATTAGCCGCAGAAGCGTATTACCGCGAAGAAGACGCCGGCTTTGGCCTTGGTCAAACATCGTCAAACACTAATGGCGTAAGGCGATATGGCGCACGCGCAAATTTGCAAGTCCAGCAGTCAGATGACGAAGACACAGGCCGGCGCAGTACAAGCCGTCTTGAAGCACAAATCTTCCGTGAAGAAAATCTGACGACTGATGCCAGCCGCACGAGCGGTGAAATTCTTGCCCATCATGACGGTACACGTTTGGATCTATCTGGTGGCTTGCGCTTTACGCAGGACGAATTCGTCAACCAAGAAGACCGGACGTCATTATTAGCGGTTAGCCGCGCATCATATGATATTCCAAAACATGGACTGTCCGTTCAAGCGACAGCGGAAGTTCCAATTAGTGGAAATGATGAAGTCTCAGGGCAACCGTCTGTCATTGGCCTGGGTGTCGATAAACGTCTTGGCAAATATGCAATTATCAATTTGCGTCACGAGATTTTAAATGGCGGTGGACAAAGATCAAATAACACAACATTGGGTTTGTCAGCAACGCCGTGGACAGGTGGCACAGCGACCCTCGCGGCGGATAATGTGACAAATGATTCTGGTGATCGTTTGGGTGCGACAGTTGGATTGGATCAAACGATCCGTTTGACCGATAAAATTACAGCCTCTGCAGGTGTACGTGCCCGTCGCCTTGTCCGAGAGGAAGCTGCTTTTGTCGAAGTTGCACCAGATGCCGCAATCTCACCGTTTGAATCCAATGAGGATTTCCAATCCGTTTATTTGGGTGCGGCCTATGGAACGGCCAAGACCAGTGCCTCTGCCCGGATCGAAGCTCGAGACAGTAGCATTGATCAGACGTGGATCGGAACCGCCTCAGTCGCGCGCGAACTTTCTGAAAAGCTTTCGCTTGCGGGGACAAGCCGGGCGCGTGTTTCAGAGGCTAAAGGTGGAAACGGAACAGATTCCCGTGTCGATCTGCGTCTTGGTGCGGCGTGGCGTCCACGTGATGAAGGAACTGTTGTTTTCAACCGCCTTGATCTTGTTCATACCAATGATGAAATTGGTCAGACTGGGACAAAGATTGTCAATAATGCCGCTTTGAATACGCTGGTAAATGATCGTTGGCAGCTTTCCGCCAATTGGGGCACGAAATATACAACGACAGAAATTGCCGATCAGGATTTATCAAATTGGTCAAATCTTCTGGGCGCAGAAACACGCTATGATATCACGGAAAAAATTGATGTCGGTTTGCGTGGCTCAATGCTGACAAGCGAAGATGCTGGCACATCTTATAGCTGGGGCCCCTCTATTGGTGTGTCGCCAATCGACAATGTTTGGGTCAGCGCGGGCTATAATTTCCAAGGCTTTAAAGATGATGACTTTGAAGCGGCTGAATATTCTCGTGAAGGTGTCTATTTGCAGATGCGTATCAAATTTGATCAAAATACAGCAAGTGGACTCCTGCGTCGCATCAGCCCAAGCGCCAATACTGTCGGTGCCGCACCACAAGCTACGGCTCTCAGTACGCCTTAGTCTAGGGCCCGACCTAAATAAGTGTAAAGCTCAGGGAGTAATCCTGCATCGCCGACGGCGACGACTCGACCTCCATTGGCAGCGCTGCCGCCTTCCCAATTGGTCAATTTACCCCCAGCGCCTTCGACAACGGGAATAAGGGCCCTGACATCACAAGGTTTCATGCCGGCTTCGATAATAATATCCATGCGGCCTTCGGCAAGGAGACCGTAACCTAAGGCGTCGAGCCCTAATCTTTGAAAACGCGCACCAGCCCCTATTATTTTAAAGGCTGCAAGTTCGCCCGGCCTGAACATTCCAAACGGTGCCGTGCAGCCTAAGACGGCGTCTCGAATTTCGGAACATGGAGATGATTTAAGCGCGCGAGACTGGCCATCGGTCTCAATCCAAGACTTGGAGATGCCCTCGCCAATCTGTCCAATATAGCGTTGCCCAAGTGCAGGCAGATCAATCATGCCCAGCCGCGCTTCGCTTTTATGAGATAGAGCGACAAGCGTGCTCCAGACAGGCACGCCAGCAATATAGGCGCGCGTTCCATCAATGGGATCAAGTGTCCATGAAAAGTTATTTGAGCCGACATGATCAGCGAGCTCTTCACCTTCGATAGAATCGTCGGGAAAGGCGGTACGAATGGAAGCGCGCAAGGCTTTTTCAGCCTCAATATCGGCTTGGGTCACAGGATCATAATCTGATCCCGTGGCTTTATTTTGAATGCCCTTTGGGTCTGAAAACAGATCCAAGGTGATAGCACGCGCAATTTTCGACAAAGTCTGAAAATGATCGAGGCGCTCTGAAATTGCGGATAAGACTGTCATATCCGCCCGCTATCAAGCTTATGTGGCTTTGTCTATTGTGCAACCAGTCTAAGGTTAGGCTTTGTTGCGCCCTCAAGGGATTTTGCAAGATCTAGTAAATGTTTTCGCGGCGTTTCTCCCATGGCGTAATATGCGCGAACGAGATCCATGGTTTCCTTACGTGATAAAACGTCCGGCGCAATCACATCAGAGTCTGTTTCTGCCGAGAGCGGATCATTCGAACTTAGGCCTTCATAAAAATACTGGATAGGAACAGACAGAGCTTCTGAAAGTTCAAATAGGCGCGCTGCAGATACGCGGTTTGCACCGCACTCATATTTTTGAATTTGTTGAAAACGAATACCCACATCTTCTGCGAGCGATTGCTGCGTCAATCCCAAAAGGCGACGACGGCGTCTCAAACGTTTTCCAACATGAAGGTCAATATCACTTGTCATGGTTCTTCCTCGGCACAAATATGTCTTCGCCTATGAGGAGAGCAAATCTTATGCCAAATAGCGCGTTTCGGGAAAAAATAACCGTGAATATGTTTCCAACTTCTATGACTCGCTTTTTGAGGTTTATATCTAAACTTTGAAAATAAGCCTCGAATAGTGAGGGGATTTAGACAGTCTTATTGCGCCGCTAAGTCCTGTGGAATCGCGCGCTCAATAATTTGACCGATTATGGACTCCAAATTAGCGGCTAATTTTTCAAACCCGTCCTTTTTTTGAGTGAGGGTAACGGGGTTAACGTAGAGATCTCGATTAATCTCTATTTGAATGGCTTCGACGCCATTCGCTGTATCGCCATAATGACTGGTCACAAAACCGCCCGCATAGGGGTAATTAATGCCGACCGAATATCCATGACTTTGGAAGAGTTGCCGAAAATGTCCAACTGTGTCGGGATGGCAAGACGTCCCAAAGCGGTCTCCAAGAATAATATCTGGACGACGCGACCCCATGGGCGCGAAACCTGGCATAGAATGACAATCAATTAAAAGGGCTTGGCCGAAACGCGAGAGGCTATCAGACACTAATGTCTTTAAAGCGTCGTGATAGGGCACATAAAGGTGTTCCAACCGAGCTTTAACATCTGCCTTGTTGGGTAAGCTATGATAAATAGGGAGGGTTTCGCTCAGAAACGTCGGAACGACCCCGAGGCCCGCCGCAGCTCGAGGTGTGGGCTGGTGGAGGGTTTTATCTGGGTCAATATCCGCCCAATGGGTTGGAAGTTCGTCTTCTGAGCGATTTACATCAATGACAACGCGTGGAAATCTGGCTTTTAGAAGGGGAGCGCCTAGGCTAGACGTGGCTTGAAAAAGTTGATCAATATAAATGTCCTCATTACGTCGCAATTGATTGACGGTAAGTTTAGAGTTTTTCAACAGCGAGTCTGGATAAATTGATCCCGAATGCGGTGACGCAAAAACAATTCCAGCGCGCCAGCCGCCAGATTCCACCTTGGGGTAGTCAATAACATGCCCAGGCAAATATGGACTGAGGTCCTCGGCTGCTTTTTGTGAACGTCTAAATCGCATAATCTCGTAACTATAAGCATATTCTGTCTTATGTCGTTAGACAATATTAAGGCCTCATCGATAAAACTCTGCGTGATTGGCGTGTGATTTGCACCCATCAAACTTGTTCAAGATTTTGTTTCAAAACGGAAAAATAAAGATATGGCCACCATTCTCTATGCCGAAGATGATGACGCAATGCGTAAGTTTTTTGAGAAAGCTCTCGAAAAAGCAGGCCATCATGTCATTGCTTGCGCAGATGGAGAGCGGGCGCTCAGAGCTTTACGATTCGCGGACGGCGCATTTGATATGCTTTTAACCGATATTATGATGCCTGGTTTGGACGGCATTGAATTGGCCAAACAGGCTGAAATATTGTCGCCTGGGATCAAAATCATGTTCATCACAGGCTTTGCTGCGGTTGCCATGGAAGATCAGGATGCCAGCTCGCAAACTGTTTTATCCAAGCCGGTACATCTTCGTCAATTAGTTGAAGAAGTTGATCGCTTGATTGCTGCTTAAAGCCTAAGCATTTGGGTTGATTTATCCCTCTACTGTCAATTGATACCAAGCATCGTCGCGTGTTGACGATGTGCCTCTGACATTTCCGGCGTCATAGGCCTCTATAATATCGGCTTATTGTCTTGCCTGCCTCTATCTATAAATAGTTTTTGATATTAGAAGGATGGCTATGCCTGCCCGAAAACCACCTCCGCTGTCTCGTTATATTGAGACCCTTCAAGGCGACCGACCTTGGGGACGGGTCTTGGATGCTGGCACAGGGTCGCAGTCTATTGCATGGATAGCGCGTTTAAAAACAGAGAGCTGGACCGCCATTTCGGCCTCGCCGCAATATGTTGTTCAAACCCAGGAGACGGTCAAAACGCATATCCGGCCACAAGACCGGATTTTAATTGGAAATTGGATTGATCCAAACCTACTTAAGGGTGAGGTTTTTGATACCGTTATTGCGGATTATCTCTTGGGATCTGTAGATGGGTTTTCGCCGTTTTTTCAACCCTATCTCTTTAGCCGTTTGCGCCACGTCACAAAATCTGGCGGTCGGCTTTATGTGAAAGGGCTAGAGCCCTATGTCCCGATCCCACGCCCCGCGGATAAAGCTGGGCATTTAATCTGGGAGATTGGTCGCTTTCGCGATGCCTGTATTTTATTGGGCGGCGACATTCCGTACCGCGAATATCCGGCGCAATGGGTTGTCGATCATTTGCAAGTTGCAGGCTTCAAAGTTCAAGACGTCAAGCACCGCAATATTCGGTATAAGGCCCCATTTGTGAATGCGCAGATTGATATTTGTTTGCCTGTCCTCGAAAAACATGACGATCAGGATTTAGCGACGGCCTTGAAAAAACGTGGTGAAACTTTGCGGACACGCGCCCTTGAATTTATCGAGGCCGAGGGCTCTATCGATTTTGGACAGAGCTACGCTATAATGGCGGAACCCGTTTGAGTTTTTCAATCTAAGTTTGAAACCGCGTCAGAATTTTCTGCGCTTGTTTCAAATGGGGTGCGTCA
>CAYTLJ010000041.1:0-19813 GCA_964438555.1 uncultured Algimonas sp.
ATTCAACATATTCAAAGTCTTTACCTGCATCTTTCAAGGCTTTTACATATTTTTTTGATTTATTAACTTTGTGTGACATTTTTGTCACCGAATCGTGTGATGATGTTGAAAATTAGGTCGATTATGTCGCAGCTCTAATTTAAACGCGCCAAAAAGTGAGTCGTTCACGCAAAAATTGCCAGAATAGGATCTGCTCCTCTAAATGTCCGTTTTTTCAGATTTTGACTGGTCCTGGCACGGCGTGCGCGTGCGCGAAACGGGCGCTGAAATTCCATTTTCTTGGAACCTTGTTTCCGACATTTGGAGAGGTGGGTCCTATATCATCATCGAATATTTTCGACCACGGCCAAAAAAACTATATGGTATTAGCTTTGCGCAAAAGGCGCCTCGCGGATGGTACCTAATCTGGGGTGCACTTCGCCAAGCCGGATTACGGTCGGACAGTGTGGCTCCAATTTGTCTGCATTTCTCTGACACGACCATCATGGCGGACTCCAAACTTGATGATAGGCTCCATATCAATGGACGATGTCTCGATATTTCCAAATCACATGTCGCCCAAACATTCGAGAGTATTTTTGGCTATAGTCTCGCACTTGACCCATCAACGGCAAATGAGCCTTATTTGGAGAAGGGCGAAGAAAACGGCATTCACGACGCCACAATAGAAGTCGAACCTAAACCAGCAGAGCCCGGTCGCGTCTATCAACGCTTAATTGACAATAGAACCGAGGACAGCACCGTACTGGATTATCGCGCGCCAACTGTTTTTGGCCATATTCCTTTGATTTTTCTTAAAGAACGCCCAATTGACCAACGCTTTGACAATCTAAACACACGCGTACGCATGGCGAAACCAGAAGACTGCTTTAGTAAGGATGAGCTTGAAAAGATCAAATCATTCTGCATCGCGATGCAATTGGACTGGGGCGGTTTGGATATTTTACGGCATTCCGGCGATGGGCGCATATATATTGTGGACGTGAATAAGACAGATATGGGCCCACCGCTCTCACTTCCGATAAAAGATAAGTTATCAGCGGTGAAAATGCTTGGCCTTAGCCTAAAAGAAGCATTAAAGGTCCGTCTGTAATGGGTATTCCTTTTGTAAGAACATTCGACTTCAAATATGGCGAGGTCACGCAGCTAAGCCCAATGGTGCAGCGCGTGATAGCCGATAACCCTGGCCCGTTCACCTTTACGGGCACAGGTGTCTATATAATTGGCGACAAAAATGTTTGCGTGATCGACCCAGGTCCAACGACAGAAAATCATAAGGCGGCCCTAGAGAAAGCTTTAGATGGACGCACTGTCACGCACATTCTTGTCACCCATCACCATATTGATCACAGCCCGATGGCGCGGCCTTTGGCAGACCAGTTCGGATGCGAGGTCTATGGATATGGCGTGCAACCCGTGCCGCCTCAAGGTGGCGATGTACGTCTCGAAGCGGGTGACGATCTATGTTTCAAACCTGATGTTGAAATCCGAAACGGCCATATCGTGAATGGCGATGGCTGGACGATCGAAGCTATACACACACCAGGTCATACATCGAACCACTTATGTTACGCGCTCAAAGAAGAAAATACGCTCTTTTCTGGCGATCACATTATGGGTTGGTCGACCTCGGTCGTCTCACCGCCTGATGGACATATGGGCGATTACCTTCAAAGCCTTGAGACTATTCTAGATCGAGACTTTAATATCATTAGACCAACACATGGCCCTGCAATCACAGAGGTTAGGACATTTGTACAAGCCTATCTTGACCACCGCCTCGAACGCGAACGTCAAATATTGGACACGCTGGCCAGTGGCACGGATAAAATTGGGGATATTGTCAAAGTCCTTTATAAAGACGTTGATAAGCGCTTACACCCAGCCGCCGCGCATTCCGTACTCGCCCATATAATCCATTTACGTGAAACAGGGCGCGTCACAGCCGACGGCATTAACGGGCTACGTCAGAGCTACCGGATCGCTTAGATTACGCAGCTACAAATTATTTCGCTAATTCTGCCTTAGACATTGCATCCAAAAACGCACCGACACGCGCGGCGTTTTTACCAATATCAGACCCACCAACACGTGACAAAGACCGCACATCCACAATAATGCCGCCCCCATTGGCCTCTCTCAAACGGATCGTCACATCATCCTTAAACCCATACCAAAATGTGGTGTCTGTCGCGTCAATCCGGCCGGTCTCAAGATCTTCTTCTTTAATTTTCCATCCATTGGACTTTGCGGTCTTTAAGGCCGCATTAAATACGGCCTCGCGTGACCCGTCCAGAATAAGAGGTCGAATAGACGGAAAAGACTTGCTTTGTAAGGCGGACACAAGGGCTTCACCTGTCGGTTCTTTATTCGCATTAAAGGTCGGCGCTTTCTTGCCCACATAATCTGTTGTATTTACGCCCTTTGTCGCCTCGCGTTCGGCCAAAACAACCGATCCAAAGACAGGCGGGTCTTGCGTATCCGTCGTGACGTCATGAATAAAAGGATATTTTTCATAGACCGCCTTTTGCGTTGCCCCGAGTTTAGCAAAGGCCAGTAGCGGGACGAGCACCCCTAAAATTCCGATCATCAGCCCTTTGCGAGGCTTAACAATAAAGGCAAGCCCAAGGCTTGCTAAGCCAAATATTGCACATAAAGCCAAAAGGATTGGACCGAGCTTGGTATTCAAAACCCCAAAAGATACACCAATACCAAATATGCCGAGCTTATATCCTAAGGCAGCAATCACAAATGTCAGCGGGGCTAAAATCAATAATATCCAACCCGCCTTATTTACCAGCTTTCGAAGCCGTCGCCGTTTTGCCCCTGCGCCTTTGGTGAGCGTCGCGCTTACCTCTTCGGATCGATCATTTGCAGGAATAGGGGTCAAGTCAGCCATAAAATTCTCTTACGGGAAAAGACGGGTGCGCGTCCAGTCGCTCTCTTCCAATGTCGTAAATAGAATCCTGTCATGTAAGCGGAACGCGCCGTCCTGCCAAAACTCAATGGCATTAGGCCTGACCCGCCACCCTATCCAATGTGGTGGGCGCGGCACGTCTTTTCCCTCATATTGGGCTTCAACGGCTTTGACGGCATCGACTAAAGCGTCTTTGGAGGCAACAGGTCTGGATTGCTGGGACGCCCAAGCTCCAATTCGAGAGCCGCGCGCACGGCTCGAAAAATAGGCATCTGATTCAGCCTCCGAAACAGGCTCGACCTCACCTCTAATGCGCACTTGTCGTTTCAGGCTTTTCCAATGAAAACACAAAGCAGCTTTTGCACCCGCGCCAAGTTGATGCCCCTTTGCACTCTCTGCGTTTGAGTAAAAGACAAACCCGTTTGCATCTAAGCCTTTAAGCAAGACAATGCGCACATCCGCTTGTCCGGTTCCATCGACCGTTGCCAGGCTCATCGCATTGGGATCATTTGGCTCCGTTTTTCCAGCTTGTGACAACCAATCCTCAAAAAGCACGATCGGGTCTTTGGCGCCCAACCAACTTAGGTCTCTATCGCCCTGATCGAGATAGTCTTCTCGACTGGGTGAATTAGGAATTGCAGTCTTTGTCATGAACCAGCCTTACTGACTAAAAAAGGAAAAAAACACGGCGTTAACCATAGTCCTTTGTACGGTATTAAGACTCTATCTGTTTGATAAGGGAAAATTAAGTACGAATTTTAACATTCGGAAAAAAGGGAACTTTTAATGACGCGCCAAAACGCCCTTCTGACACTCGGTCTCTCCATGTCGGCTCGTGAAAACGAGATTCGCTCTGCATGGCGCAAGAAAGCAAAATTCTTCCATCCTGATAGCCCTTATGGAAACGTCACAGCTTTCCTCCAGGCTAAAGCCGCCTTTGAGACGCTTATCCCGCCTGCGCCGCAAGCCATTCGCGTTAGAGCGGGTGGACGCGCATTTTAAGATCGACGATTTCCACCTGCAATAAGTCAAATACTCTAACTCACCTTCCATTCTTAGCAGATTCTGCTAATAATTCCCTATGGATGATAAAGATCGACAGATTTTACGCGCGCTACAGCGCAATGGGCGGATGACCAATCAGGAATTATCTGAGCACGTCAACCTATCACCCTCCCCCTGTTTAAGGCGGTTAAGGGCCTTGGAAAAATCGGGTGTGATCAATGGTTATAATGTCGATGTCGATGCCACAGCTTATGGCCTGTCTGTCACCGTCTTTATCCGGATCAGTCTGGATCGTCACACAGAAGATGTTGTCCAAGATTTTGAAGACCATATTAAACGTATGGACAATGTGCTGGAATGCCATGTCATGACCGGTCAATCAGACTATCTTTTAAAAGTCGTCGTCGAAGACTTGCAAAGCTATGAGACATTTGTACGCCAACGCCTTCACCCCATTGGTAATATCGCCTCAATTGATACCAGCTTTGCCTATGGTGTCGTCAAAAAGACGGCCGTCTTTCCAAAGTTAACCTAAAAATTCGCCTTTAAACGAATTGCATAACCAACCAATCTGCAACCAAGGCGGGCTTGTCTTCCCCGTCAATCTCGACCGTGACTTCATACGTTAAAAGGAATTGCCCCGGACGTTTTTCATCACAGGACTTAAGTTTGAAAACACCGCGGACTTTTTTGCCGACCTTAACAGGCGCCAGAAACCGAACTTTGTCTAAGCCGTAATTTAACCCCATCTTGGCGCCTTTAATTGTAACACTTCCACCTTCGGCAAATTTCGAAAGGAGTGAGAGTGATAAAAATCCATGCGCAATCGGACCGCCAAACGGCGTCATTTTTGCCATTTCGGGATTTACATGGATGAATTGGTGATCCTCTGTGACATCGGCAAATATATTGACCCGGTCTTGTTCAATAGAGATCCAATCGGATGTTCCGGTCTCGGTTCCGATTAACCCTTCAAGCTCTGCAGCATCTACACTTTTCATATCAAGTCCCCGACTATGTTAATATTGGTTCGTTTCAGCAAAATTATTCATATGATAATGCGCATCACCCATCAGCTCTTGCAAGACACGAATTCGTTTCATGAAAAGACCGATATCATATTCGTCCGTCATACCGACCCCACCATGCATTTGAACGCCTTCTTGGGAGGCAAGTTTGGCGACAGAACCAAGTTTTGCTTTGGCCATCGCGCAATAAAGCGGAGCCTTATCATCGCCAGCGTCTAGTGCGGAAAGCGCAGCAATGACGGCTGAGCGTGCGATTTCTAGTTCTGAATATAAATGCGAGGCGCGATGTTGGAGAGCTTGGAACTCACCGATAATTTGGCCGAATTGTTTGCGTTCTTTGATATAGCTGACAGTGTCTTCAAAAGCCTGAGCCCCTGCGCCTAAAAGCTCAGCCGCTACAATTGCGCGGCCCGCAGAGAGGACAGAGGTGAGAACCTCCATTCCCCCATTCAATGTTCCCAAAAGCGCATCCCCGTCAACTTCGACCGCTTCCAATTCGATACGAGCTGCATTGCGACTATCGACCATTAAGGTCCGCTCAGTCGCCACGCCCTTTGATTTCGGATCAACCAGAAACAGAGAAATCCCGTCTATATCACCCGGCTCTCCCGATGTGCGCGCCGCGACAATCATCATATCTGCAACATGGCCGTCAACAACCATGGCTTTAGATCCGCTTATTTTAAATCCATTACCGGAGGGTTCAGCTATGGTCGATGTGCCGCGTGGATTATGTTTGGGACCTTCATCAAGCGCCAGCGCAATAATCACGTCACCGGAGGCAATCTTAGAGAGCCAGATCGATTTTTGATCCTCAGACCCATATTTTAGCGCAGTTGCTGCCAAGATAGAGGTCGAGAGAAAAGGCGATGCTGTCAGATTACGCCCCATTTGTTCAGCAACCAGGCCAGCTGTGAGATATCCCAAATCCACACCCCCATGCGCTTCCGGTATTACAATTCCGGCAAAACCCATCTCTGCCATATTGCTCCACAGATCGCGGTCAAATCCGGTTTCATCACCTTCATCACGTAATTTACGTAGAGCCTTTACGGGCGCTTTTTCTGCGAAGAAATTTTGCGCCATATCGCGCATCATCACTTCATCTTCATTTAAAACCAGAGCCATTTTTATCCTTATAAATCCCTAGAGCTCCGGCCTTAAGCGCCTGGCAATTGGAGAATATGTTTTGAAATAATATTGAGCTGCACTTCGGATGTACCGCCTTCAATAGAGTTTCCTTTGGTCCTCAGCCAGCTTCGCGCCACTTTCCCACCATCTGATCGTTCGCTCTCCCATTCGAGACCATCATGACCGCAGGCATCCATCATCAGCTCATAGCGCCGCTTATTCAGCTCTGTGCCATAATATTTAAGCATGGAGCTATCGGCACCCAAAGACGCGCCCGCCTTGGCTTCGGCAAGCTTACGTTTCATCGTCAAATTAAACGCCCACTCATCAATCTCGGCTTCTGCAATTTTGGCTCTGAGCATCGGATCAGACAGACGCCCATCTTCAAGTCCAAGAGACGCCGCTGCAATTTCATGAAGGGGACGCGTAACACCCGCATCCATGCCGCCAATCATCTCGCGCTCATGCGATAATAAATATTTAGCGATCGACCAGCCTTTATCTTCCTCTCCAACGAGATTTTCCTTGGGCACTTTCACATCGCTCAAGAAAGTTTCGCAAAATGGGGATTTCCCCGAGATCAATTTAATCGGTCTCGCTTCAACACCTTCACTCTCCATATCAAAGAGAACAAATGAAATACCGTGATGTTTCTTACCGCTATTATCTGTGCGCACGAGACAGAATATCCAGTCGGCTTTATCGGCGTAAGAGGTCCAGACCTTTTGACCATTCACAAGATAATGATCGCCCTTGTCTTCAGCCTTGGTTTTAAGAGAGGCAAGGTCAGAGCCTGCGCCAGGTTCGGAATAGCCTTGGCACCAGCGAATTTCGCCGCGCGCAATTTTTGGGAGATGTTCGAGCTTTTGGGCTTCATTGCCGAATTTCAAAAGCGCAGGTCCTAACATCCAAATCCCAAAAGAAGAAAGCGGAGAGCGCGCCTTGATCCGCTTCATCTCTTGCAAAAGAATAATTTCTTCCGCGCGAGATAGCTCCGCGCCGCCATAGGCTTTGGGCCAAGTCGGAACCGTCCATCCTTTTGCAGACATACGTTCCAGCCAGAGTTTCTGCGCCTCATTCTTAAACTTAAAATTTCGACCGCCCCAACACGCATCATCGTCACCTTTAACAGGGGCACGCATTTCTTCTGGGCAATTCGCGTCTAGCCACTCACGGGTTTCAAGTCTGAATCTATCGAGGTCTGACATATGTTCTATCCCTATGCTTTGAAATTACCCGATTGAATACGCCCGAGGAATTTAGTGCCTTGCAAGCTTCCATTCGTGAATTCTTCCATGTCGTCGGTTGATCGAATTTCATCAATAAATTTAGCAACATTTTCCGCCGTTTGCTCACCTTCGGATAGATTAATTCCAGAGGTCTCAAATACTTTGGTTTCAGAATATCCGCCTGCGCCAGCGCAGAGGATCATACGATTTGGAGCGTCATCACATACAAGATAGACAAGACCCGCCGACACAGATTCAACCGTAAGTTTTTCAAGAATTTCTTCCGGCATCAAATTTTCCGTCATACGCGAGCGCGCTGTTGGGGACAGCGTATTGACCCGAATGTCATATTTCGCGCCTTCCAAACAAAGCGTGCGCATAAATCCGGATAGACCCGCTTTGGCGGCACCGTAATTTGCTTGTCCGAAATTCCCATACATTCCCGAGGAACTCGTCGTCATGACGATCCGGCCATAGGCATTTTCTTTCATATGGTTCCAGACAGCTTTGGTACAATTAGCAGATCCCATAAGATGGACATCTACAACCAGTTTAAAGTCATCCATGGTCATTTTTGAATAGGACTTATCACGCAAAATACCGGCATTATTTACAAGGATGTCGACTTTGCCAAATCTCTCAATGGTCTCAGCGACCATGGCCTCAACCTCATCCATCTTGGTGACATTCGCGCCATTGGCGATGGCTTCACCTCCCATGGCTTCGATCTCTTTGACAACTTGCTGAGCCATAGTCTCAGATCCGCCCGTGCCGTCCACAGCTCCGCCCAAATCATTGACAACGACTTTTACGCCGCGCGCCGCAAGGGCCAAAGCATGGGAACGGCCAAGACCGCCCCCCGCCCCCGTCACGATTGCAACGCGGTTCTCAAATTTAATATCAGACATTATAGAGGTCCCACTACTTTTTTAAGCGACTTCAAACAGGCCTGCTGCGCCCATGCCGCCACCAACACACATTGTGCTGACGACATATTTCGCGCCGCGTTTCTTGCCTTCAATCAGAGCATGAGCAGACATGCGCGCACCACTCATGCCGTAAGGATGCCCAATGGAAATCGCGCCGCCATTCACATTCATTTTCTCAACTGGAATACCCAGCTTATCTGCACAGTAAATGACTTGAACGGCAAAAGCCTCATTCAATTCCCAAAGATCAATATCGTCTACCGTCAGGCCGTGACGCTTAAGAAGTTTTGGAACGGCAAAGATCGGACCAATCCCCATTTCATCAGGTTCAAGTCCGGCAACCGCCATGCCTCTATAATATCCAAGTGGGTTTAACCCTCTTTTTTCAGCGGTCTTCGCATCCATCAATACAGAGACAGAGGCTCCGTCTGAGAGTTGAGACGCATTGCCAGCCGTGATCGTCTTGCCCGGTCCACGGACAGCTTTCAGGCCAGCTAGACCCTCTAGATTTGTTGACGGGCGATTGCCTTCATCTTTTTCTAACGTGACGTCATGCTCGGAAACCTCTTTGGTTTCCTTATCCATAACTTTCATAACGGATTTAAGCGGCACAATTTCTTGTTCAAAGGCGCCGGCCTCTTGCGCAGCATGTGTACGTTGTTGCGAGATCAAAGCATATTCATCCATACGTTCGCGCGAGACACCATAGCGCTCGGCTACAATCTCAGCCGTATCGATCATTTGAATATAAGCATTGGGGTTTTTCTTGAGGACATTCATATCTGGTGCGACGCGCATTTCAGCTGTTTGAACCATTGAAATACTATCGACTCCGCCGCCAATTGCGATATCGGCTTCACCCGCCATAATTTTTCGCGCCGCAATCCCGATGGCAACCATGCCGGATGAACATTGGCGGTCCACGCTCATGGCTGGAACCGTCACAGGAAGATCAGACGCTAGAACGGAATTCCGTCCGATTGTCACAGATACGCCTTGTTGAAGGGCACAGCCCATGACAACGTCTTCAACTTCGGCCCCATCAATCCCAGCGCGTTTTACGGCATGATCGATACAATGAGCTGCAAGGGTTGGCGATGGCGTATTATTAAAAGCGCCGCGATAAGCGCGGCCAATCGGTGTACGAGCGGTAGAGACAAGAACGGCTTCACGCATAATATTCTCCTGGAAAATCGGCGAGATGAAATTACGAACCCGTTTGTTACGTCTGGCCGAGCGTTAAATCAAATGACGTTTATGAATTTCGCCATGCATAAATTATCTGCGCGGATGAATTTACAAGATGTTTTAATTACGCTTTGCTCTCACGGATGGATTACCAAGATAAGACTGGAAGAGATCGTGAAAGCGCTACAAGTTCATAAATTTCAAGAATACAGCAAACATAAAGTCGAAGACATTGACACAGCGCCAATGAAAGCTGGTCATGTCCGGATTGACCTCAAAGCCGCAGGTGTAAATTTTCCAGACATCCTAATGTGCGAAGGCAAATATCAAGCCAAGCCGCCCTTCCCCTTTATTCCGGGCGGTGAAGCCGCTGGCATAATCACTGAAGTCGCAGAAGATGTGAAGCATCTTAAAGTCGGTGACCGCGTGGCATATCTCGGTCAATTGGGCGCGTTTGCGACGGAGGTTCTTGCGCCTGCGCAATTTGTGGGTCCAATCGGAGACTTACCTTTTGATATCGCGGCTGGGCTCGTTCTTGTTTATGGCACGTCATATTACGCGCTTAAACAACGCGCAGACTTAAAAGCTGGTGAAACTCTGGTTGTTCTAGGCGCGGCTGGCGGTGTTGGTCTTGCCGCTGTTGAGTTGGGTAAAGCCATGGGGGCACGCGTCATTGCCTGCGCGAGTACAGACGAAAAGCTCGAGATATGTCGCAAACACGGCGCTGATGAGGTGTTGAACTATTCTGGTGATATCGACCTAAAAAAGGCAATCAAAGAATTTGGCGGCGCAGATGTGCTTTATGACCCAGTGGGTGATAAATTTGCGGAACCTTGTGTGCGCGCTATGAAGTGGGGTGGGCGCTATCTGGTGATCGGCTTTGCGGCTGGGGATATCCCGAAAATCCCACTCAATTTGGCCCTCCTAAAATCAATTGATATTCGCGGTGTCTTTTGGGGTGCCTGGACCCAACGCGATCCGAAGGGCCATATGGGCAATATTGCAGAGATCATGCAAATGCTACAATCTGGAAAAATAAAACCCCGTATCAGCAATCATTACCCACTCGAAAAATTTGCCGATGCATTCGATGAACTCACCAGTCGAAAAGCCATGGGTAAAGTCATCTTGACGATGGAGTGACTTTCGCGGGCTTTTCGATTAGCGTACCACCATGCATATATTTAAAACCGTTTCCGATATTCGAATTTCGCCCGGCGGCACGCATAGGCTCGACGCGATTATTCAAGGCTTGGGGCGAAATAAAAATATTTCCATTGTCACAGATAAAGGTGTGCGAGGTCTCGGCCTGATTGATCCTGCGCTCTCAACCTTAAAGTCAGCCGGTTACGAGGTCTTTATCCATGATCAAGTCATCGCCGACCCGCCTGATCATATTGTTCAATCCATCGCGGACGAAATGCGAGAATTCAAGACGGGTCTTGTCATCGGATTTGGCGGCGGGTCACCCATGGATAGTGCCAAGGTCGCGGCGTGTCTGGCCGGATCAGATCAGGCCCTTGAGACCATGTATGGTGTGGGCGCGGTCAAAGGCCCACGTTTGCCGCTTTGTTTGATACCGACCACCTCAGGGACTGGCAGTGAAGTCACAAATGTCGCTATTTTGACAACGGGTAAAACGGCCAAGAAAGGTGTCGTATCTGACCCGCTTTATGCTGACCGCGTCTTATTAGATGCAGAACTAACCTTGGGCCTGCCCGCTTCAATTACGGCGAGTACGGGCATTGATGCCATGGTTCACGCGATTGAGGCCTATACCTCAATTCGTCTTAAAAACCCGATTAGTGACGCATTGGCCCTCACCGCTTTGCGCAAGCTCAAAAACAATATCGTCCAAGCTGTCAATGAACCGGGTAATGTCGAAGCCCGAAATGAGATGTTGATGGGCGCCATGATCGCCGGTCAGGCCTTTTCCAATGCACCATGCGCCGCTGTCCATGCCCTGGCCTATCCTTTAGGCGGGTTTTTCCATGTCCCGCATGGTCTCTCAAATGCCTTAGTCCTGACAGAGGTCATGAAGTATAATCAACCCGAAGCGGATCATTGGTATGGGGAAATCGCGACCGATCTGGGTGTGGGTCAAACCGGGACGGATTTGATAGATGAGATGATCCGGATCAAATCCGAGACACGCGTTCCGACCACTTTAAGCGACGTCAATATTCCAGGTGACGCGATTAAAATGATGGCTGATGACGCCATGACAAAAGATCGGCTCTTAATTAATAATGCGCGGGAAATGACCCATGCAGCTGTTACAAAAATTTATGAGACAATCCTATGAGCCGTCCGGTTCCCAGACCTCATAAGACCTATCCCTATCACCTCTCTATCCCGACCCGATGGGCCGATAATGACGTTTATGGTCACGTCAATAATTCGGTCTATTATTTCTTTTTCGACACGGTTGTGAATCACTGGTTGATTGAAAACAAGCTCTTAGAGATTGGGCACAGCGATGTGATTGGATTGGTCGTAAGCACGTCTTGTGATTTCTTTGCGCCAATAACGTTTCCTGATCTAATTTCAGCAGGCCTTCGCGTCGCAAAAATTGGAAGTTCGAGTGTGACTTACGAAATTGGTCTCTTCCGCAATGACGAGACCAGCCCCTCGGCCCAAGGTCATTTCACCCATGTCTATGTCAATGAGGCCTCAAGGCGCCCAAAAGCGATTTCTGATAAGATGCGCATGAAATTAGAAACACTGAAACTATAGACCCAAGGCTTCGGGCACAGTCTTGCGCAATTCGAATTTCAAGACCTTTCCCGTACCACCGCGCGGCAATACGGGCATGATATGTAAATATCCAGGCTGTTTAAATTTCGCAAGGCGTCCCTCAAGATGCGCAAGAACATTTTCGAGTGTTAGCGTTTCTTCCTTTTTGACGACGGCGCAAACACATCCGATCTCACCCCATTTTGGATCAGACACGCCAATAACCGCAACTTCTGCGATTTGAGGCATCTCATAGAGCAGGCCTTCAATCTCGGCTGGATAGACATTTTCACCGCCGGAAATATACATATCTTTGACGCGGTCTTCGATTGAAATATATCCGTCCTTATCCATGATCCCAATATCACCAGACATGAACCAACCATCTGTAAAACTATTTTTATTGGCGTCCGGATTTCTCCAATAGCCTGGCGTGACAGACAGGCCCTTAAACCAAATTTCACCGGGTGTACCGCGCGGCACGTCCTCACCTGCCTCATCAACGATTTTAATCTGTGAGTGAATAAGGGGTCGACCCGCTGACCCGATGCGGTGCGGAATATCAGATTTTAGCAATAAGGTTCCTGCACCAGCCGTTTCCGTCATCCCGTAGCCCTCTTGGATGACGATACCGCGTTCCATCCACCAATGGATCAAGGCTTCGGGAACTGTTTCTGCCCCGCATAGGGCAATTTTCATGCGTGAGAAATCTGCCGTTTCTATTTCAGCACTTGCGCGCATGGCATTATAGGCTGCTGGCACAAGAAAGATGGTCGTAATACCGAGATCTGGATTTGAGATCGCCTTAATGGTCTCGTCTGGGTGAAACATGCGCATGATAACCGCGCTCGCACCCCCCCAAAGTGATGGCAGAGCGGTTACATTTAAACCGCCTATATGAAAGAGCGGCATATTATTTAAGGTCACATCATCTGGGCCTGAAATGCCCAGACGGGCAGCAGATGAAGCTGTAAAATCAAGCATGGCGTGGGTAATTATGACGCCTTTAGGTGAGCCCGTTGTGCCGGATGAATACATCAGCAGACATTGATCTTCGAGAGATTGCGGATGGTAATCATAAACCGGCGTCGCAGCCGCGAGCCCTGTTTCAAAATCACTCTCCCCGCCAACACCATCTGTCATCACCCAATGCTCGACATCGCACAGTGATTTCGTAGCCTCGGCAACAGGTTTAAACGGCGCGTCGACTAAGACCATGGAGGCCTCAGAATCTTTAAGAATAAAGGCGAGCTCTGGGGGCGTCAGCCGGAAATTAAGCGCCAAACAAATGGCGCCAATCCGCCAACACCCAAAAACCAGTTCAACCACATCTGTTGTGTTCAAACAAAGAAAACCAACCCGGTCTCCAGGCTTAATGCCTTTCCCGCGAAGCATGCCTGCAACACGCGCAACACGCTCATCCATCTGAGCATAGCTATAATCGCGCCCGCTCGCGAGATCATACATCGCCCGTTTATCCGGCGTATTGGCCGCGTGATATGAAATCCAGTCATAGGCAGCGAGTGTCATCACAATTCCCCAATATATTTTGTTTTTTCTTGATAGTGCCTAAAGATTTACACGATGCAAGATTTAAGCGGTATTTAGGTGATCACTTTAAGCGGAAATAATCCGAGCCAATTCGACCAAAGTACTCGCGCGGTCCGGGGTTGGATAAAACATCCAGTAATGTCCAAACTCACCATAGACAGCGAGTTTCTCTATCTGTCCTGCCTCTCGCGCCCGTCGGGAAAAATCCAAAATACTGGCATGAAGAAGGTCTTTTTCGCCGGTAAAAATACTCATTTTTGGAAGCATTTTTAGGTCAGCAAAACGCGGACTGTTTAGGGTGCTGCGTGGATCGCCGTCTCCAATAAATCTTTTGCCAGCTGCCTTAAGCGATACAGGCTCTAATATTGGCTCTAACAGCTCGACACCATCCTCGAGATCGGACAATTCCAAATCAACCCAAGGCGAAAGTAAGAGCAGATGATCTGGTGGATTTTCGGCCTTTTGTGCAATCGCTAGCGCAAGATGCGCGCCAGCAGAATCTCCACCCAGTTTTAAATTATCCAAGCCATATTCATCGACGCTTGCCTGCCAGTGATCGGTTGCAAATTGGATAATGTCTTCTGCTCCCGCTTCTCCTAATAAAGGATAATCAGGCATAATGATCGTCGTGCCGGACATGTCGGCGAGACGGGTCATAGTCCAATATTGCAGATCCATGAGCCCCATCGCATAGGCCCCGCCATGTTGATGAATATAGACCTTATCCGACGTTCTATTTTTAGGAACGCATGTCCAGATATCGCGACCCTGAAATTCAGACCGGGTCCAGCGATTTTTAACGCGAAATCTCGGCTTTGAGGAAGCTTGCGTTCCAGACGATATAATTTTGGCCGTTTTCTTTTGTATGCCGCCGAGGCGCATGAGAATCTCAACACATTTATATCGAAAACTTGTCATTCTGAGATCTCGTAAGCGTCCCAATTCGGCGTCTTAAACCGTCGTTTAAATTCCAAAGCGCTGCCGGGCCAGTTATTTGTGACTTTGTCTCCGACCTTATACCAGCTTTCCTCGATTTTCCCCCAGGTCAGTTTTTGCAAACGGCTTTGCATCTCTTCGCAAAACTCCGATTCAAATTCTGGTTTTACGGAAATCCTATCTCCAGTCTTTTGCATGAGTTGGACTATATAAGCTGCTTGATGTTCGTGTTTAAAAATAATCGAACAATGTCCAGAATTTGTATTGGGCCCATAAAGAATAAAAAGATTGGGAAAACCGGCCATCATCGTTCCCATATAGGCCTGGGCTCCATCTGCCCAATGGGTCTGCAAAGACTGACCTGCTTCGCCCGTCACATTGATGTCTTTGAGAAATGGGTTTGTATAAAAGCCTGTCGCATAGACGACTATGTCATGATCGCGCACAGCTCCGTCTTTGGTCTCAAGACCCTCACCCAAAAACCTTGAAATGGGTGACGTAACGTTCTCGACATTTTCGCGCGCAAGCGCTGGAAAAATTTTATCTGACAATAATATGCGCCGCGCCCCCATTTGATAATCTGGCGTAAGCTTTTCGCGCAAAGCCTTATCTTTAATGTGTTTATGCAGGCCGGATTTGAACCACTTTATACCGATCCACCGACTAATCGGCTTGCCTTGAATAATTCGCCAGACAAAATACTCGCCTTGAGCAAAGAGCGAAAATCGGTAGAGCTTCCCGAGCATCGGTATTTTTGCCCCAAGCCATTTTTCAAACCGTGAATAAGGACGATCTTTCTTCGGGATGATCCAGTTTGGTGTCCGGTGGTAAACCGTTAATTGATCCACAATTTCGGCAAGTTCAGGAATAAGTTGAATTGCGCTCGCCGCATTTCCAATCACTGCAACACGCTTATCCGTAAAATCAATTTCATGATCCCATTTCGCCGTGTGACAGGTTTTGCCTTTATATGCGCTCGCATTTTTAATCTCGGGAATTTTTGGAATGTGGAGCTGACCAATAGCCGGAACTAAAAACCTGCTCGTAATGACCTCCCCCGAGTTCAATTCGGTGTGCCAAAATCCGTCTTTAAAACGCGCCGCCTTTACCGTCGCACTAAATCTAATTTTCTCGTAAAGATTATATTTTCGTGCAACCCCTTTTTGATAATCGTGAATTTGTTTTTGTTTCGCCCATTTAAAGTCCCAGGTCGGGTTGGGTTCAAAAGAATAGGAATAGAAAGCACTGGCAATGTCACATTCTGCGCCGGGGTAAGTATTTTCTCTCCAGGTCCCGCCAACCTCATCAGCTTTTTCAACTATTTGGAAATTGTTGCGACCAGAGCTTGCCAATTTGATCGCCATTGTCATGCCACCAAAGCCGGCACCAATTATCAGCGTTTCAAAATCAGGCTGGATCATAATTTTGTTTTACCCAAAACGCGCCACGCAACAAGGGTGCGTCTTGAACCCCGACTATTCAAAACTAGCTGGGTTGATCCGTGATCAATATATGTTTTGGATGCTCGGACATTCTCGCGCACCAGCTTTGAACATATGGGTAGTTGCTTAGATCAAACCCACCTTCACCGGCGACATGGGTATAAGCATAAAGTGAAATATCAGCGAGGCTTGGCCCGGTTCCGACAAACCAAGGCTGGTTTTCTAAATGACTATTCATCACGGATAGGGCTGCGCGACCTTTTTCCATCAATGTTGGTAATTCATCTTCGCGCGCGGGCACATAAGATCTGATAAACCTCGCCACGGCAATCGCAGGTTCATGACGGTATTGTTCCCAAAACATCCATTGCACAACCTTGGCCCGATCAAAGCTATTCAGCGGAATATAAGGCGTGTCTTCGCCGAGGAACATCAAGATTGCATTGCTCTCGGCCAAGGTCCGACCATCATCTAATTGAAGGACAGGAATTTGCCCTGCCGGGTTCATTGCAAGGTAATCCGGTGTGTGGGTTTCGCCTTTATGGATATCGATCGGCACATAGCTATATTTGATACCCAGATATGAGAGAAGCAATCTGACTTTATAAGAATTGCCCGAGGGCAAATAATCATAAAGCTTCATTAGGTTGTTTTCCCTGCTATCGCGGCTTGAGCGGCGGCCAATCTGGCAATCGGGACACGGTAAGGCGAACAGGATACATAATTCAAACCGACATTATGGCAAAAGGTAATGGAGGCCGGATCACCGCCATGTTCGCCGCAAATCCCCATTTTGATCTCTGGGCGGCTTGCCTTGCCGCGATCTGACGCAATCTGGATAAGATCACCAACCCCGTCTTGATCAAGGCTGACAAAGGGGTCTTTTTCAACAATGCCTGCAGCCACATAATCCGGTAGAAATTTACCCGCATCATCACGCGACAAACCAAAGGTCGTCTGGGTCAAATCATTCGTCCCAAAGCTAAAGAATTCGGCGTGATGGGCAATATCTCCTGCGCGCAACGCTGCGCGTGGTAATTCAATCATCGTTCCGATTGTATAATCAAGCGCGCCCACCTCTTTTGCAATAGCATCAATACGCGTTTTCAATATTTCCAGCTCTTTGGCACTTGAGATAAGCGGGATCATAACTTCGGCAATCGCTGGCGTGCCAGTTTCTTCAGAGACTAATTTTTGCGCCTCAAATATGGCACGCGCCTGCATCTCATAAATTTCGGGATAAGAAATGCCGAGGCGACAGCCACGATGGCCGAGCATCGGATTGCTTTCTTCAAGATCGCGTGCCCTGACCATTAATTCCCTAGCCGGAACGCCGATCTCAGACGCGACAGACTCAATGTCTTTTTCAGTATGGGGTAAGAATTCATGTAAAGGCGGATCGAGCAAACGAATGGTGCATGGCAAGCCCTTCATAATCCGGAAAATCGCAGCAAAATCTTCAGTTTGAACTGGAAGAATTTTTGCCAAGGCGTCTTCGCGTCCCTCTGGACTATCAGCGAGGATCATTTCACGGAAATTCGCCAGACGATCTGCTTCAAAGAACATATGCTCGGTCCGACAAAGGCCAATACCTTCTGCACCGAAATCCAAAGCGGTTTGGGCATCTAATGGCGTTTCCGCATTGGTTCGAATACCTAATGTGCGCGCTTCATCAGCCCAGCGCATGACTTTCGCAAAATCTCCTGAGAGTTCCGGTTGGACCATATCAACGGGACCGGCGAAAACCTGACCTGTCGCACCGTCTACGGTAATGATATCGCCTTTTTTGATGACACGACCAGCGACTGAAAATTCGCCCGCTTTATAATCAATTCTAATTTCGCCTGCCCCGGACACGCAAGGCGTCCCCATACCCCGCGCCACAACAGCTGCATGCGATGTCATGCCACCCCGCGCCGTCACAATAGCTTCGGCGGCATGCATGCCATGAATATCTTCAGGTGAAGTTTCAATCCGAACCAAAATAACTTTGGTGCCAGACTTTGCTAGCGTTTCAGCTTCATCAGAATGGAAAACAACTTGCCCTATCGCCGCCCCAGGTGACGCGGGTAAGCCCATCGCAACAATATCGCGCGGTGCGTCCGGATTTAGCGTCGGATGTAAAAGCTGATCAAGCGACAGTGGATCAATTCGGCTTAGAGCTTCGTCCTTGGTAATTTGACCAGCTTCCGCCATATCAACCGCGATCTTGAGCGCTGCACGTGCAGTTCGTTTGCCCGTTCTAGTTTGAAGCATCCAGAGCTTACCGCGTTCAACGGTAAATTCGATATCTTGCATATCGCTATAATGAGATTCAAGTTTTACAAATGTATCGGCGAGTTGCGAATAGACTTCTGGTAAGGCTTCTTCCATGGACAAAGCCTCTTCGCCCATCTCTTCACGCGCTTGTTTGGTCAAAGTTTGCGGTGTTCGAATTCCCGCGACCACATCTTCGCCTTGCGCATTAATTAGAAACTCGCCGTAATATTTATTTTCGCCGGTTGAGGGATCACGCGTAAAGGCGACGCCTGTAGCAGAGGTTTCGCCCATATTCCCAAAGACCATGGCCTGAACATTAACCGCCGTGCCCCAAGCTGCAGGAATATCATTTAAGCGTCGATAAACAATCGCCCGCTCATTCATCCAACTGCCAAAGACAGCATCAATCGCGCCTTGTAATTGCTCACGTGCATCTTGCGGGAATTCACGTCCCAATGCGCGTTTGGTAATCGCTTTGAACTCAGTAATAATCGTCGCCCAATCATCGGCCGTCATTTCTGTGTCCAGCATATAGCCTTGCGTGTCTTTATGCATTTCAAGCACATCTTCATATTCATGATGATGCACACCCAAAACCACATCAGAATACATTGTGATAAAGCGGCGATAGCTATCCAGCGCAAAGCGACGATCGCCAGATAATTTGGCGAGACCTTCTACCGTCTCGTCATTTAAGCCCAAATTCAGGACCGTATCCATCATGCCCGGCATAGAGGCGCGGGCGCCTGAGCGAACAGAAACGAGCAGCGGATTACTCGCATCGCCAAATGTCTTGCCGGTCAGTTTTTCAACATGGGCGAGGCCGTTTGCAACCTCAGCGTCCATACCGTCAGGATAGACCTCCCCATTATCATAGTAAGAGGTGCAAACATCTGTCGTGATTGTAAAGCCAGGTGGGACAGGTAGGTCCAGACTGGCCATTTCCGCGAGATTAGCGCCCTTCCCCCCGAGAAGGTTTTTCATGGAAGTATCGCCCTCGGCTGTTCCCCCACCGAAAGCATAGACCCATTTCGTCATCTCAAACTCCATCGCCCAAAAGGACGCGTTGGTTAGTCCAATTTACGACGCCCCCTTCTCAGAAAAAAAAGGACTTGTAAACTCCTCTTTTAGAGTGAATTCCTTAAGATTGAATGCGTTCAAAATCCGCGATGTGACGCGCCGTATTTCCCATCATGGCCAAGAGCCTCAAATTATTGTCCCTGACAGCGATGTCATCCGTGATAATCTGCGTATACGTAAAGAAATCATCAATAGGCGCGCGCAAATTTGCGAGACTTTTCATAGCCTCCGCATAATTTTCTGATTGCAGAGCGGATGTAATTTTTGGCGATGCAACTGTCATAGCGTCAAACAAAGCTGCCCCGTAGCTATCTTCTGGTCGAATCGGATCACCCGTTGGCAGGTCACCCTTTTTGGCTTCGGCTTTCAAAATATTGGCGGC
>CAYTLJ010000042.1:0-10929 GCA_964438555.1 uncultured Algimonas sp.
CTGAGTGCTTGCCACGCATCAGAGCAAACATCCGACGCAGCCGATTATGACATCACGTTTTACAGCAAAACCCCGCATATCGGCCACGCAACGCTTCGGTTACCAAACACGCAAAACTCTGATCGCACGCTGTACCTACGCGGCAATATGATGGGCGTTCCCTCTCAGCTTTCTGATGTGTCGTGTGGAGGACATGAAATTGCGCAGAATGAAGATCTGACGTGGTCTGTGCCAGATACATGTCATACAGTTAGCTGGACCATAAATCTATCGACGCAAGACACGTCTTCCTTTCAGCCATCGCAGCAACAAAGCTTATTTACCGATCCAAATTGGTGGCTCATTTCCGGTCCGAGTTCGATTTTGAGGCTCAGCGGAGAGGATACAGAGATAAAACAAATTGGCTTCACCCTCCCCGATAATATGCGGGTCGCTTATCAGTTACAGAATGTGAACAACCCACCCAATTATTATAATCTAGGAACCGTCCCAAGCCGGTCTGTGCGCAATGAAACCGACGCTCTGACTTATATTGGTGATGATTTGGATAGTGTGTTGTCAATCGTAAGTCCCAAGGATCATTTGAAAGCCATTGCCTATTTTCGCTCCGTCCTAGGCACATCTGCGCGAAGGGTTGATCGGTTAGACGTGGTGTGGTTTGGGGCGCCGCGTGAGCGTCGGGAAGCCAGCGGGGCCGCTGGATATGACACGATCCTCGCAAATTATATCAATTCAAAAGATGTGCCAAAGCGTGAAGAGCAATTGCTCTCGCTTATGTTGGTCCTACATGAGCAATTTCATCAACTCGATAGCGGCTCTCATCCCATCTGGATTGGAGAAAGCCTTGCCAATTATTACGCTCTAAAAGCGCTCCTTGAAATCTATCCCAATGATATGGCCGCAATATCAGTTTGGGACCGCTTTATAGATGTTGACCGACCCGTTGATATTAGCTTGACGCAAATTCAATCCGAAATTTCCACTGACGGCAACCGACAAAATTACGGGCTGCTTTACACCCAAGGCGCAAGTTTTTGGCATGAATTGGATATGGCGCTCCAGGCAAATTCATCTGGTCTAACTGGATTGGATGATTATATTTTGAAAATTATGGAGCTAAATTTAAACGCTGATGAAAATGCGTGGGACATCATAAAACCGCTATTCACCGCCCTTCCCGCTTCGACATTGAACACGCTAGAACAGAAATATATTTATGGGTGAGGATTCCCAGCACTGAGGTGTTGTGAGGCCGCTCACCGCCTACTCGCGCGGGTCCTCGAGTAGCCAGCAGAGTTTGCTTCCGAAACATTGTATTTAGGGACACACCGATATAGGCAAGACGTTTGGAGGGGCAAATGAGTGTTATTGATTCAAAAAATCAGCTAATGGGCTTGCACTGGCAATACATGCTCCGAACCTATAGTTTTTGGGGCTTGGCGCTTATCGCATTTCTCATGGGGTTTTCCGAATTCGTATCCTTAATGCGAACTTCAAGCGCGCCCACGGAAACAGGGGTCGATTTTAAGCTTTATATTCGGCTCTATTATCTTGGAGCCTATATCGCCGGTCTTTTGATGCTTTACCTGTTGAGAACTCGCCTCAAAGCGGCCTTGATAATATTTACACTTATATATCTCATTTCACTTATCTTATTCGATTTCGGGTTTGTGATGAATGCGGTCACATTTTTGGTTGCGACACTCTTAAAGGTCATTGGTCGATTTGGTATTCTTCTGACAATATTATCGATCTTAGTCACGGCTAGACCGCCATTAAAATCATTCCTAATGGCCTATATTATAATTTGGGGGTGTATATTAGCTGGAAATCATCTCGGGATTATTTCCGAGAATATTCGATTTACTCATGAGGTCATTGATGGACCCGGAGATAGTGTTGGTTTCGATGCTTTTTACCGACGTATAATATCGCTTATCCCTTCAATTCTTATGGGTCTCACGGCCTGTTTTCTAAAAGTGGATATGTTATCAAGGCGTCCCGACCCTAAGAAAAAAAATCAGCTTGCGCAAAAACATCAAAATAACCAGTCTCCAGAGACGAACCAATCAGAACTTCAATCAGCAGGCTGGCTATGGCAAGACATTGTCAGTTCCTACCGATTTTGGGGCTTGGTCCTGATCTCATTTTTAATGGGATTCTCAGAAATAGCATCTTCATTTGGAGTTCTGGCGCTGAATTTTGGCGAAGATTTAGATACCAACATCTATAGCAACTTTACATATCTTGGGATGGTCCTTGCTGCCATACTCACGCTTTACATCTTCAATATGCGGCAAAAAGCAGGACTACTAATATTTGCAATTATGTATCTTATTCCGCTTTGTTTACTATATACATTGCAGTTGGGAAACCCGATTGCTTTTACGCTCGCGTCTGCCTTTAAAACTGCGGGTTACTACGGTATTCTTCTGACAATATTAGCGGCAATTATCAGTGCGCGCTCGCCTATAAAATCATTCCTAATCGCCTATATCATCATCTGGTTTTGGGCATATGTTGGCGAAAGTTTAGGTTATGCATATGATTCCATCAGGTTTAGTTACACGCCTATTGATGATGCTAAAACTCCGCCCTTTTCATACTTATTTTATACGCGCATAGCAAAAGTAATACCCGTCATTTTGGTTATCTTAGCTGCTTTATTTTTAAACAAAAAAATGTTTTTGGACCCGCCTAATTTTACGGTTACGCCCAAAGTATCGCCTCTTCCTAACCGTGACCCCTTTTGGGTTTCCGTTATGTCTGTGTTTATCCCGTTCTACTTTTTATACTGGCTCTATAAACGGCCGGGCGAATTAAAAACACTTTTGCCTAATATGCATCAACCCAGCCCTATAGGAGCCGTTTGTATCGGCATGTTCGCACCCTTGGTTTTACCGTTCTGGTTTCACGATGTTCGCAAGGGTTTAGGAGAGCCATTAAGAGAGCGTTCGGCTAGGCGTATTGGTGTGGTAGGGTTTCTTATACCCGCTTTCGCCGCGGGCATGGCGCAATCAGATTACAACCTCCTGGCACAGAATGATGATTGATCCTTACAACAAAACTTGTCAGCATATCGTTTCTACACATTGTAAATAGAAGGAATGATATTTTGCGTATGTTTTTGAAAATTTTGCAACGATTTAAGACTCCGAAAATTCAGCGTTCCCGAAGTTGGCATAGAGAGGTTTACATTACAGGACCTAATACAAATGGTAGACAACTCGCCTATCAAAATTTAAATCCAGTGGGGGTTCCGAAATTAGGCGTTGACGAATGGGATATGACTATAGGGTCATCGCCAGATTGCTGGATTACGTTACCGGACCCGTCTGCCCCTGCAATTATGGCAATAATGAAAATTTCAGGTCATCACCTATTTCTTTGCGTTCTTAAATCAGGTTGCTCTTTCAATTTAGACGTTCCCGAAAATTTTGTTTGCAAGCGCGCAGCGCTCCCAAAACATCAAATAGGCAACTATTTAGTTGAGTGGGGTGATGTCATACCCTCAGATACACCAAATCATTTCAGTCAAATCTGAAAATATTCTATTCCCAACTTAAACACTGATGAAAATGCATGGGACATCATAAAACCATTATTTGCCGCCCTTCCCGCTTCGACATTGAATTCACTAGAACAGAACTATATTTATGGGTGAGGATTTCCCCGGACTAAGGTGTTGTTGGGCCGACCACCTCTTACTCACGCGGATCTTCGAGTAGCCAGTATAAAACATTATCTTCAAATATACGGCCACTTGTAATGTTTCTGTGTTTGCCGGCTATGAACATTGTTGCGTCCCACTTTATTGGTGACACTAATCTTGGTTCCCAGACCTGCCCGACACGTTCATCTTGAAGTGCATTGTCACGTGTTACTGTTTCGTCCCCCAAATTATAGTCTAAAACCGAATAATCGCCCGTGGCTTTATCAATCGAAGCAATAGACGGTGTCTTATTATTATCTCCAGCCACAAGAAACAACTCAATGCCCCTTGGCGGCTTGGCGGGTATATCCAATACCCTTTGAACGTCTTTAGCGCGGTCTAAGGCGTCGCGTTGGAACCGTCTTGCAAATCTACGTCTTTCCGCAACGGAGGTAATAGAAGGCATGAGCCTTTCAAGCACCTCATCTGTCCCTTTGTCCTGACCACTTAGCCCCCATCCAAAGCTCTCCCAAAGATCAGGATCAAGTATATCTTCAACCGGATCAGAGACATCCTCGTTCCAAACGAAAGCCGCATTACGAGAGCGCGGCAGGAGTTGGTATACGGACGGGAAGGTTCCAATAAGCGCTGGATGATAATATGGCAGGACAGGACGGCCTGTATTAAAACCATTCAGAAGCTGGTCCATAGCTTCTAGCGAGCCGCCATTTGGCGGCGCCACGAGAATAAGGCGCTCAACGTCCTGTGCGCCGGTCCACGGCACGACGCCGTCTGTTAAGCCGTCAATATCAGCGTCGCCATAGCGCGCGAAATAACGGGTCAAAAGGCCGCCCATGGAATGCGCGACGATGTCAAACTTCACCTCGGCATTATCAATACCAAAATCCCGCTTGTAGTTTCTCTGCACATCTGCGCGCTTTTCATCAATAAAGGCTTTCAAGCGTGCGGCATTGGTGGGGATGTCTTGGCGCCAATCATAATCAAATTGAAAACAGGTATAATGATCCGTTCCGTAATCGACGGAATTAAGCCCCAAGCTTTCATCGAGATAGCCCCCCGCGCCTAATGTGGTCAAAATACCTGAATAAGCCTGAATAGAGATTGGGATACCCGCCAAATCCGCTTTGATTGATTCTAACACGCCAGCAGGACGAACCTCTGTTTGGACATAATGGCTTTCAGACAGATCCGTTGTCAGGGGTAAGGCCACTAACCTTGCGCCCTCATCAGAATTAGGGTCAGCATAATCACTCCGAAAAGCGCCCCAAACTGTTTTTCCACTGGCCTCATCAACAAGCGTACTGCCCAATATTCCGGGAATAACGATAACTGGATTACGGTCGGGCCGATGATATTGCGCACTCTTATCGTAAATTCGTTTGAGGTTTGTACTGTCCTCAGACGTTGTCGCGCACGCCCCAAGTAAAAATGTGAAGCTCACGCAAAACGCAAAAATTATAGAGTGTAGCTGCCGTGTTACCATGCGCGGCTTTTATGTATTGATTAATCTGCTATAGAAAGTCACGTTGCCGTTAGGTTTCATATTAATCGAACGCCTCGCGTGGCGTTTTATTCAATACCATAGGAAAGCCACCCCATGTCGTCACTTTCTATCGTAATTGGCCGTTTTCTATTGGGCCTTTATTTCTTTTTACCGGGCATTGCGAAGATTTTATCGCCGCAATTGCAACTCGACCTCATGGACGCGCAAGGCATAGCTTACGCCCATCCCCTGCTCTTATTTGCCGGTGTAACAAGCATTATAGGGGGCCTCGCGCTTATGACGGGCCGTTACGTGAAACTGGCGGCCTATGGCTTTGTCATTTACGTCCTTCTCGTCAATATTATGATCCATCCGTTTTGGATTATAGAAAGTGAATTACAAAATTTCGTCAAAAACCTTGGTATAATGAGTGGCTTGCTAGTCCTAGCCGGACAGGCACCATTTAGGTTCCCCGCGCTTAAAGCATGGTGGAAAAGCGACGCATCTATAATTGGCGCTTAGCCCGCCCCTTGCGCGCGAAATCTAGATTGAACCCTGACATTTTTTTATATAGAGGTTTTTTGCTATCATTCCCTCTAATGTAGGGAGACGTATAGTTTTTTGGAAAGTTTCACGCGTTGAATTTCCGATGGCTTAGTGGTAGTCTATAAAGGCGGAGTTTAGTATTTTTAGAAAAAAAGACCATAATTCCGCGATAGTGGAGACGGATCCGGAGGCGCGGCGCTCTGACATATCAGAGGCGTTTGTAGAACAACAACGCCCTTTGAGAGCCTTTATATCGCGGTTTATACGGGGTCCGCAGGATATTGATGATATTGCGCAGGAGACTTTTGTGCGTGCATTTTTAGCAGAGCAAAAGGGAGATATTCAGCATCCAAAGGCCTATATTTATCGCGTGGCCAGAAACCTTGCTTTCGAAACTTTGTCAAAAAAATCCACTCAATTGACAAGTTATATAGAGGATTCTTGTGATTTGTCTCTCTTGCAGTATTGTTTGACACCCCGATCCTGTTCTTAAACAAGGAATTGGGAAATATGAAATCTGGAATAGATCGATTATCTTGCCGCATTTGAACCAAAGCTATAGCTAACCCAGAGAAATTCGGGATCGGGAACGCGCCAAACTGTTTCATGAGCCAGACGCAGACCAAGGAACTCAGGCGGCTTTAGATCCTTGCGGTTTCAGCCAGACCTTTAGTGTCTTTAAAAGCGCCTTATTATCGACGGGCTTAGATAGATAGCCATCCATACCTGCACGCATAAAGAACTCTTGCTCTTTTTCCATGACATGCGCCGTCATGCAAATAATGGGTGTGCGTTTGCGGTTTTCCAAAGCTTCTTTCTGTCGGATCAGTTTTGTCGCTGTTACGCCGTCCATGACGGGCATTGAAATATCCATCAGTATAAGATTGTACCTATTCTTGGCGAAAGCCAAAATGGCGTCTTCGCCATTTTCTACGACGGTAATATGAATATGTGGGTGTTCGAGCATTGTTTTGACAACCGTCGCATTGATCTCATTGTCCTCGACCAGAAGAATATTAATCCCACCACTGGCTTTTGGACTTGATGTTCTTGTCTGAGACGGGACCGGGGTGTTAGACGTACCAATAGGCGCCGTGGTTCCCACGACAGGTAATCCAGACGCATCTGGGTAAGGTTTATCGAGCAAGGCTGGCTCATGCGATGTCGTCTTTTGTGATTTATCGTCCTGGACTTCGGCCTCTGGCACCTTTGGCTTTTCCGAAACTATAGCTGCGGACATTTTGGAAGGCTCTAACCCAATATTATGGGTCTGTTTTAATTTGTCAGAAGAAACATCAAAAGGCACTTCAATCAGAAAGCTGGATCCCTCACCCAGCTTTGACGTCACAGATAGTTTTCCGTCCATGGCTTCGACAATTTTTCTTGAAATTGCGAGGCCCAGCCCTGTGCCGCCAAATTTACGCGTTGTGGAACTCTCAGCCTGCGTGAATTTGTCAAAAATAATATTCAGTTTTTCTTCTGAAATCCCAACACCTGTATCAGTTATCCGAATCTCTAAATTATGTTTCGATTTATCCGCTCCCGCATTGCCTTGAATGTGAAGGGCAACAATTCCGTTTTCTGTAAACTTAATTGCATTTCCGATTAGGTTTGTAAGGACTTGGCTCAACCGGCCACTGTCATAGGAAAAATGTTTCGGTAGATTTTCATCATATCGATATTGAAGCTCTATCGATTTTTCATCCGCACGTGCCTTAAACAAGGTCAGAATATCTCGGAGACCAAGATCAAGGTCGTGTTCTTCAATATCAAGAGGTAATTTGTCAGCTTCTAATTTAGAAAAGTCCAATATATCATTGATAATATTCAGCAAATGCTCTCCAGAACGAGTCATGATATCGACATAGGACTTTTGGTCATTGGAAAGCGGGGTGGTATTTAAAATCTGCGCCATGCCTAAAACACCATTCATTGGCGTCCGAATTTCATGGCTCATCGTCGCAAGAAAGTCACTTTTTGCCCGATTAGCGATTTGAGCTTTCTTCTCACTCACTCTCAATTTCTGTTGTGCCTTACGCATATACATAAGTAGACTTGTGAGGATGGCTGCACCCGCCAAAAGTGATGCTATTGTAACCAACAGTAAATTTTTCACATGATCGTCTTGTTTGGCCGTTTTGCGTTGAGCCTCATTTTCCTTGCGCAACTTCTCCACTTCCTGATGGGAAATGAGGGCTTCTACTTCTACATCGTTTAATCGCGACCGCGTTGTAATCAGAACATTTGTGACGTCAACTTCGAGTTCGTATAAGCGCCTCTGCCAAATCAGAGCCTGCTCATGATCCCCGATTTTTTCAAGTAATTTTGAATAATCATCAAATATGGTCCGTTTCATCACAGAAATATTGTTTTCTTCGACGAGCTTAATACCTTTTTCCAGATTAGCTTTAGACTCTTCATATCGCCCTAAATGATAGGCCGTACTGCCCGTAAGACGATAACCGAGTGCAAGCATGTAATTTTCGTCAAGTTTCTTGGCGCCTGTAAGAGCCTCTTTAGCCAATTCGTCCGCCTTTTCATATTCCTCCAATAAAATATAAGCTCGTGCCCGATTGCCTCTATTTCGTGTCCGCGCCTTTAAACGCCTTTTATCCGTCAGGTTATTATTTGGCGAAAAAGACGCCTCTGCGCGATCTAAATAGACCAGCGCATTTTCACCATCTCCAAGACGAGTATAAAGATAGGCTACTTCATTTAAGAGTGATGTTGTGCTGTTTTTTATGCCTTTAATGTCATGATATTTATCATTTTCGAGGATTGAGAGCGAGATATCCAAGGCTTTTTGGTAGTCATAGGTTTCGATGTAAACTTCGACCAAACTCCTATCGATTGTATAACTGAGATAGTTACTCGGATTTTGATAAACGCTTTCTCGCAAGCGTCGAATAATGTCATATGATACGTCTAGTTCATCGGTTTTCGATAGAGACTCTACGATTTGATACATGGTCTTACCGTAGTGACGTTCAGACTCAAAGACATCACGATCATATCTTTGAAAAATTTCCGACGCGACCTGTGCCGCCGTTATACCGCTTTCAATTTTCGTCCCTGACTCCTGGAGCGATGCTAAAACAACCAATTTCCAAAGATATAGATCAATTTCGGTTTTCTGTTCTGTGCCCTTAGGTAGATTTTCAATTTCATTTTCAATAATTTGGACGAGTTCTGGTGAGCGCTGAACCTCTGCATAGTGGTTTTTATAATCTTGGATGGTCCAGTCTTTTTCGGCGCCATAGGCAATATTTGGGTATAAACTATAAAAGATCGCGACCAAGCATGAGAAAATAGTCGCAAATAATATTGTCAATTTATTCTCTAAAAGGCTGATATTCAGCATTATTCCCGACCCCCTCCCTAAATTTTCACACTCTTATAGATTCGCCTAGCAATAGTGTCTTAAGTTGGCTTGATAATCTAGCGTTAATTATTTCCTAACCTCTTGTGCCAAAAACTTATCAAAAACAGATAAGTATCA
Source organism: uncultured Algimonas sp. (assembly GCA_964438555.1). Classification (GTDB taxonomy): domain Bacteria; phylum Pseudomonadota; class Alphaproteobacteria; order Caulobacterales; family Maricaulaceae; genus Litorimonas. The sequence continues at coordinate 9,202 of CAYTLJ010000042.1, forward strand.
CCCATTTCATGATAGGTAAGACTGTAATTTACTCGCTTGACCGGATTGTCTCGATCATCGGTAAAACATTCTCGTGGAGGATATCAGGTGTGATTTCACCAATATATTTAGCCCGTATGATGCCTGCTCTATCGATTAGGAATGTTTCCGGAACACCGTAAACACCGAATTCAACACTGACTTGGCCTAACCTATCTGCGCCAATAAAGTGATATGGGTTACCAAGTTCTCTGAGGAAACGGGCTGCATTATCCGGCTCATCTTTATAATTTATCCCTGCAACGGTGACACCATCTTGTTTTGAAAGGGCTTGGATTTGCAAGTGTTCGATGCGACATGGCGCGCACCAAGACGCCCAGACATTGACGACCAAAACATCTGAGGCTCCAATGACGTCCGAATTCAGAAACGGCGTATCAATAGTCTCAACGGGGCTTAAGTTTAACGCGGGTACGGGCTTCCCAATGAGCGCAGATGGGACCGTATTTAGAGGCTCTGGGTTTAAAAGACGCAGAAGAAATACCCCGCACAAAAGCATAAATATTGCGAGCGGAATTAAGACGCCAAGACGCATTACTGGCCTTGTTCACGCAAAGCTTGTTCGATTTGCTCAAGTCGGACCTTGTCTCGCTTATTTCGCCATAAGGTATGGGCAATCATGCTCCCCAATATGATGGCCGTTACAATGTAGGCCGCAGCGATATAAGCATTATGTCCATCAAACATCTTATTACCCTCGGAAAGCGAGTTGTCGTTCTAGCCGGTCAATTCTGCGCTGTCTGATTTCATTTTTCATACGCATCAATAATATAAGCACAAATAAGCTCGTATAGGCCAGAGCCATGATCAATAAAGGCCATAACATGGATGGATGTATCGCACTGCCTTCTGACCGAAACACGCTGGCGGGTTGATGTAATGTATTCCACCACTCAACTGAAAACTTGATCACGGGGATGATCACGATACCGGCTAGGGTTAAAACAGATGTAACGATTGCGCCGCGCGAGGCCGACTGGATCAAACCCCGCAACATGATCAAGCCTATATACATCAAAAAGAGAATAAGAACCGATGTAAGCCTCGCGTCCCAAACCCACCATGTCCCCCACATGGGCTTGCCCCAAACGGCACCAGTAAACAAAGCCAAAAATGTAAAAGCCGCGCCAATCGGGGCCGCCGATTTCGCTGCTACATCAGCGACGGGATGTCTCCAGACCAATATACCAAAACTTGTTATCGCCATAAATATATAGGTCTGCATAGCCAGCCACGCGGCGGGAACGTGAATATACATAATGCGGACGGTTTCGCCTTGTTGATAATCGGCTGGCGATGCAAAAAATGACAAATAGAGCCCTATTCCAAATAGGGCGCAGGTGATAATCACAACCCATGGGAGGAGTTTATCGGCAAAATTCAAAAAACGCATTGGATTGCCTTGGCGGTTCAGCCAATTTCCTATGTTTTTCTGTGTCTTATCATTCATAGTTAAACTCAATGAGACGGTTTTAAAATAACAGCGCTGCCAATCACACTTATCAAGCCCGCCAAGAGTGATAGAGCTAAAAGAATGGCCGATGGTACAAAAAATGGCAGATGCGCTGTATTAAAGGCGACGGCCGTCGAAATGCCAAAAATCAAAGTTGGGACTAAAAATGGAATGGCTAGGATTGCTGTCAACATACCCGCGCGTTTAATGCGTGCCGTGAGCGCGCCGCAAAATAT
>CAYTLJ010000042.1:11029-19582 GCA_964438555.1 uncultured Algimonas sp.
TAAAACTGCGTTCAATCCCTAAAAGGATCGAAAATAAAGGCCCCGCCCACAGCACAGCTGGCCCAACGATTTGGAGCGTCTTCAGATCCGGTCCTATTCCAAATGGGAATATAATAATCAGCGAGAGGAAAAAGGTGATGCCAATTCCGATCCCGCCCCCATGTTTAAAAAGGAGCGATAATTCGCGCTTATAAAGAGCCCAAAATGACGTCATCATCCATCCACCCATTTTTGGGAGGGGACAAATTTTTCAAGATCGAGTGCTGTCCCTCGATCTTCTAAAAAGGGCAAATGTGTCGCCGCAATCAGAATACCGCCTTGATCAAGATGATCATAACAGATATTCTCAATCAATTGAGAGGATTGGCTATCTAGAGATGCAGTGGGTTCATCAAGCAACCAGACTTTGCGCGGCGCAATTCGTAAGCGCGCAAAACCCATGCGCCGGGTTTGCCCTGCAGATAATAAGCGCGTTTTCAAAAATTGAAGCTTTGTCAGCTTCAACTCCGCCAAGACAGTATCGATCTGATCTTTGGATCCACCCAAAAACTCAGAGAAAAAGCTAAGGTTTTCGCGAACGGATTGCTCGAGTTTAAGGCCATTTTTATGCCCCAGAAAATGCGTATTTTCAGGCAAATCAAATTGATCACTTTGATCCGCATCTCCCAATGATACGGATCCCGCGCGTTGTAAGGCTAGGCCCGCCAAGACGCGCAGCAATGAGGTTTTGCCAATACCATTTGCGCCGCGGATAATCAGCGCTTCACCATTTGAAACCGTAAAGGATAGGTCGGATAAAAGACGGAGGTCACCCGCTTGGATATTCAGAGCCTGTGCTTTTAAGGTGACATGTGACATGGCTTGTAATGGCGATCATCAATAGATGATCATGAATCCCGTAATTTCTCTAACGCCTTGACCTGCTCGTCAGATAAGACATCACTTTGCGGCGCCTCATCTATAATCGACCTAGACACATCTTGGCGTTTGCCAAAAACCTTTAAGGCCAGACCTATCCCGACCAGCAAAAACACTAGCGGACTAAGCCACAAAAAAACAGTGTGAAAACCGAGACGCGGCTTCAGTAAAACATATTCCCCGTAACGATCTGTAATATGGTCCAGAACTTGATTAGGCGTATCCCCTGCAACCAGTCTTTTCCTTACGAGCAGACGCAGATCCTTGGCGAGTTCAGCATCTGAGTCATCAATCGATTGATTTTGACACACCATACATCTGAGCTGTTTTGAGAGCTCTCTGGCTTGTTCTTCCAAAACGGGATCGTCAAGCCGTTCAGAGGGTGGAACTGCATAGGCCTTAGCTGAAAGCGCTAAAAACAGCGCTATAATAAATGCTGATATAATCTGACGAAACATCAGACTTCTACCTTTTTTGCTATCACGGGTTGTTTTGCAGTCTTGTCTTTAACAGATAGATTTTGACGCAGACGTCGATCTAATAGAGACAGCAAGCCACCTAAAAACATGATGATAGCGCCGATCCAAATCAGTGTGACATTAGGTTTCCAATAAAGTCGAATAATGGCCGTTTGCGTTGCGGGTTTGATCTCCCCAAGTGAAACGTAAATTTGCGAAAATCCATGTGTGGCAATACCGGCTTCTGTCGTGGGTGTATTGCGCGTTGGGTAAATACGTTTTTCGGAATATAAAGCGCCCTTCTCATATCCATTTTTGGAATAGCTTAGCCTTGCAATATCTGCGAGATAATTGGGTCCCTGCTCTGAATTCACGCTTTGAAATGTGACCTCATATCCGCCTGCGCTAAGTGAGTCACCAATTGCGAGTTCCTCCACCTGTTCTGTACTAAAACTTGTGACAAGCACGATGCCAATTAAAGTAATCGCTAATCCGGCATGGCCTAAGACCCCGCCCCATAGACTATTTGGCAGTCCGATTAATCTGCGAACTGTTTCCTTGATCGGTACACGGCCTAATTTTGCACGCCATAATGGTTCCCAAATAGCCCCGAACAAAAGCCATATCCCGAAGATCAGCGCGAGTGGAACATAACTCGCTCCCGGGTCTGTGAAGAGCCAAATGACGACGGATAAAAAGACAGCCGCTAAAAACACAAAACGTAATCTTTGAAAGATGGCCATTGCGTCGGCTTTCTTCCACGTCAGAAATTGTCCTATCGGCATAAAGAGCGCCAATAGGGTAAATAAGGGTGTCGCCGTTAGATTAAAAAATGGAGCCCCAACAGAAATTTTCTGCCCAGAGAAGGTTTCATAGATCAGTGGATATAAGGTCCCCGTTAGAACTGTTCCTGCAATCACAACGAGGAATATATTATTGAGAATAATTCCGCCCTCACGCGATATGGGCTCAAACAGGCCTTTGCTATTTAAGCTATTGGCGCGAAGCGCAAAAAGCGCGAGACCGCCTCCAACAAAAAACATGAGGATCAGAAGAATAAATATACCGCGCGTCGGGTCAGTCGCAAAACTATGCACAGAGGTCAGGACCCCAGATCGAACCAAAAAGGTTCCAAGCAAGCTCAAGCTAAAGGTCAAAATAGCAAGCAAGACCGTCCAGATCCGGAGCGCCGCACGTTTTTCAACGACGATGGCAGAATGTAGTAATGCAGTACCAATAATCCACGGCATAAGTGACGCGTTTTCAACAGGATCCCAGAACCAGAAACCGCCCCAGCCGAGTTCGTAATAGGCCCAATATGAGCCCATTGCGATGCCGAGGGTTAAAAACATCCAAGCCAGCAAGGTCCATGGTCTCACCCATTTTGCCCAAGCCTGATCAATGCGCCCGAGTATGAGGGCTGCAATGGCAAAGGAAAATGTAATCGAGAACCCAACATAGCCAATATATAATAGCGGTGGGTGAATGGCTAATCCGATATCTTGCAAGATCGGATTTAGATCTTGTCCATTTATGGGCACTTGCGTCAATCGTTCAAAGGGATTTGAGGTAAAGATCAAAAACAATAAAAAGGCTGTCGTAATCCAACTCTGAACCGCAATGACACTGGATTTAAGGTCTAGAGGGAGATTTTTGCCAAATGCGACCAATGAGGTGAATAAGGCGAGGATCAAAATCCATAGGAGCATGGACCCTTCGTGATTACCCCAGGTTCCGGTCAATTTATAAATGAAGGGCATGTCGCTATGACTATTTTGCCAGACGACTGATAATGAAAAGTCAGATTGCGCAAACCCGATCATAAGACATATAAAACTCAGCCCAACCAGGATAAATTGCAAATGCGCGAGGGGCGATGCGATTTGAAGCAATCTTGCATCGCGGAGTCTTAGGCCTATGAACGGCAAAAGAGCTGTTACAATGGATATACCCAAAACCGCTGACAGAGCCGCCTGCCCGATTTCATTAAAGGCGTTCATTGTGACGGATCACCCTTCCAATGATCACTTTCTTTAAGCGCTTCAGCGACCTCTTTTGGAATATAATTCTCATCATGTTTCGCAAGAACCGTATCAGCCGTAAATATTCCACTTGGCTCTAACTTGCCTTCGATCACAACCCCTTGGCCCTCGCGAAACAGATCCGGCAATATACCCGAATACTCGGCCGTGATTTCATGTGTTTGGTCCGTGATGACAAAACTGACCACATTGCCTTCATATTTAATCTTGCCAGCTTCAACCAATCCACCGACCCGAACCCTGACGCCAGGTTCAACAAGACCCGTCGCGAGGTCAGTCGGCGATTGGAAATAGACGATTTGGTCAGATAGGGCGAATAGGATCAAGCCAATGGCGAGTGCAAAAATCGTCCCGGCAACCAATATAAGAATAAGGCGCTGCCGCTTTCGGGCCGCTCTGGTTTTCATGATGGGCGGAGCGTTCATGGTGTAATCTCTAGCGTTTTTGCGACCGCGTTCAACCTATTTAGGGCCACAACATCTTCTGCAAATATTTTCGAAGCCATATCATAAGCCTCTATGACCGCGTCTTTATCACCCAACACGCTATAGGACTTCATAAGCCGTTCCCACCCATCAATGTCGCCCGGGTCGTCTTCAAGGCGCAGAGCCAAGCCGTCTACCATAGCATTGATCATAGCCCGTCGATCATCTTCTGACATGGATTGCGCGTCACGTATTTGATCTTCCGTCGGGCCTCTAAATTTTGGTGTTTCGTTAGGCACGGTCGGACCAGATATTATGGCTCCGTTTGTCGTCAGGCTTAACTCCTTAATGCGGTCCTGTATTTTGGCGTTGAGACCCTGCCCATCATTTGGAAATCTTTCAATGACCTTATGCCAATTTGCGATAGCCATATTTGCTGTTTCATTTTTCTCAATCGCCAAACCATTTAAAAATGCTGCTGCCGGATTAGACGGGTCTGTCCGTTCTGCCATTGCAGCAAAGTTTGAAACTTGGGGTGTGAACTCACCGCCGCTTGCGTTTAATAGCGACTCTGTTGCGCGGGTTAAATACTCGGATTGCTGCTTAGTTGAAAAAGCGCCATAGTTCACAGCACTGAGATATGACCGAGCCGCAAGATCCCATCTCTGTTGCGAGAAATAAACTGGGGCGATCACGACCCATCCCTCACCATCTGTGGGGTTTTTTGCCAAATGATCCTCTAATTTCTCTAGATTATGAGCTAATTTGACATCATCGAAAGTCTCAATTCGCCAAGCCAAAGGTTGATCTCGAAAATCAGGCGTGCCTTTCAAACTATAGCTCGTAAATGCGATCACAGATAAAAGTCCAATCGCACAAAAGGAAACGACCATGCCTTTTTTAGAGGCTTTAAAGTCTTGTCTCTTATTTAACGGTCGTGCCTCGAATTCTGATGCAATAGTCGCACGTTCCGAAACGGCATCCAGCGCATTCATGATACCCAAAGCTTCGTCGCGATCTGTTGCCTCTAAAGCGGTCTTTAGAGATTGGGTTTGCGGATCGAAAACATCAATGTTCTCATTGTCAGTGTCGGACAAGAAAGGCCAAGCAATGATCAATGCTGCTACAGCGATAAATATTGCTAGGGTGAGCCAGATAAGCATAGCGTTACCGGTTCCAAGACTTGCCGATTGCAAGGGTCTTTGAGCCTGTAAAGACAATAGACATAGGTGCTAGGACGCCCGCCTTATTGAAGATATCAAATCTGTCACGCAAACCGTTTTCATCCGTAAAGTTCGATCTGTGCGTCCTATAGATTGTAACGCGTTGAGTTTCATCACAATTCCACACAGCTTCACACACGCAATCAACATCCAGCGTTAGAGATTAAGCTGTATCTATAGCACGCATTTAGAGGCTTTGCCCTCACCTTTACCTTGTGTCATAACGTCACCCTGATTTGGACAAAGGATATAGCCATGCGGCGATTTTTCTTATTTTTGGGATTGGCCTTAATCATTTTGATTGCCGGGTTTTATTTTTTCATTTTAAAACATGAAGTTCGGTCGGCTGGTTTCCTCAATTGGATGACACCAGATGATACATATTCGCTCGAGGCCGATGTCAGTTTTGGTGACCATGCGCGCGACCGGATTGATTATTATACATCGACACAAAGTGATGAGAGCCGCCCCCTGCTTGTCTTCATACATGGTGGCGGCTGGCACCGGGGCGATAAGAGTATGTATGAATTCTTCGCCGAAGGACTGACCGCTCAGGGATATGATGTTGCCCTTCCTAATTATCGGCTTCACCCCGAAATCGATTATCCTGATTTCCTCAATGATAATGCGCGTGCCATTGCGGCCATTCAAAAGAAATACCCCAGCCGTTATCTGGTTTTGATTGGACATTCTGCTGGTGGATATAACGCTCTTATGATGGGCTTTAAGCCTGAATATCTACAAAATGAAGGTGTTGAACCCTGTTATACGATCCGCGGAATTGTCAGCTTGGCCGCCCCTGTCGGCGTGGTTCCGATGACTGATGAGCCCTATATCACCTTATTTCCAGAACGTATGCAGGGTGATGATTCAGTGCTTAATAATTTAAGCGCCGCTGTGCCACCGCTCTTCCTTGTCAATGGAGAACATGACGACTCGGTCAGTCACTTGAATGCGGTTAAATTGGGAGACGCTTTAGCGGCGCGAAATATTGCCCAGGTAAAAACCTATCCCGGCATTGATCATATCGACCCTGTGTCGCATTTTTCCACGCGCGGCTTCCTCGAAGGTGAAATCAAAGCTGATGTTATAAAATTTATCGAGAATTTGCCCGAAGATGAAGGCGACGGATTTTGTCGATAATTTCGGACACGCCACCTAAATTAGAGGTGTGAATTAAGCTCTATTCGTCAGGTCATTAGGCATGAGATTCGCGTGTAAATGAAAATTGTGCTATGAGGGGTTATATATCGCCCCTCAAAAGGAGAGCTTAGCTATGCGTCAATCCATTAAATTTTATGTATCAACTGCCTTAGGTCTGGCAATGACACAGGCTGTTTTACCACAAGTTTCTTGGGCACAAACCGGTGGAGATCAACACGACGAAATCATCGTTACCGGAGCACGTATTTCGCAAGGCGGGGCACAAGATATAAAACATTTCCGAGGGCAGATTGACATAGGTGAAATTCCAAGACCTGGAGGATTTACATCTGAGGGATTGCTCAGCGAGCACGACTTATATTTGTCAGGACATTCGGAATGTACGCAATTACTATGTTTAAACGGGGCCGTCATGCCTGCCCGTATTACGCCAGGCACTTATTTTGCAGGTCTCGGTTTTGATACAAATATAAGTGATGATTGGCAAAGAGCCCCTCTCAACCTTGTCGCTATAATCGATCGATCCGGTTCCATGGGTGGCGACAAAATTGAAAATGTAAAACGTAGTCTTTATGAAATCATAGATGAACTAGGCGATGACGACCAAATAAGCTTTGTCCTTTACGGAAGTGACGTCGTTACTCATTTGGAACCTATAATCATTTCCGCATCAAACAAATCGCTTATTCGAGAGAAAATCGACTCCATTCATATCGAAGGGTCAACAAATATGGATTTGGGCTTGGCGCGTGGGTATGAAATTGCTCAGACAACCCAAGATGATTTTAATGGTAGTACAAGGCTTATGATTTTCACAGATGAACGGCCCAATACAGGTCGAACTGATGCGGAAGGATTTATGGCTCGTGCAAATGCGGCATCCCACAAAGGTATTGGCTTAACGACAATTGGATATGGGGTAAATTACGGCGGGGAACTCGCGGCAAAGATTGCGTCTGTGCGCGGCGGCAACCTATTTTACGTCTCGGATCAAGATGATGTAAAAACCCTCTTTAGTGAAGACTTTGATTTTATGGTTAGCGAAATCGCTCATGATTTGAATATTTCGGTTATGCCCTCACAAGGCCTGTCGGTCGGTGAAGTTTTCGGTGTTCCTGAAAACCTGTTTACACGTCACGAAGACGGATCAATAGAAATGTCAATTGGGACAGTCTTTCTGAGTTCTCACGGGGGTGGATTGTTTTTCTCGCTTTACGGTGAAAAATCAGATGATACGGGAAATATGTTTTCAGCAGCATTAGATTACACGTCAAAAAATGTTTTGAAAACCAGTGATTTAACGACATCTATCAACAACGAAACATCTAGAAACCTAATCAAGGCCGATGCTTTGTCTGCTCAATATAGTGCGACCAAACGTGCGACCACAGCCTATCATGAAGGTGAAAAAGAAGAAGCTTTTGACGTCTTCAACGACTTTGCCAAACGGTTTGAAAATAGTAATATTGACGGCTTAACGGACGAATATGAACTGGTTGCCACCTTGAATGAACGTTTCGCTATCGAAGCCGGTCGGGTGTCGGATTTGGAAAATCCTCCGAAATATGCGTCCCTATATGGTTTATGGGAAGTCTCAAATGCTAGAAACATGCTAGATGTACATCGTGGGGATCGGATGAAATTCTCGACAGATTTTTACATGGAGCACTATAGAAAATCTGTCAGTTTGGAAAATCCCGATGATAGTGAACGCTTTTCCATCAATGAAAAGCAAATATATTTGACAAAATCTGACCTGACCTTTGCCTATCAAGTGCGGAAAAATGGAACAATTGCATTACGTCACAGAGATGGGGAGTCTGTTATTTATCTTAAACCAGTTAACCCCGACCTTTGAATAATAAGATCAATGATACTGAATAGCTCGCTACATAATATTTGTATAGAGAGCACAAAAAAAGCACGGATAATTCCGTGCTTTTTAACGTTTAATAATTCTCTCAATTTAGAGAATGAAATCCTCTAGGAGATCAAGTTCATCAATTGAATGAACACCAGTAAGCTCAACGCTGGTATCTTCATCAATATAGATAAAGACAGTGCCACCATCTTCCACCAAATTGATATCGTTCACATCTTTAATACCGGTTCCAGAAAGATCAATTTGATCCCCTTCATCAGAATTAAAATCTTCAATCCGGTTAAAGCCAGAATCTGCGTCAAATACGAAGATATCTGCGCCTTCACCACCAATCAGAAAATCATTACCTTGGCCGCCAAAAATTGAATCGTCAGCATCTGTTCCCAAAAGGAAATCATCGCCGTCACCACCGAAAATCTGATTTAACTCAGGAGTTGGTTC
>CAYTLJ010000043.1:0-15007 GCA_964438555.1 uncultured Algimonas sp.
CGGGCTTTCAAACGCTGGTTTGATACCAGCCCGAAACAATGGGAAACCGAAAGAGGTGGGGGTTAGGACTATGTCTATCTTGTAAAAGACAGCGTTAGTCCTGTTTCTTCTTGATAGATGACCAATGACGATTTGGTTAACTCCTTAATTTCGGATCGACCTTCTGGTTGACCCTTCATACCCGCTTCAATTTGTTTGGCAATGTCATTTCCTTGAGGTGTATTTGCGGGGTTTGAAACGCTCGCATCGTCTAGCCCCTCAACCAAAATGCCGTCTTCAATCCTCCAATTGCCGGTCGTCAATATTTTGTAATTCCCGATATCTTCTGGAAGATCTTTGAGTGTCATAGACATGGTGCCTTTTGAAGTGCCGTCCTGGCTATAAGTAATCAGGCCATCTTTCATCGTGATTGACGCACCGCCTTCCTCAACCGTAATGGCTTTTGCTTGCGTCCAATCACCCACGATCAATTGTTCTTGGCTTTTTTCCGAGCAGGCACTTAATGTCAGGCCAGCGACCGCCGATATTGTAATAAAGAAGCTGGGTTTAAGAAACGGTTTCATCGTCATTCCAATTCTATTAGGTTGGGTCCTAGTGGCGAAACGCATTAAATAGCGCAAGTCATAAGGTGATGACATTTCAATTTCTAAACTCTTAGAGCTGAACTAGTCTCGAGAATAAACATCCGTCAGCTCTGTTTCAGAATCTTGTAAAATCAGCTTGTCTTTTTCGAGAACTAAAATTGTCTTTCTCGTTTCAGTCACTTGCGCGGCTTGTTTTCTCAAACTGTCCGCATAAGCTTGCGCCGCATCGCTCTGATGTCTTGGATTAACTTTCGCGTCCTCGAGGGTGTGAATTAAGACATCGTTTTCTAGGCGCCATTGTCCGGATAGGACAACATCTATGCTTATGCCTTCGGGTGGCAAACCTCGTGCTTTGAGATCTAGTTGCCGACTCAGCTTCACATCACCATTTTTTTCATAGGTCAAAACGGAATTTGACGTTGTGACTTGTATAGAATTATCCGTTGTTGATGTCGGAATGTCTTGTACCCAAACGCCCTGTAATTTTGGCTCAGATGATATCAGATTACACCCGGAAAGCGTAAGGCCTATAAAAAATATCGGAATAGCTTTTTTTATCATGGTCTCGGGCCTAAACATAGACAGGTGAGTCGGCAAGGGCCGTTTCGAAATTGAAGTCCTTTCGAGTTTAAGTTTGGAGGCAATTTATGAACAAAAACGCGGTTGATAAAATCATCTGTCGCACGCCGACAAAAGGTCGGGACGGCACAACCACCATTCCTGCTTGGAAATATAAATCTGTAAGGCAGGCGATAATTGAGAGTATAGAACAATCAGAAACAGGCTCTATCGCCTTTAAAGACTTAGCGCAGGCCGTCAAAACGAAGCTAACACCCGATCAATTAAGCGCACTTGGATCTGTCGGGTGGCATGTAACAACCGTAAAGCTAAATATGGAGGTTGAAGGCGAGATTAGCCGTGTGCCAGATTTGTCCCCTCAACGCCTTGTCAAAGGGAACGTAAAACGAGCAAAAACATAATTTCTCCTACAAATTTACAACTCGATTAATATCAGATAAGTCCGATCTTTTGCACACGCAATATCAGTAAAATAGGGTGAATTTAGACATGCCAGACCTGTTAAGACTTGCCCTGCCTCAGCTCGCGCCAAAATGGTTGTCACGCGAAGCCGGTGTGAAACAGGTCGTGGAAGTGATTAAAACCGCGCAAAAAAATGATGCAAATCTCATCGTCTTTTCTGAGAGTTTTTTACCTGGATACCCCTTTTGGCTAGACGGGACAGGCGGCGCGCAATTTAATAATGATCGGCAAAAGACAATTTTTGCACATTATTCGGATCAGGCTATCATCATTGAAGCTGGACATCTGGAGCCCATATGTCGTGCCTTAAAGACTGCGAAAATGGCGTGTTATCTCGGCATTATTGAACGCGCCTCTGATAGGTCAGGGCATTCGCTATATTGTTCATATGTTTATATTGACCAAACTGGCACAATTCAGTCCGTTCACCGGAAACTTCAACCCACATATGAAGAGCGCCTCGTCTGGTCCCCAGGTGATGGCCACGGGCTTGTCACGCATAAATTAGGCGCTTTTACAATTGGGGGGCTCAATTGTTGGGAAAATTGGATGCCGCTTCCACGTGCCGCCCTTTATGCCCAAGGTGAAGACCTGCATATAATGGGCTGGCCTGGAAGCCTTAGAAACACGCAAGACCTGACGCCAGTTCTTGCCAAAGAAGGACGCAGCTATTGCGTCTCGGTCTCCTCTATCATGCGCCCTGAACATGTCAGAGACGATGTACCATTTGCAGATGAAATTCGAGCAACGCTCAGTGACATGCCCGCAAATGGAGGGTCTTGTGTGGCGGCACCAGATGGCTCATGGGTGCTCGAGCCTGTAACCGAAGACATAGGTATAAGATATTGCGAGTTAGACCCCGCTTTTGTCAGACGCGAACGTCAGAATTTTGATCCGGCAGGACATTATTCGCGGCCTGATATCACACAACTCACAATAGATAGGCGCAGGCAAACCACTGTGGTTTTCAAAGAGGAATAAGGTTTTGGCAAAGATAATCTTTGCCAGAGACCAAGTGATTGTGTAGGCGCTCGCCCGTGTCAGAAAACTCTCAACATATTATTGTAATAGGCGCTGGGCTCATCGGGCTTTGTTCAGCCTATAGCCTTCGGACACGCGGCGCAAAGGTTAGCCTTATTGATATAAAGTCAGGACCGTGCCTCGGCACAAGTTTTTCTAATTCGGGTATGATCCACCCCAGCCAATCTAAGAGCTGGACGCTCGGCGAACACGTGACGAGCGACCAAATTAATGCAACGAAAGTAACCTTTGATTTAGCCAAACAATCCGCAGAGTTAATTCGACCAATTTTTAAAACGTTAGGTCTGCCAATTTTGAGTGAAGGCTGTGTTCAGATCTATGAAAGCTTGGATATGGCTCGCTTGGCACAAACCAAGTTTCAGGCGCAAAATATCGAGACTGATATATTGCTCGACCCCATTGAGACTTTGAACCAACCCGCCTGCGTTTTTAAGGGTGACTTTTCCGGCAATGCGAGAGACTTTGGTGTAAAACTTGCGGCCTATTTAGACGCGCAAGGTGTCACGCAATTTTACAATGTTAAGACAGTTGATATCCGACCCAATGACCACAATAAAATTAGAGTTCGAACAGGTGCATTCCAGTTAGACTGTGATCATATTGTTGTCGCTGCCGGCATTCACACAGCCGATATTCTAAAAACATTCGGCATCAATATGAACATTAGCGCGGTCCCTGGCGTGGCCCTTAATTTTGACCGACCCGCAGATTTGACAGATTTTCCGAGCCGGTCCGTAATGGATCATACATCTAGAACGGCACTGACCATTTTTGAGGATTGTGTCAGACTTTCAGGGGGCTGGAATATTGATGATCCGGACCTAATCCTTGCCCGTTGGAAAACGCTCGCGCCCGACCTTATGAAACGATTGGGCTCTCCCACCTCCAACTGGGTTGGCTACCGCCCTGTTTCACCTCTCGGGAGACCTTATATTTCTTCAACCTCAAAACCCGGTATCTGGGTCAATGCAGGTCATGGCCATATGGGTTGGACACTATGTGCAGGCTCGGGTGACTTAATTGCAAGGATGATCATTGAAGGTCATCAAGACCTTAGATTTAGCTTTGTCGGTTAAGGTTCGTCTTAAAATTTCACTACGCAATAATATCCGGGGTGATTTGGTTTTCGAGGAAAGTAATTTTATCCTTCATGGCAAGTTTTACTTTTTTCATTCGTTTGATTTTTAGCATATCATTCACCCCGGTTTCAAACATAGCCTTGATTTCCATATCAATGGCGCGGTGCTCAGATCTCAGTGTCTCAAGCAGGGTCAGAAGCTCAGTTTGAGACGGTTCGTCATCAGACAGGCTGTCCGGATTATCCGTGGGCGTTTCATCCATGTCGGCCTCTTAGCGAGCCCGTCCCTAAGAGGCAAAATATTTCTGATGTTATCAGCAAAACAAGCTGAATTTAAGACATTATTGATAACAAAACGAAAATTTTGATGTCGCCTATGATTCGCGTGCTAATTGTGATATATATTCAACATTGATCACTATGGAGACGCTATATGGCATTATCGGCATATTTGGAGACATTACACACAAAACACGCTGAACTCGATCAAAAGCTTCAGTCAGAACTTCGAAACCCATTGCCCGATACTTTGCATATTGCACATCTCAAAAAACAGAAATTACAACTTAAAGACGCCATTCAACAGGTTGAAATTCAAGCCCGAGCCCATGTTTAACAAGTTGATACGCACACCCTGACCCTCTATCAAACCCTCGACCTCTTTCGAGGGTTTATCATTTGGAAGGACGCTCGTTCATGTCAGACCGTGTCTTTATTGTTACCGGAGCCGCGCGCGGCATTGGATATGCTTGTGCCCAACGCCTTGTCGATGATGGCCATAGAGTGGTTTTGGCCGATCAAGATTATGAACGTGGCCTCGCGGCCGGAAGAGATCTGGCTGACGGTTCCGATCGTGCCATTTTTGTAGAATGTGATGTGTCTGAGCCCTTATCCGTTCATAATCTCATTGCTGAGACATTATCAAATTATGACCGGATTGATGGCTTGATAAATAATGCCGGGATTGCACTCAAAGGCGGTGCGCTGGATATTTCCATAGAAGATTTCGATCGTAATCTGTCTGTTAATTTACGTGGCGCCTTCTTGGTCTCAAAAGCCGTTGCGAAATATATGGTGCGTGAAATTGAAGAACGCGAAGATCGCTCGCGACTCACAGAGAGGCCCTATTCGATCGTCAACATGTCATCGATCAATGATACCGTCGCGATCCCAGATTATCTGGCCTATACGATTTCAAAAGGCGGGATGCATCAAATGACTCGCGCCATGGCTATCGAATTGGCGCCCTATGGAATCCGCGTCAATGGAATCGGGCCTGGGTCTATCAAAACAGATATGCTGGCAAGCGTTGTGGACGACCCGGACGCCATGAAGAAAATCACCCAACGCACACCTCTTGGCCGAGCTGGCCTTCCAGATGAAATAGCCTCCATTGCGGCATTTCTTTTATCAGAGGAAAGCAGCTATATTACGGGTCAACATATTTACGCTGACGGCGGACGTCTCGCTTTAAATTACATGATGCCCTAAATTACGCTGGGCCTTAAATTTCGTGAGGCCATAAACGAAAAAGCCCGCTTCAATGAAGCGGGCATCTTATTCATTGTCAAAATGACTTAACCGTCCGTGCTCGGTTTGAACAAGCTTTCCAGCGTATGTTCAACTTTAGGGGCTTCCGGCTCCGGCTCGGCTTGCGGCGCAGGCTGCAAAGCTTGTCCTTCGTCACCTTGTATATTTTCAAGCTCTTTTGCTTTTTTCTCAGCCGCTTTTTTCACAATGGTATCTAGATCTGTTTGTGAACATAGGCCCAGGCTAACTGGGTCTGTTGGATTGATCGTATTGATCTTCCAATGGGTGCGTTCTCGAATGGCTTTGATCGTTGGTTTCGTTGTGCCGATTAATTTGGATATCTGGGCATCGGTCACTTCAGGGTGATGTCTTACGAGCCACGCTATTGCATCTGGCCTGTCCTGACGTCGCGAGAGCGGCGTATACCGCGGACCTTTTTTCTTGGTCTTAGGCGTGAGCGTATCAGAATCAAACGTATTGGCTTTCATTGCATAATTTGGATCTGCCTGTGCGCGTTCTATTTCTGCGCGGTCAATCTGTCCATTGGCAATCGGGTCCGCTCCACGAATTCCGGCTGCAACATCTCCATCGGCAATACCTTCAACTTCAATAATATGCAGACTGCAAAACTCTGAAATCTGTTTGAATGTCAGGCCCGTATTATCGATCAACCACACGGCCGTCGCCTTTGGCATCAAAATCTGTGTCATATTCTTCTCCTCCAGGAGTGCCCGAATTTTCAGGCATTAAAAAACCCCGCTCGGCGGGGTGGTTTACTGATTTTTTACCGTGTTGATAATCAATCAATGGGGTTTATATACTCGGTTAAGCCTTATATGGCAAGACGAAGCTCAATATTGTAACATTTGGGGCCGATCTATGACGAATTTGAATGAGAACCACTCTGAAACCCCCAGCCCGGGTGAAGATCTTTACGGTCTTTCAGTGGCAGAGCTCTCAGATCGAATTTCACTCTATAAAGCCGAAATCTCGCGTCTCGAGGATGAATTAAAGACCAAAACAGCCGATAATGCAGCCGCCCATGCGCTTTTTGGGTCTCCAAGCTGATTTAAAACTTTTAGCTTAGGAAAGACTGGCTTACGACTTGCAAAGCCTGTCCCCAGACGACACAGTGCAAAACGAGATAAACAATATGGCTGCCCCCTTGCCCGAAAAACCTGAAATACAGTCAAGAGACACACTTACACCGCAGGCGGAAGCACGCCTTTTGGCGTTTACAAAATCCGAGCTCTTTTCAAAGACCTTCAGAGAAGGCATGGATCTTGTTGAAGAAACAGCTGCCTATCTTGATGGCCCGGGTCGAAATGACAGTAAATTGCTAAGTCGGGACGATGCGATGGTTTATGCAAGCCAATCGATGCGCCTAACGACACGGCTTATGCAGGTTGCAAGCTGGCTTTTGGTACAACGCGCTTTGAAAGAAGAAGAAATGGATTTGAGCGAGGCACGTGCGGAAAAATACCGCCTCGTTGCGGAAGAAAAAAACGATACGACCCTAAGCTTTTCCGACCTTGCCAAAGATGCCTATGCCCTTCCGGCGCGTCTGCTTGACCTTTTGGCGCGCTCAGAACAACTTTATGAACGTATCATGCGCCTCGACCGCTCGCTTTACGGCACAATCGCCGCGCAAAAAGGCAATACGGTTGCAGACCAAATTCATAAGTTAGAATCCGCATTTGGACGTCATCTATAAAATTCTGCATCTGCATAAAGAGAGAATAAAAAAAGGCTCCTTAAAAGGAGCCTTTTTTCGTGTTTGGTGTAACGTTGTATTACACGCCAAAGCCAGCAAATTTGTCCTTAAAGCGTGATACGCGGCCGCCGCGATCCATAAGTTTCGCATCGCCACCCGTCCAAGCTGGGTGTGTTTTGGAGTCAATATCAAGAACAAGCGTGTCGCCTTCCTTGCCCCAAGTGGAACGTGTTTCATATGTTGAACCATCAACCATTTTGACGGTAATCATATGATAATCGGGATGTATTTCAGATTTCATCAGTCTTAAGCCTTTATTTGGTCACGGGATTGCGTTGATGGGTCACCCGCTCGCGAGGGCGCGACATAGACTCACATCAGGCTTTCGTCAACGGGGCGGAAAGGAAAAATAATGACAAAAGGCGTTGGTGGAACATCAGCAAAAGCAGCTTTAGCTTCGCTATCAAACATGACGGCGGGCGCGAAACCTATTCAGACACAGGAATTTCAAGCTCGTATTCAAAAGGCGCAAGCCCTAATGCGAGCCCAAAACATGGATGCGCTTTACTTGAATGCTGGCGCCTCCTTGCTTTATTTTACGGGCACGCATTGGCGGCCCTCTGAACGCCTTGTTGGCGCCATTTTATTCCCAGACGGTGCGCCGCTCTATATTGCCCCTGCCTTTGAGAAAGGCACGCTAGAGCAATTCACACGCATTGAAGGTGAGATCATCACCTGGGAGGAGCATGAGAACCCCTACCAAAAACTAGCAGACCAATTTGATTTCACCTCAGGCAAAGTGGGGCTTGATGAAGCGACACCTTTTTTCATCACAAACGGTATCGCAAAAGCGGCGCCTGGTCTCAACCTTACAAATGGCGCTTCAATATCCGCGCTATGCCGACGCCAAAAATCACCGGCCGAATTGGCTCTCATGCAGTGCGTCAAAGATATGACCCTCGCTGTCCATAAAGCCACAGCCTCAATGCTCTATGCGGGCATAAGCACAGGTGAAGTCGGCGCATTTATAGATCTCGCCCATAAAAAAGTTGGGGCTGAGGCTGGTAGCTATTTCAAAATCATTTTGTTCGGGCCTGACAGTTCCTTTCCGCATGGGGTTCGAAACCCCAAAAAACTGGAAAATGGCGATATGGTGCTGATCGATACGGGGTGTAAGCTGCACGATTATATATCTGATATTACGCGCAGCTATGTCTTCGGAGAGCCGTCTGAGACACAAAGACAGGTTTGGAATGCCGAAAAAGCCGCACAAGCGGCCGCCTTTGAAGCTGCGCAAATCGGAACACGCTGCGGCGATGTTGATCTAGCCGCGCGCGCTGAACTTGAAAAATGGGGATTTGGACCTGGTTATAATACACCTGGCCTGCCGCACAGGACCGGCCATGGTATCGGTCTTGAAATTCATGAATGGCCCTATTTGAATTGGGGTGATGACACCTTGCTAGAGCCCGGCATGTGTTTCTCAAATGAGCCGATGATCTGTCTCTATGGCGAGTTTGGGGTGCGCCTTGAAGATCATTTTTATATGACTGAGGCTGGGCCAAAATGGTTCACACAGCCCAGCAAAAGCATTGATGACCCCTTTGGCGTGTAAAAAGTTTGTTTGCTACCGAAACTAAGCAAAAATGGTCTAAATTGCGTCAAACTGGTCAATATACTGCTGGATTAGGCTGAATTCGGTGATTTTTCCTTTACAGATGGTTAATTTTAGGTCTTTACCTGTCCCACTCGGGGGCGAAAAGTGGAAGGACTCCAAATGAAACATAAACTCTTGATTGCCAGCTTGGCAGCGATGGCGCTTTCTTTAACGGCATGTAGCAAAGCTGAAGAAGCGGCTTCAAAGGCCAAAGGTGCAACCGTGGAAGCTGCAGATAAAGCTAAGGATGCAGGCGCTGACGTTGTCAAAGACACTGTTGAAAAAGCTGGAGACGTGAAAGACGCGGCTATGGAAAAAGCTTCTGATGCGTCATCAGCGACGAAAGACGCAGTCATGGATAAAGCGTCAGATGCGTCGTCGGCGACAAAAGATGCTGCCATGGAAAAAGCATCAGATGCGTCATCAGCGACAAAAGATGCGGTCATGGAAAAAGCGTCAGACGCCTCATCAGCGACAAAAGACGCAGCCATGGAAAAAGCTTCTGATGCGTCATCAGCAACGAAAGATGCTGTCATGGAAAAAGCGTCAGATGCGTCATCAGCGACAAAAGATGCTGCCATGGAAAAAGCTGGAGACGTGAAAGACGCGGCTATGGAAAAAGCGTCAGACGCTTCATCGGCAACAAAAGACGCGGCTATGGAAAAGGCCGAAGACTTAGCAGAAAAAGCTAAAGATCACTCATCTGCGACCAAAGAATAGTCTTCCACAGGCCATATTATGATTTAACACGCTGCACAGTTTGCAGCGTGTTTTTTATTGGGATTTCATCACCTAGCATGTGACCGGAAAATGAACGCAATCTTTTAAAGGTTGACAGATGCGGTCAGGCCCACAAAATCCCTCCTATGGGACACCCACCCACATCCATATCAAAACCGGCGAGCCGGACGCTGACCCTACCGTCGCTTTTAGACGCATTTGAAAGTGAGCGTGCAAAGCTAGACGCTAAATTGTCAGAAGACCTGACCTCAGCACAGACTGTCGCCGCCCTTCGCTCTGCACTTGACCGGGCCGGGGCGCGCTATGCGAGAAGCTTTGATGACCCAAGCCTACAAAAATCAGGCCTCTGGCTAATTGAAGTCATTAAATCAGGTGTCGGTATTTTAGACCGCGCCACACAAACCGAAATCACCTATGTCGAAACTGCAGCCCCCAAATCAAATTTGGCAAATATATTTGGGCAGACAAGCCTGTTTTATGGCGCGGCAGGTCTTTTAGCTTTAGTCGGGCTCATCCAGACCTCGAGCCTAACAGTTTTATGCGCTGTCATATTGGCCGCGCTTCATACGCTTGAACCCGGACGGTTTAAAAAATTAAAAAGGCTCTTGCCACAGTCTAAACCGCCAGCGGCGCTGGAAGACCATTCAGGGCGTCAATTCAAAGCTGAAGCCAGACTTAAAACGGACGGGCCAGGTCTAATTGGTCAAATTATGGACGCCCTCAAAACATCTGACGCGATTTTGAAACGACTATCTGAACCCAAAGCCGAGACCCATTGGGCCGATACGCCGCGCCTTGCCGCCCTATTTCAAAATCTCCTTGAAGCCGGCAGCGCCGATGATTCTGATTTCGCCATGGAATTAATCGAAAAAGAATTACCGAGCCTGATCTCAAGCGGTGGCCTTTCAATCGTAAAATATTCCAAAACCAATAAGGGTTTTTTTGATGAGCTTCCGGGTCTGGGCGATGGCCCCAAAGTTGAAATGGCCGCCCCGGCCCTTTTACGCGCAGATGGTACAGTCCTGCGCAGAGGAACCATCTGGGTTCGAACATGAGCAAAAAAGCCATTCAACAGGAATTTATTGGATTTGATCTCGGCCATGGTGAAACCGCTTTGGGTCGTGCCTTTGGCGCAACTTTGCGCGAACCTGAAATTCTCGAATGGCGAGGCCGCCGAAGCTTTGTCACAGCGATTGCAACAGATAAAAATGGGGTGAAGATTGGTGTTGATGCGCTTAATCTTGCGGCTTTAGGGTCAAACGCCAATGTCTCGGTAAAATTCAAATCGAGGCATTTAGACCTTAAGACGGTTCGTGAACCGACAACCCAATTTTCAAAGACGCTTATTCGCGGTCTGGAAAAAGACGGTATGATCCGAGGCGCAAAAGACAGTCAATTTATCATTGGCTGTCCAAGTGGTTGGACAGAGCAAGACCGAGAAAGCTACCGCCAATTATTTGTAGCGGCCGGACTGAAATCGGTCCGCATTGTCCCGGAATCGCGGGCGGCCCTTATGACAGCCTTAGAGCAAGGCTATCTTTCTATTGAAGACACAAAAGCCTCCGTTTTAATTGTTGATATTGGCTCTTCGACAACAGATTTCACCTATTGTCGGGACTTAGACGCTCAAGATGTTGGTCATAATATTTTGGGGTCTGGCTTGCTGGATACAGAGATTTTTGAATTAAATCTCGCGCGGCAGAAAGAGCGAAAGAAAATTGAGCAACTTATTGCAAAATATCCACATTATCGTCCCATCATGGAATATTGGTGCCGCGAAGCAAAAGAAGCCTATTTCACCGGTGAGAATGTTCCGATTGAACTTTTAAAACGTCTGCCCATTGGACGCGGCGTCGTCTTTGATATCCGCATTGATCAAAAAGATGCAGATCAAATTCTGAGCAAGCCGCTCAAAGCTTTAAATGGATATAGTTGGCAAACTGCCTTTGATTATGCGCTCAAAGAAACCATTGAAAATTTAGGCGGGCGAGCCCCGGATACGGTACTCCTAACGGGTGGGGCCTCGCGCCTGCCTCTCGTCTTACCTGCGAGTCAAAAAGCTTTTCCAGATGCACGGATCGTTCGCGGCGCGGAACCTGAATTTGCGATTGCGCGGGGCCTCGCCTGGCTCGGTCGGTTTGAATATTTGCATAATAGTTTCAAATCAGAAGTCGATCAACATAGTCGCGAGGGCGGCGAGATTGCCATAAAGGCGGAAAAATCTGCGACTGATCTCGGTGCAACCCTTGCACCTGTTCTTGTCGATTCAATCACTGAGGCCTGTATTTTACCCGCTTTTCGAGATTGGCGGACCGGTAAAATTGAAAGCTTAGATGAGGTTGAGACAGGACTGAACCAACGGGTTGCAGATTGGTTGGGTTCTGAACACGCCAAATTAGAGTTAAGGCCCGTCATTGATGTCTGGTTCGCCGGATTACAACGCGATATTGAGACAATCACGGACCCACTTTGTCGGGATCACGGCCTGCCCGCTATGGTCCTCTCCCTAAGCGACAGTCAACATGTCGCCAAACATCTTGAAGGCCTGTCATTAGCCATGCCAGATGTGGGGACAATGGAATCAGACACGGCCTTGGTCGGAACAACCCTATCCGCCATTCTTATTGGATCTCTTTTGGCCCATGCCAATATATTTGCGGCCCTTTTTCTCAATCCCATCGGCATTATTTTAGGCGGCGCCATGCTGGGTGGAACTTATCTATTTGGTAAAAAAGCCATTGCCGGAAAAGTTAGAAGCGCAAAAATGCCAGTCTTGGCCAGACAAATTTTAACAGATGGCCGCATTCGCAGTGCCGTCTCTCGCCAACGCGCAGATCTTATCAAAGCCGTTCAAACCGCATGGACTGAGGCCGCCTCTGACAGGTTTACAGAGGAACTTACAGAGATGTTGGGGACAGCCCTCAGGGAACGCGCTGATGAACGCGCGGTTCTCTTCCTCGTTTGATCTTTTGAGTGGCTGCTTATTCTTTATCTAAACCTGGCAAGGTAACATCAATATCTTTATTCCCATCCATTTCGATCACGATACGTGTTTTAGATTTTCCATTTTCGACAATGGTTTCGCGGTTGAGTGTCAGGTTTTGACCTAATCCAGAAATTGACAAACTGTCTTCGCTATCGCGCTTTTTTGAGCGGGCGATGGACCCAATTGTTGCGCCGTCAAATTTCAAAACCGTTGCATCCTCGTCGCTGACGAGATCCACATCTTCGGCAAAATCACCTAACATCGCCGTCAAATCCCGAAATAACCCGTCTTCTTTGAAAACCTCTTCCAATGCATCTGCGACGCTTTCCATATCTTGTGAAAAATCACCGTCGCCTTTATGTTTTTCCAGATCCCGTTTCACTTTGGACATAGATTTGGCGATTTCGACACTATGTTTGGATAGTTTTTCGTCGATTTTCTCCATGAGGTCTTCACCATTGAGCGTTTCATCCTCAATACTGATCTCAATATCAGAGTCTTTTTTCTCCGTCTCATGCGGATGTGCCATGGCCGAAACAGGAACCAACAGAATGGCTGATGTCAGGCAAAGGCGATTAAGGGTCGGTAAAAGGGAACGAAACATGAGGGTCTCCTTAAAGTTTGCGAATGACACTATTAAATCATAGTCATCACAGGTAAACTTATGATATTGTAAGGCTGAACCAGCCCTGAAGGGCCAAAAGGACATTTTGTACAAAATCCCATGTTAAAGGACCGGTTTTTCTACCCTATCGCATTGATTGTTGTGATCGTCATGGTCTCGACCGCCTTGTCATTTGCGCAAAAAGTCGATCTCTCGGATGCGACAATCTGGAAATCCGGCTATGTTATAGAGGGCACAGATCTGTCGCGCCTAACGGCCCAACCCGGCACGCAAGCCGTTTTTAATGCCAAGCTCGGTGGTCAACCCGCTTTTTCGCGACTGACCTCAACCACGGCGCGGGCAAACCTTCCCGGAGGTCCCGGCATATTTGCGCCTATTGGTCCGGATTTTGAACGCGCATTTGCTGGACGGCTTTTACGTCTGACAATCACGGCAAGACCATCGCGGGTGAACCCCCTCTCAGAATTTGATATGGGTTATTATACCGATGGCGCGGGCGCGTCGGGATGGAAACGCAAAACCTTAAAGCCTGGATGGAATGATTACGTCTTGGAATTTCGTCCTGGACCTCTGACGTCCGATCCAGACCTAGACTATTTCTCGATCTGGCCCGGCGAGACCGCTGATAATTTTTCAATGGATGTCAGACGCATGCGGGTCGAAGTGATGGATGCGCCAAAATAAAATTCAGAGCTTTGCAACGCGTTCAGCTTCTGAGGCCATACATAGAATATGATAAAATGTGCTCACAGGGATCGTTTTGGCGATGTTGGCACCACAAGCATTGATCTGATCATTCCATAAACCATCTTCCGTCAGATAGGTCGGAAAGAGCGCATCAATTGTGGCCGCAGCCATGTCTCGACTGCCCGGCGTTTTTCTTTCAGCCATAGCCAGGTGTGCTTTGATCACTTCGGTTTGCACCCAAAGGCGCTTTGTCTCGCGTCGGATCTCGCCGGATTTATCTTCTTCATCATTTAAGAAAAGATCGCGGCCCAATTGGGCGCGTGCATATAGCGCGGATTGATAAGAGCGGACATTAACGCTGGTCGCCTTTTCATATTGCCCAAGTAACCAGACCCATTCAACGCCGTGGCCGGGTTCGACAGTTTGCCCATATGCGCCTTTGGTGAGTGTCCAATCAGGATTAAAAAATTCACTGACAACGCCTGCATCAAAGAAATATTTTTCAAATAGGGAATAGACTTTCCGCGCATAGGTCAGGTGTTTATCCGACCCAGTGACCCCGTGCAGAAACAGGCTTGCCTCCAAGAGATGCATATGTGGATTTTGACGCCGCTGATCTTTAAGATTTGCTTGGTCACTTTCTTTCCAACCGGTTTTGGGATGGCTCAACGTCCCGTCGACCCAGTCCAATAAGCTTTCTGCCTCATCGAGATAGTTTTGCTCCCCCGTCATTGCGTAAAGACTGCTGGCAGCTAGTATATAAAAGGCATGGTCGTAAAAATCCCGCATCGCGTTATTAAGCTGACCATCCATTCCCACGCGGTGGACATATCCGACCTCACGCATTTTCTCATAGGTTTTGATGGCAATATCTTTTCCATCGAACCATCCCAGATCACTGGCCTTGGCATAAACATAGATTTGCCGGGCCAAAACGCGCCAGCGACGTTCAGCCTCAAGATCGGGCTGACCATCCAACCTTAAGTGCTCGACCCAACTCCCATCATCAAGCTGCGCACGCTCTGCCCACACAGGCAAGGCCTTTGCTTGGACCCACTCGGTCAAGCGATTTGCGCTAATCTTTAAGTGATCTTGCATAGGTTTCTTTTTTGAACTCATATTTGCAGACCGCTTTAAACGAACCCTATGGATATTCTCTTAATTCAGCTTACCCGCACTCCAAATAAAACGCGGCGTCTATCTAAGCATAGGAGCGCACAATCAGATTGTTCGCGTTTGATCAATGAAATCGCAGCGACCTCATTATAAGGCCTTACCTATGAGGGAAAGCTCGTCTATAGCCCCAATAACCGTTTCCATAGC
>CAYTLJ010000043.1:15107-19144 GCA_964438555.1 uncultured Algimonas sp.
AGGCCTTACCTATGAGGGAAAGCTCGTCTATAGCCCCAATAACCGTTTCCATAGCTTGGGCGGTAAATGGATGATCATCTGCAATTATAACGGAGTAATTCATGTGCGGTCCTTATCGCCGATAATTATCAAGATCGCTCTGTATGGTATAGTTCTTTTTGCGGCCCTTACACATCTGACTGTTGCTCAAACCCCTGACCGCTCTAGCCCCCAACAGATTAGTCTTGACGGCGCGCAATCAAGCGAGGCTTTTGCGCGCCATATGGGTTACTATTTGGATGCAGGGGGCGAGCTGACAATAGACAATATTTTAAGTGAGTATGACGATAGATTTACCGCTTTAACCACGCCCACCCCTCAATTTGGTTTCACCAAAGATAGAATTTGGCTGCGCACAAAAATTCAGAATAAAACCTCGGATATAGACACATGGTACATACATGTTCACGAAAATTTTCTGCCCAATTATGAGGTCTTTCTTCTCCGCAGTGATGGCAAGTTAGAGACTTTGGAATCCCAGTCTCCAAAAACAAGGTTTTCAGAGCGATCTGTAGATTTCCCTGAACTGGCAACCGCCATGCCTATCGCCCCGGACGAAGGTGTTACCCTATATATCGCCTATAAATCCGGTGGCTCCTCCAATATTACAATAACCTTGGAAACCGAAGATAGTTTCACAAAAAGCGCGATAAAAAGGACATCCAAGAACTTCATCTCTTATGGGATGATGATGATCGTGATAGCCACGAGTTTTCTCGCTTTATTGATATTGAAGCGACGTGTTTTTCTCTCCTATTTTTTATATGTTGTCGTCATCTTATTTTTCTTGATGCATTCTGACGGCGTGACCTTCCAATATATTTGGCCCAATGCGCCCAGGTTTAATAATTATGTTTCAATCATAATTGGTTTGGCTTTTGCGATTGTCCCATATGATTTTGCCCGTGAATTTTTAAGGACAAAAACATATCATCCTCGCTGGGATAAATTCATGGGTTTCATGATGATCGCTATGCCGGTTTTCATAATTCCTGTGGCATTTATTGACCCGCAACAAGCCAAACGGTGTTTAATGTTGCTTGTTTTAATTTCAATTTCGGCGGGAACGTTACTCGGCATAATCGCCGCCTTTAGCCGGTTTAAAGAAGTACGCTTTTATGTATTGGCTTGGTTTTTTGGTGCCGGGTCCGCCATTGTCATGAATTTGCGTCACTTTACAGAATCCGGGATTGGGCAACATATTGAGCTTGATAGTATCCGATTGGCTATTGTTGTGGATGCAATCATGATGGGTTTGGGGGTTGCGGATCGCTATTCCCAACAAGCAAATCAGCGGCGCAGGGTCGAAGCGAGAAACCTGGAACAAGCCCAAACAAATTTAGCCCTGAGTGATCGATTAAATGATTTGGAAGAACAATTCCGACTCGCAACAGAACGCGTTCATACGCGTGACGTCGAGCTTAAAAACACTATACATGATCTAAGGCAGCCCCTTCATGCGCTACGCCTAAATGTAGAGAAGCTTAGGACGAGTGCCGGGTTTGATAACGCAGATACAAAAGAGTTGAATACAACCTTTACCTATCTTGAAACCTTGATTGCCAGCCATCTGCAAAACACTGTTATTGATGGCGCGCCAATTGAGACTGAAAACGGTTCAGACAGTAAAGGCCTCACGCTCTCGGCGACCTTAAATGCAATTTATGACATGTTTGAACCTGACGCCGTGGAAAAAGGATTGGAATTTCGGTTTGTCGATACCAGTCAAACCAGTGACATCAAACCCATAATTCTGATGAGGATCATTACCAATATTCTATCTAATGCCATAAAATATACAGAATCTGGTAAAATCCTCATGGGCGTGAGGCGTTTTAAGGACGGACTGCGTATTGAAATCCACGATACAGGCCCTGGCCTGTCTGAAGCAGACTTCGCCAAGGCGAAAATTCGGTCCATAAGGTTAGATGAGCCCAAACGGACACAGAAAAAGGTGCAAAAAAAGGGTCAGAAAGACGGTAAAATAGATGGAATGGGCTTGGGCTTAGACATCGCCAATGAACTTGCACAAAATAATGGCTTAACGCTTTCAATATTGCCAAACCGGAAAACTGGTACGTCTATTGCAATAAAACTTCCTAAAACGGGGTGATCGCCTCATAGGAAGAGCTTTTGAATTACGATATCGTACAAACGTACCGAGTTGGGGTAGGGTCAACCCGAGGGAAAATGTGTGAGCTCTCGCAATCTGTTTGTCTGCCCTTACGACTAAAATCTAAATGGGCGCTAAGAATGAATTCAAAATGTAAACGTTCATACCTTGGCCTGGACGGCATGACTGGATATTTCGCATTTGCGCGTCGAGCTATAGCGAGTTTAGTTTTCACCCTACCCTTTATGAGCGCACCTTACGCCTATGCGCAATCCAATTTTACCTTTAATGGCACGGCTCAAGCCGATTGCTCTGACGCGCCTATTCTTGGCCGGGTTTTCTTGGATAAAAATAAAAACGGTTATGCTGATAAAGGCGAAATTGGGGTTAGCGGCGCAAAACTTTACACGCCCCAAGGCTTACGCATTACAACCGATGAGAATGGCAAATTCCATATAGCCTGTCCTGACACACCGCCTCAAAGTATTGGCTCTAACGTCCTCGTAAAATTAGACGAAGCCTCCCTTCCCGCGGGCTATCATGTAACGTCTGAAAACCCGCGAGTAATCAGAATGACGCCGTCTCAGATCGGTAAAGTCAATTTTGGAATTGCGCAAGATAGAGTCATATCTGTCGACCTATCAGATGAAGCCTTTGAAACAGGTTCACTCAGATTGAAATCCGGATATTCAAATCAACTCTTACAAACCATCGATCGTTATAAAAGCCAGAATGCTATATTTCGGATTAACTATTATGGCCCGACCCCAATAGGTGAGGCGCGGCTAAAAACTTTGGACGCGGACATTAGAAATCTTTGGCATCAATATGGTGGCAAGCACAGCCTAAATATTGAACGCAAGCAATTTCACGAATAGGTTTTTTGCCGCTAAATAAATTAGCCATTTGAAACCGAACGTTTTAAACGCGCCCTATGGATGTTCTTTTAACAGGTGCTGCAGGGTTTATCGGCTTTCATGCCGCCAAGCGTCTTTTGACGGATGGTCACCGCGTGATCGGAGTGGATAATCTCAATCCCTATTATGACACAGGCTTAAAACAAGCGCGCCTCAATCAGCTTGAAGATTTTGACGGGTTTAGGTTTTACCAAATTGATCTTTCGGAAAAAGGAGCCTTAGACGCTGCGCTCAAGTCCCAAAACATCACTCATATATTGCATCTCGCAGCCCAAGCTGGCGTGCGTTACAGCCTTAAAGACCCGCATGCCTATATTCAGTCCAATCTTATGGGGCATCTTAATGTGCTCGAATTTGCAAGACGTCGCGGGACGATAAAACATATCGCCTATGCAAGTAGTTCGTCTGTTTATGGCGAGCGTGAGCCCAGCGGCGGGTTTAAAGAGAGCGACCGGGTCAGAGAACCGGCCTCGCTTTATGCGGCGACAAAATTAGGCGGCGAAATGATCGCGGAAAGTTATGCGCGGCTATATGATATCCCCCAAACAGGCCTTCGTTTCTTTACCGTTTACGGCCCTTGGGGACGGCCCGATATGGCCTATTGGATATTCACCCAAAAAATTCTCGCAGGCGATCCCATCACCCTATTCGCACCCGATATTATGCAACGCGATTTTACCTATATCGGCGATATTACCCGCGTCATCCCACAGATCGTCGCCCATAGACCCAAGGGGCATGAAATTTATAATCTCGGCAATTCAGCGCCCAATAAGTTGTTGGATCTTGTTGGGGCGATTGAGCGTGCGACGGGTAAAAAAGCGATCACAGATATTAAACCCAAACAAGCCGGCGATGTCAGCGCAACCTTTGCTGATATTTCAGCCGCGCAAGCCGCCTTTGGTTTTAAACCCGAAACCACAATTGAGGATGGGGTGGGAGAATTTGTAAGCTGGTTTAAAACCTAT
>CAYTLJ010000044.1:0-4527 GCA_964438555.1 uncultured Algimonas sp.
TGATTGTAAAGCTTGATTTCTGGATTGGAAGACCCGATATAGCGGCGTCTTCACAACCAACACACACTAAGGTTTTTCTATGATTCCCGGCCAAAATTTCAACGACCGCTTAAAGGCGCAGAAAGAGGCAAAACTTGCCATGCTCAAGCGGGCGAAAGAGAAACAGCTTGATCCGGAAGAAAAGAAACGGATCATGGAAGAACGTGCCAAACGAAATGCGGCGCGTGAAGAACGTGAGTTGAAAAAGCGTGAAGAGCGCAAACGCTTAGAAACCGAAGAGGCTGCGCGTAAGACCGAAGAAGCGCGTAAAAGAGACCTTGCAATCGAAGCCAAAAAGAAGGCTGAGTCAGATTTGAAGCGAGCTCAAAAGGCACGCCGCGATGCAAAATATGCGGCTCGGAAAGCCCGTAATCGTCGATAAAAACCCGCCTTGCTTAGAGGCAGTTAAGTTAGAATAGCTAGAGCTTCCAGCCTGTATGCAGCGCAGCGATGCCTGCACTATAGTCTTGATAGGTGACATTTCCAAAGCCTGCCTCTCTGACCATTTCCGCAAATTGTTCTTGTTTTGGGAACTTTCGGATCGATTCGACAAGATATTGATAGCTATCGCGATCACCCGCCAAAGCCTGTCCCAGGCGCGGAATAACAGCAAAAGAATAGGCATCATAAAAGGCGCGAATGACATTGGCCGGCGGCGTTGAGAATTCGAGTACAGCAAGACGCCCGCCAGGTTTTAAAACCCGTCGGAATTCTTTTAAGGCCGCCATACGGTCAGTGACATTGCGAATGCCAAAGGCAATGGTAACCGCATCGAAATTACCATCAACAAATGGAAGACATTCGGCATTGCCGCAAATTCGGGTGAGATCGAGACCTTTATCTTTGTTCGGGTCAATGCCCGCCAAAAGCATTTGATCATTAATGTCGCAAATTACCGCTGAGGCAGGCGCTCCACCGCGGCGCAAACGCACTTCATCTGCGGCTTTGATAAACCGTCTCGCAAGGTCTCCGGTTCCGCCAGCAACATCTAGTAATTTTTCCCCGGGCTGTGGGTTGAGCCGGGTGATCGTCATGTTTTTCCAGACACGGTGAATCCCCACACTCATCGCATCATTCATCAGATCATAATTTGAGGCAACAGAATCGAATACGCCTTTGACGCGCCCAATCTTTTCATCTTCCGGAATCGTTTCAAAACCAAAATCAATTGTCTTTTCAGACATATGTGTGGTCCTTATTCGGCGACCTGTAAATGGGCCGGTTTTTGCAAGCCTGCGGGTTTGAGGTTCATACCTGCAATATTGGTACCTGTCTGGCACATCGTGCAGTCAAATGTAGAAACATTTTCACCTGAAAAGAAAGCTGTGTCTTGCTTAAAGGCGCCAACAAGAAAATCAAATACGGCGCGTATGCGAAGACTTCTTTTGAGGTCCTGATGCGCAACAAGATAGAGATTTTCGACATGTGTGACCTCAGGTAACACACGAACCAATCCCAGATCTTTACTCATAACGCCGCACATGGCGAGCACGCCTATGCCATATCCGTGCACGAGAGCCTGATCATAGGCCCATATTGAATTTGTATTAAAGGTGATCCGTTTTGGCGGGTTTTTAAGGTTTCCACTGTCATCCATGAGCCAGAGGGATTTACCATCCATAATTTGCGCGTTCACACCATCATGTTCAGAAAGGTCTTCTAAGCTTTGCGGTGTGCCATTTGCCTCTAAATATTCGGGCGAGGCAAATAAGCCAAACCCAACCTCGGCGACTTTACGACCGATCAAGGAATTCTGCTCGCCCGGGCTTCGCCAGCGAAGGGCAATATCGGCCTCTCTTTGAGCGAGGTTAAAGTCCTGAAACCCAATGCCAATATCGATTAAAACATCCGGGTGTTCAGATCTAAAGGCCTTCATCACACCTGGGAGCCACCCCGTTCCAATACCCTCTGTCGCGGATAAGCGAACAACACCCGATAGCGAATCTTCAAGGGTCGCTGTAGAGCGATCAATCGCAGAGGCTTCTTCTTGCATACGGCGAATATGATCCAACATGGATTGCCCAAATTTTGTCGGGACTAATTGTCCATTTTCGCGTTTTAACAAAGCCGTGCCAAAATGATCTTCAAGAGCGCGTATACGGCGGCCCACTGTGGGTTGGCTCATATGCAAGGCCTTTCCGGCTGCCGTAAGTGAGCCTGCCTGTGCAACGGCGAGGAAGATTGGATAGTCTGACCAGTTTTTCATACATAACTGTATAAACACCCTGCTAAAAAAGTCAATTCCATACGAAAATGATTGATATATATGAGAATTGTCAATTCAATGGAGACGAAAATGACGATGATCAAACGACCTAACGCCCTGTCTGGGGCGGCTCTAACCCTATGCGCCCTTTCCTTAGGTGCAATGAGCGCAATCGCAATTCTTCCTGCCAGTGCCATGGCAGATGAGACCAAGCGCAAAACCCCGACTGAATATACAGACTTCAATGTCGCAAAAGCGACGAATGGAGCTGTAAGACTAGGCATTAAGGCCTTTCACAAAGGCGATTATGCACGCTCAGTTGCCCTGCATAAATCTGCGCTTCGGCAAGGCCTTTCAAGTCGTAAAGCCGCAATTGTACAATCTAATCTTTGTGCGAGTTGGGCTAAGCTAGGTGATTATGTCCAAGCCGAAACCGCTTGCGAAAAAGCCCTAGACTTACGCCCAGATTATGCGCCCGCCAAAGCCAATATGGACAGACTAATCGTTAAACTTGCGCAAAATTAGGCGTTCCCTAACCCGCGCTAATTTCGGCGCGGGTTTTTTTGTTAGCCTTTTTCAATTTCAAACCGAAGACCGGCATGGTCTCTCAGGCGAGAGATTAACGCCTCACCCATAGCGGGCGCAGGTGTCGTGACGCCGCCTTGGCCTTCATCGGGACCTTTAGCGTCTTTGACGAGGGTCATCGCAGCTTCCGCTATCATTTTCGAGGTCGAGCCATAACCCGGATCCCGATCGCCTTTCACAGACGTGATTAGGCGCGTGCCGTCAGCCGTATCACCAACAAACATCACATCATAAGACCCGGTTTCACGTTCTTCCTTGGTTGGACCTTCGCCGGGCTTAGGTGGGTTGTCGCCAAAGGTGTTTGTTTTTGCCATGCCTCTGGCAATCGCTTCGCCTTGTTCACCTGGCCCTGTCAGAACCATCTCGCCATATTTAAAATCCTTGCCATAGCGGTAGTCCAGCAAGGCATTTGAGCGGTGTACATTTTTGGTATTAATACTCGCCATAATAAAAGGTGTCGACCAACTGCCAAGATCGGTCTCTTCAATCGGCTTATGGATAGCAGGTTGTGCGGGCCCAGATGCTGGCGATAGTGAGAATGGGTCCTTTAACCAATCTAAAATTTCGGGCTGTCTTTGCGCGCGTTTCATTGTTTCCATAAAACTCGCCGCCGTCCCGCCTGAAAATGTGCCTTTCATTGATCTGACCCGACAGCGTACCTCAGACACGGCACCGCCGTGATTTTCAATCGCGTGGTTTTGAAGATGTAGCACACCCAAATCAAACGGGATTGAATCAAACCCGCATGATAAAACAATCCGCGCGCCAGAGGCTTTGGCGGCTTCGTCATAGCGCGAAATCATATCTTTCATCCAAGCGGGCTCACCGCAAAGGTCGACATAGTCTGTGCCGTTATCAGCGCAGGCTTTGACCAAAGGCTCTCCGTAAAGTTGATAAGGACCGACTGTTGTAATGATGGCTTTGGTTCGCTTAGCCAATGCATCGAGCGTGTCTGGTGCATCCGCATTGGCGGTCACGATGTCTACAGTGTCTGATATGCCCATTTCCGCTCTGACAGTCTCAAGCTTAGACGCATTGCGTCCTGCCATGGCCCATTTCAAATCAGACCCACCATATTCTGATTGGAGATATTCAGCGACCAATCGGCCCGTATAGCCAGAGGCCCCATAGACAATAATATCAAATTCGCGTTCACGCATTTTTCGGCCTCACTTTATACAATTCAATTCTGTATCATACATACAGTATTACGCGGGAAAATAATCTGCATGATTATGCAGACCCTCCATCCAGATATAAACAAATTTATGCCTCGGTTCAGATCGCCCGTTTAGGGTATAACTGGACCCACAGAACGTGCCAAAGCGCGTTGCCAGACTATCAATAGAGGCGAGCTAAGTTCTAATACCATTCCGCCTATTTGCTTAGCTTCAGCTGGGCCAACCGCAAAGTGGCAATAAAGCCGCGCTAACCCGCCAATAAATATCGCGCCCACAATCAAAGCCAAGACTGTTCCGCGATTATCTATATCACGCAAGAACCACCAGATCAGAAACGCCAAGGTGAGATAAAAGCCGGATAAATAGCGAAATTGATTTTCAAGATTTGCAGAGACCGCCTCGCCGCCATTAAGCGGAAGCGCCCCACCCAAAGCCCCTGAGAGCCCAAAATAAAGCGGAATGAGCGACAGGATCAGAAGGATCAGTTTGAAAAGATTACGCATTGAATTTTCCTTT
>CAYTLJ010000044.1:4627-18989 GCA_964438555.1 uncultured Algimonas sp.
GAGCGACAGGATCAGAAGGATCAGTTTGAAAAGATTACGCATTGAATTTTCCTTTATTTGGGGGAGAGGGTTAAGGGAAGGGGCGTCTGGCCAGCGCCGTTTCATATAGGCTTGTAACATAGAGATAGTCATCATGGACAATTGCACCTGTTGCGTGATGATAAGTTCCCTTTGGATCTTGTAAGCTTTGTATAACCTGCCCCGAGCGGTCCAGCTGTACGATGTGACCATAATCTTCGGCTTGCGGGCGCATAAAAGCCGGCAAGCGCATAGCGAGTTTACGTATTGCGGGCTTAGACGCATTTTGATCCAGCCACTCAGAGCGCGGTGAGATCAAACCCAGAAGAAACGTTCCATCTGGCCCTCGGTTTATATTATCAGGAAAACCTGGAAGGTTGGCAATAAACTCGGACATGGCACCTGTTTTTGGATTGATCTTTAAAACGCGGTACCGCCCCGTTTCATTGACCAGAATATCGCCGTCGGAATGCATGGCCACACCATTTGGAAAAACCAAACCATCGGCGATGACCGATGTTGTTTTATCCATTGGGTTATAAGCAAGCACACGGCCCGTCCCGACACTTTCCATAATCTCAAGCAAGAATGCATCCATGGTTGAGCCAATATTTTGCGCGCCAAATTTGGTCGACGCATCGGAAAAATAAATTATTCCGTCCGCCGCAATATCCAAATCATCTGCATAGAGGATTGGCGTGCCCTCAACGCGGTCTGTCAAAAGGCTTAACTGCCCGTCTAGGGTCAAAGCAAATAGACCCTTATAGGCATCGGCAATATAAAGCCTATTCCCCGCGGCCTCGATCCCCAAAGGCACGCCGCCTGTATTGGCAAGAATATCTACGCCCCCCGTTTGCGGGTCTATCTTTGTAATATCTCCGGTCTGGGATGTCGCGTAAATAAATCCGTTTAAGACCGTGACGTCCTCGGGCCCGGGACTCTCAGACAAATCAATACGCTCCAGATTTGCAAGCTTGTCATTCGGGGAAAAGGCGCCGCTATACCCTATATTCTCTGGCGCCTCCCAAGCCTGTGGATCAATCGACACAGGCGCAAAGGCCAAATAAAGCGCGAAAAGGACGATAAGGCCCAAAAGAGTTGCGAGGACCCGTTTCACCTCACGCCTTATTCATCCGGTTTTTAATTAAATCATCGACGACGCTTGGATCTGCGAGCGTCGAGGTGTCGCCCAAATTCCCGAAATCATCGGCGGCGATTTTACGTAAGATACGGCGCATAATTTTGCCAGAGCGTGTCTTTGGCAGGCCTGGCGAAAATTGGATGAGGTCAGGCGTGGCGATCGGCCCGATTTCAGCTCTAACATGTTTGGTTAGGTCTTTGCGCAAATCATCCGTGATTTTGGTGCCCGCTGTCACAGTGACATAGGCGTAAATCCCTTGCCCTTTAATATCATGCGGATAGCCAACCACGGCAGACTCTGCGACGGCTTTATGACTAACGAGCGCGCTTTCGACTTCGGCTGTTCCCATACGGTGACCCGACACATTAATGACGTCATCTACCCGGCCTGTAATCCAGTAAAATCCATCCGCATCGCGCTTACAGCCATCGCCAGTAAAATAATTTCCGGGATAGGCACTAAAATAGGTCTCAATAAAACGCTGATGATCGCCGTAAACGGTCCGCATCTGACCCGGCCAAGAATTTTTAATAATTAGATTACCTTCGGTCTCACCTTCCAGCACATTACCATCTGCATCAACAAGGGCCGGTTCAATGCCAAAAAATGGATGTGAGCCTGCACCCGGTTTCATATCGGTTGTCCCCGGCAATGGTACAATCATAGCTCCACCTGTCTCGGTCTGCCACCATGTATCGACAATCGGACAACGGCCCTCACCTACGACATGGAAATACCATTCCCAAGCTTCGGGATTAATCGGCTCGCCGACAGTTCCCAAAATCCGCAAGGACGATCTGTCTGTCGCTTTGACGGGACCGTCACCTTCTCGCATTAAAGCCCGGATGGCTGTGGGCGCGGTATAAAACAAGCTGACCTTATGCTTGTCGCAGACCTGCCAGAAACGCGATGCATCCGGCCAGGTCGGCACGCCTTCAAACATAAGGGTCGTCGCGCCATTGGCGAGCGGACCGTAAACAATATAGGTGTGACCCGTTACCCAACCGACATCAGCGGAACACCAATAGACATCCTCTTCTTTGAGATCGAAAACATATTCATGGGTAATCGACGCCCAAACCAGATAGCCGCCCGTTGTATGTAAGACGCCTTTGGGCTTGCCCGTTGAACCGGATGTATACAGGATAAAGAGCGGGTCTTCAGCGCTCATGGGCTCAGAAGGACAAGTGGACGAAACCCCCATAAGCGCGTCATGATACCAGACATCACGCCCTGCTTTCATGTTCACATCACCGCCCGTATGACCAATCACCAAAACGGTCTTCACAATGCCCGCAATCTCACAGGCGGCATCGCAAGCCGATTTCAGCGGAACAGATTTCGCGCCGCGTTTGCCTTCATCTGCTGTAATGACAAATGTACTATCACAATCCGTAATCCGCCCGGCCAAAGCTTCTGGCGAGAAGCCGCCAAAGACAACGGAGTGCACCGCGCCAATCCGCGCACAGGCAAGCATAGACAAAGCCGCCTCCACAATCATCGGCATATAGATTGTGACGCGGTCGCCTTTTTTAACGCCAAGCTTTTTAAGCACATTGGCAAAGCGGCAGACCTCACCATGTAGCTCGCGATAGGTCAGGGTCCGGTGATCATCTGGATGATTGCCCTCAAAGATTATCGCAGGCTTATCGCCCCGCGTCTCGAGATGGCGATCAATACAGTTTTCCGTGACATTTAAAACGCCGTCAGAATACCATTTCACCGAAAGGTTGGATTTGTCCCAGCTGACATCTTTTACAGATGTATAGTCCTTGATCCAGCTCAGCCTTTTGCCTTGCGCGCCCCAGAATTTCTCTGGATCCGAAATCGAGGCTTGATACATATCGCGATAGCCCTCGGGCGTCAGATTAGCCGAGGCCGCAAAGGCTTTGGGTACAGGATAGGTTTTTTTCGAGTCTGACATATCTTTCCACCTTCATATTTTGGCTAAAGCTTGAAGCTGGATTTTGACCCGATTTCAAGAGCGTCGCCCGATTCAATGACCAACTATTTTAGGAACAGCAACAGACTAAAGTCTTAGGTCTTAATTATTGACCCTTTGGACAAGCTGGGTAATGATCATTCAATGAAAGCGCATCTTTTCATTTCTGTGGGCCTTCTTGTGGCGGCGATATTTTTTATGCGCGGTTTAGAAGCCTTAAACGAACCCGGGCTTGGCCTTAGAGAAATATATGTTCTTGGCGGCGGGCTCATTGCCGGATTGCTAATACATGCCGGCTTGAAAGAGCGTAAAGCGCGCTAGTCATATCTTAGACTAAAGTCTCCCTACCTTTTACGACTAATTTAGCCAAGGCTTGAGCTAGGGTTATCCCAATTCAATTCGCCAACACGCAAACAAAACAGGGGAGGTAGATTTGGCAACAACAAATGAACAAGACGCAGCGGGGTATTGGAAGGCCACAATTAGGCTTACAATAACACTGTTGGTCATTTGGTTTCTCGTATCTTACGGAGCGGGAATCCTTTTTAGGGAAGCACTTGATAATCTATCATTTGGCGGCGCACCGCTAGGCTTCTGGTTTGCGCAAAATGGCGCGATTTACGTCTTTCTAGCTCTCATTGTGGTCTATTGCCGCAAAATGACTCAGTACGAAAAGAAATTCGGGATTAAAGGATAGAGTCATGGTTGATCCTTGGACAATTTTTTGGGTCGTACTGACCTTTAGTATTTATATTGGTATCGCGATTTGGGCGAAAGCAGGGTCTACGGAAGACTTTTATGTCGCCGGACATGATGTTCACCCAACCGTAAATGGAATGGCCACCGCAGCTGACTGGATGTCAGCGGCCTCATTCCTATCAATGGCGGGCCTCATTGCCTTCTTAGGTTATGGCGGCTCAGTCTATTTGATGGGTTGGACGGGCGGCTATGTGCTATTGGCCTTGCTTCTTGCACCATTCTTGCGAGAATTTGGCAAATTTACCGTGCCGGATTTTGTGGGGGATAGATATTACTCCAAATTCGCGCGTGTTATTGCCGTTATTTGTGCGCTTTTTGTGTCTTTCACATATATTGCCGGGCAAATGAAAGGCGTTGGCGTAGCCTTCTCAGGCTTCCTTGGTGTGTCTTATAACCTTGGAATTCTGATTGGTATGGCCATCGTCTTTGTTTATGCGGTTATGGGTGGCATGAAAGGCATTACCTATACGCAAGTTGCGCAATATGTCGTTCTCATCTTCGCATATACAGTCCCTGCGATCTTTATGTCGCTTGCGATTACAGGCAATCCGATTCCACAATTAGGCTTTATTGGTAATGCTGCTGGCGCGGATGTCAGTATGTTATCGAAGTTAAATACGGTGGTAACAGATTTAGGTTTTACGGAATATACATCGACAGACAAATCTAAATTGGATGTCTTTTGTATTACAGCGGCCTTAATGTTTGGTACGGCTGGATTACCGCATGTTATCATTCGTTTCTTTACCGTTAGCTCTGCGCAAGCGGCTCGTAAATCAGCCGGTTGGGCGTTGATGTTCATCGCCTGTCTTTATACGGTTGCCCCAGCTGTGGGTGCCTTTGCTCGGATGAATTTCATCGATACGGTCAATGAAGCGGTCTATATTCAGGATAGTGAAAATTACGCAGAACGATCTGCGGCTATTCTCGCAGATGGCGGCAAGCCGGTCCCTGAATGGTATAAAAGCTGGGAGAAAACAGGACTTCTAGCCTATGATGACCTCAATGGTGATGGTGTCATGCAATATCGTGGTCCTAATGCACCAGATGGTCTGAAAAACGAAGTTGTCCCTAACCGTGACATTTTCGTCCTCGCCAATCCACAGATTGCTAAGCTTCCTGGGTGGGTTGTTGGACTTGTTGTTGCGGGCGGCCTCGCTGCAGCTCTATCGACAGCGGCTGGACTCCTCATGGTGATTAGTTCTGCGGTGTCGCATGACCTATTAAAACGAACCTTTAGACCGGAGATGACGGAGAAACAGGAGATGAAAGTTGCTCGAATAGCCGCCGCTGTGGCCGTGATATGTGCCGGCTTGACGGGGATCTATGCGTCGCAACTCCCCTTTGTGGCGCAGGTGGTCGCCTTCGCCTTCGGACTGGCTGCGGCCTCTCTATTCCCAGTCATCTTCTTGGGAATTTTCTGGAAGCGTATGAACAGAGAAGGTGCAATTGCAGCGATGTTGACAGGGATTGTCATGACATCAGCCTATATTGTGTACTTCAAATTCATGGGCGGCACCGCTGCAGGTTGGTGGTTTGGTATCTCACCAGAAGGCATTGGCTTTGTCTTCATGTGGCTTGCCGTCGCGGTCGGCGTTGGTGTCTCATTAGTCACACCAGCCCCGCCACAGGAAATACAAAACCTCGTGCAGGATATCCGTATCCCAGGTCAGCGTACATCCCATGGTATGGCTGAAGGCGGTATGGCGCCAGCCGAATAGACATCGTCTAAAAAAACATTGATTAACGCGCCGCGTCCTTAAAGGGACGCGGTTTTTTTTATGTAAGACTTTAAGCGACATTGCTAAGTCCGTCGTCTTAGCACATAGTGGGCTCCTGAGGACTTATTATGCCCGTTTGGCTTATAATAGCTGTTATAACGCTCTATGTTTTGGGGTTGTTTTTTATTGCCTGGCGGGGGGATAAAACGGCCCATAAAGCATATGAGGCCGACACTGCAAAACCTATAAATGGATTTGTCTATGCCCTGGCCTTAGCGGTCTATTGTACCTCATGGACCTATTTCGGAGCTGTCGGCACAGCCGCCTCTGCGGGCTGGGACTTTGTCTGGATTTATGCGGGTCCAGCCTTGGTATTTTTATTATTTCCACATGTTATCCGGCGTATCGGCGATATTGCACAGCGCGAGTCGATCACCTCTTTATCGGATTTTCTATCTGCGCGTTATGGAAAAAGTCGGGGCGTGGCGGTCTTAGCGACATTGGCGGCCGTTATGGGAAGCCTGCCCTATATATCGTTACAGCTTAAATCTGTTGGTGTCAGCCTGAGTGCTATGGCGGCCAGTGAAAGTGACAAGGTCGAAGCGTCCAATGAAACAGTCCTTTTAACCGCCATGGCGATGGCCGCCTTCGCAATATTTTTCGGGGCGCGGCAATCCGACATAACGAAACATAATCGGGGGTTAATGCACGTCCTTTGCTTTGAAGCGATTATAAAATTACTCGCCCTTATGATGGTGTGTATCTTATCAATTACCTTGATGGATGGTGGCGCGTCCGGCGTTTTAGATAGAGCGCAATCACATTTTGCCGGAGATAGCCTGTCTGCGCGATCCATAACGATATTACTGCTCTCCATGGCGGCCGTGATTTGTCTACCGCGACAATTTCATGTCTCGATCACGGAACGTCGTGATGCAAAAGAAGTGAATTGGGCACGGTGGATATTCCCGCTCTATCTTCTTATTACCTCGCTTGTTGTCATCCCGATAACCATGGCAGGCTTGTCGCAATTCCCGTCAGGTGTCTCGCCCGATTTATTTGTTATTCAATTGCCCCTTTCGCAAGGTGATGGATTATTGGCGATATTCGTTTTCTTAGGCGGTTTTTCCGCGGCAACAGGCATGGTCATTGTTTCAACCATCGCCTTATCGACCATGGTCACAAATGATATTATTGTCCCAAGCTTCCTAGAGCGCGGGAAACTCACAACGGGATCAGGGGATGGCGGTGCCCGTCTTATCCTTATCCGCCGCCTCGTCATCGTTGGGTTATTATTACTCGCCTATGGCTATTATCGTTTGGCGGAAGATAGCGCGGCGCTGGCTCAAATTGGTCTATTATCTTTCGCGGCGGCGGCTCAATTTGCGCCCGCCTTGCTGGCCTCTATTTATTGGCGACACGGGAAAAAAGCCGGTGTGATATTTGGCCTGACATCAGGCATGATTATTTGGGGCTACACACTCTTTTTGCCAGCTGTTTTTGGTATCGAAAACATGGCGTCCATCATGCCCTCCTATTTGCACCCACATAGTCTTTTTGGAGTAGGTTTTGGCGATAGCCTTACCCATGGTGTATTTTGGAGCCTCTTAATCAATATTACGGGCTTTATTCTCGTATCGCTTTTATCGACTGAGCGCCTAAGAGACCGCGTGCAGGCCGTGGCCTTTACGGCGCCCGCGCAAGAAAAAATTGTGAGCGGCGTTAATCCGAATACGCAAATTGCAACCGCATCACCCGATGGCCTCATTGTCTTAGCCTCACGTTTTTTGGACACAGAAGCGGTTGCGCATTCTTTTGAAAAGTTTGGCCAAGAAAGTGGGGCCAAGATAAAAGGGGCTGGGCCTGCGGATTGGCAGCTTGTCCAACATACTGAGAAACTTTTAGCCCGCGCGATTGGGGCATCTTCCGCCAGAGTGATTATGTCATCTGTCCTGGCCGGGGTTGATGTCGAACTCGATGATTTGCTGACAATATTTGATCAACAAAGTAATGCTGAACGGTTTGATCAGCATATGTTACAATCCACACTTGAAAATGTCGCGCAAGGCATAAGTGTGGTTGATCATGAGCAAAAGCTGATTGCGTGGAACGGGGCCTATATTGAACTTTTCAATTACCCATCTGAATTAGTCCATGTCGGCGCACCGATACAGGCCTTGATCGAACACAATATTGAAACGGGCTGGATTTCGGGTGCCGATCCATCTGAGACGGCGAGACGCAGGATCAAACATATGCGCGCTGGAAAATCTCATATTTATGAACGTCAAAACCCAGATGGCCGGTACATTCGAATTACGGGTAATCCGATGCCCGGGGGTGGCTATGTCACAACATTTACCGACATTACCGAGGATAAAATCCGCGAACAAGCGCTTATAGAGGCCAATGAAAATCTTGAGGCACGGGTTGTAGCGCGTACAAAAGAGCTCGAAGAATTGACCAACGCTCTTGATAGGGCCCGCGAGGAGGCCGTCGGTGCGAATGCGTCTAAGACAAGGTTTTTGGCGGCCGCTAGCCATGACCTATTGCAACCCCTAAATGCTGCGCGGCTGTTTCTAGGCGCCGCGAAAAGCGATGATAAAACGGCAGGCCTATTAAGCAAGGCAGATCAATCCATCCAATCTGCCGACCAGCTCTTAAAGGGGTTACTAGACATTTCCCGATTGGATCATTCAAATGTCGAAGCGCAAATGACAGATATCCCGCTCGGCCCACTCTTTGAAGATCTTGTTGATGAGGCCGCGCCTATGGCTATTCAAGCGGGGTTAGACTTACGCTTCGTCCCGACCCGTTTATCGGTAAAAGCGGATCCCGACTTTTTAACCAGTATATTGCGGAATTTTTTATCAAATGCCCGGCGTTATACCAAGAGGGGCGGCATTATTTTAGGCGCTAGACGATCTGGTGATAAAATAAGAATAGAAGTTTGGGATACAGGGCCAGGCATTAACGAAACGGATCAAGGCATGATCTTTGAGGAATTTCAACGCTTTGAAGACGTCGATAATTTAGGAATACGCGGCGCGGGGCTAGGCTTATCGGTTGCGCGCCGTATGGCCGATCTAATGGGGAGTAAAATCGGCCTTAGAACATTTGTTGGCAAAGGGAGCGTGTTCTCTGTCCAAGTTGAGCGGGCCGAAACCCAAGCGCAACGATTTAATCCGCCCGTAAAGCCGGTTAAAATGACACGCAATGAATTAAAAGGTTTAACCGTATTATGTGTTGATGATGAAACAACAATATTAGACGGAATGACGGCCCTATTGTCGCGATGGAATTGCAAAGTTCTAACCTGCACGAATGGTGAAGATGCGATAGAAATTGCCTGCAATAATGATCTGCAAGCCATTATTGCTGATTTTCAGCTTGGCAAGACAGAAAATGGGTTGGATGTCATTGCGCATTTGCGGCCCCATCTTCGCATGCCCGAAAATGTGTGTCTCCTATCCGCGCAAAAGACCAAAAAGCTGGAACGAAAATCCGCAAATGATAATGTGAGGCTGCTGTCAAAGCCCGCAAATCCAGAAGATATTCGACAGTTCTTGTTGAGTTGCCTGCCCTTACAATCGGCAGAATAAACCCACGCTATAAGCGTGTCGCATTACGGAAAATAAGCAAAGCTTGGGTACGATTATTGGCGCCTAATTTTCTGAAAATCGCCGTCATATGCGCTTTGACTGTCGCTTCTGAAATGCTCATCTCAAACGCAATTTGTTTATTCAAAAGCCCATCAGATAGGCAACTCATCACGCGGTGCTGAGCAGGTGTTAGGCTAGCTAATTTTGTGGCAGCAGCTGTATCTGAAGACACAGCTGACGCGCCATTTGGGAAAGACTGATTACCGCTCATGACCGTTTCAACCGCTTGCGTAATATCCTTAAGATCACTGCTTTTGGGGATATAGCCAGAGGCGCCTAGGGACCTAGCTGTCGAAAATGCAGGTTGAGACTCTGTTGCTGAAACCACCATAATAGGCACATCCGCATCAGCCGCTCGTATTTTGGAAAACCCTTCAAAATCTTGTGAATCCGGCAGGTTTAAATCTAGTAGGACGAGATTATATTTTTCTGCTTCTATCGCACGAAGAGAATGTGAGATGCAGCTGCGGCTATGAATGTTTTCCGGCTCAAATTTTGCTTCGATCAAGGCAAGCTCAAGCGCCGCCCGAAAGAGCGGATGATCGTCTATGACCAGCACTTTTGAGCCTTCGGTCACATTTTTCCCCAGTCGCTTGTTTAAAAGTCGCTTGTTTAAAACTAGCTTTTATAATTTTTAGCCATACTTCAAGCCTTATTAGACTTTAGTGTATTAGACCTTAGTCTTAGCACCAATGGCTAATGGCGCGACGCGCTAACATGAGTGACAACCTTCCCACAACGGAGGGGAGAATCTCATGAAAAGAAGTTTAAAACTCATTTTACTCGTCAGTATTGCAAGTTCACTTGCACCGATGGCCTCGGCGCAAAGCACATCAACTGAGGCTCGCCTGCAAGCTCTAGAGGCCATGGTGGCTCAATTAAGATCAGAACTCGCAGCCGAAAAAGCGCAAACTGATTCCGATTTGATTTTGTTAGAACAAAAGGCGACGACAATTTTAGCGCCGGAAGTCCCATTACCCAAATCAGGCTCTGGATTTAAAGTCGGTGATACCACCTTTAAATTGGGTGGCTTTGTAGATTTTGATGCGCATGTGAGTAATTTCACAGAAGGCCAATTGGGGTCTGGGTCTGGCGGACGTGATTTCCATATTCCTTTTACGATTCCAGTGGGTAATGATGCTGAAGGTTCGACAGTTACAGATTTGACAGCGCAGGCCACACGGTTTTCTGTTACAGCTGACCGGGAGGTAAATGGTAAAAAAGCAACGGCCTATATCGAGACGGATTTCCTTTTAGCAAATGTGGAAGGTAATGAACGTATTTCAAACTCTTTCTCACCTCGCCTGCGTCGCGCATATTTGGATTATGGTGGATGGCGAATTGGCCAAGAATGGTCGACCTTCCAGAACACATCGGCAATCCCTGAAAGCGCAAGCTTCTTCACCTTGGCGGAAGGTCAGATTTTTATTCGTCAACCGCAAATTCGCTATACAAATGGCAATTTTCAGTTCTCACTTGAAAATGCGAATGCAACGATTATTCCAGTCGGCGGCGCGAGCCCGCTTGGCATTATCGGCGACAGTAACCTCGTCCCTGATGCGGTGGCGCGTTATAATTTCAAAGGCGATTTCGGTAATTTCTCATTGGCAGCGATTGGCAGACAATTACGCTTAGATACAATCGGTGCGCCATCTGAAAGTGATTTCGGTTGGGGCTTAAGTGCTGCTGGCCGGCTGAATGTCGGGGATGGCGATCTAAGGTTCAGCGTTTCTGGCGGTGAAGGACTAGGGCGCTATATCGGGCTTAACCTTGTTGCCAG
The DNA here is from genome assembly GCA_964438555.1 of uncultured Algimonas sp. GTDB lineage: Bacteria > Pseudomonadota > Alphaproteobacteria > Caulobacterales > Maricaulaceae > Litorimonas. Next base: position 15,651 of record CAYTLJ010000044.1, read on the forward strand.
TGGTGCCGTTGATCCTTTATCCGGGGATGTCGAGGCTATACCATCTTATGGTGGTCATATTGCCTATCGCCACCCTCTAAGTGAAAATACGCGATTTAGCGTCGGCGTATCACAGCTCTCAGTCGATAATCCAGATTTCGTTTTAGGATCTATATCTGATCGCGCGCGGTCTGCTTATGGCGCCTTCTTCTGGGATCCTATTCCAAAAGTCACATTCGGGCTTGAAGGCTTAATTGGGGACCGCCGCACAGAAGACGGAACAGATGGGGCTCTGCGCAGGGCGACATTCTCGGCTAAATACGGTTTCTAATTTTCAATTCTTTAAAACACTCATTAAAACGGAAAACCTATCGTGAGCAATGAGCCAATCTATCCAGTGCCTGATGCCTTTGCGCGTCAGGCTAATTTGACGCCTGAGCGCTATAAAGACATGTATGCACGCTCCATTTCAGACCCGGAAGGGTTTTGGAGTGAACAAGGCCGCCGTCTTGATTGGATGACACCCTATAGCAAAGCTAAAAACGTGTCTTGGGAAGAGGGTGATTTCAATATTGAATGGTATGCTGATGGCGTTTTAAATGTGAGCGCCAATTGTTTGGATCGACATTTAGAAAGTTCCGGAGATAAACCCGCCATTATTTGGGAGGGTGATAGTCCGAATGTCAGTATCACCCTGACTTACCGCGAGCTTCACGTCAAAGTTTGCCGCTTTGCCAATGTCATGAAAAAGCTCGGTGTCAAAAAAGGCGACCGGGTCACAATCTATATGCCTATGATAATAGAAGCCGCCTTTGCAATGCTCGCCTGCGCGCGGATTGGGGCGGTGCATTCGGTGGTCTTTGGGGGATTTTCACCGGATGCACTTGCAGGCCGCATTACCGATTGCGATAGTCATTTTGTCATTACAGCAGATGAAGGTCTGCGCGGCACAAAGCGGGTCCCATTGAAAGAAAATTGCGACGCCGCCTGTGAGATTGCAGGCTGTGTGAAGACCGTGCTGACCGTGCTCCATACGGGCGGTGCGGTAAATATGAAAGAAGGTCGTGATGTTTGGTTGCATGACGTTTTAAGCGGCGTAAGTGATGACTGTGCGCCAGAACCCATGAAGGCCGAAGATCCGCTCTTTATACTCTATACCTCAGGCTCTACGGGAAAACCGAAAGGCGTATTACACACAACCGGCGGTTATCTGGTCTGGGCGTCGATCACCCATGAATATGTTTTCGACCTAAAAGAGGATGATGTCTATTGGTGCTCAGCTGATATTGGCTGGGTCACAGGACATACATATATTGTTTATGGCCCTCTGGCGAATGGCGCGACAACCCTCATGTTTGAAGGTGTACCGACCTATCCTGATGCCTCGCGCTTTTGGCAGGTTTGCGATAAACATCAGGTCAGTTTGTTCTATACGGCGCCAACGGCGATCCGCGCGCTTATGCGTGAAGGTGAAGGCCCGGTCAAAGCGACCTCTCGCTCATCCCTTAGGCTGCTAGGCACTGTGGGGGAGCCCATTAATCCGGAAGCCTGGGAGTGGTATTTCCATATTGTTGGTGATGGTCGGTGCCCGATTGTTGATACATGGTGGCAAACAGAAACAGGCGGCGCGATGATTGTTCCGCTCCCCGGCGCGACAGATATGAAACCCGGTGCAGGCAGCCATCCATTTTTTGGGATTAAACCTGAACTTGTCGATGCAAATGGCGTCATATTAGAGGGCGAGACTGAAGGTAACCTGATTATTACCGATAGTTGGCCTGGACAAATGCGAACCGTTTACGGCGATCATAAACGATTTAAAGACACATATTTTGCCGCCTATCCTGGCAATTATTTCACAGGGGATGGCTGCAAGCGCGATAAGGATGGCTTTTATTGGATCACGGGCCGCGTTGATGACGTCATCAATGTTTCGGGTCACCGTATGGGCACGGCCGAAGTGGAAAGCGCATTAGTCTCGCATGATGCTGTCGCGGAAGCCGCCGTTGTCGGCTATCCGCACGATATCAAAGGACAAGGTATTTACGCCTATGTCACCGTGCGCGCCGATATCGAGGCGGACGGAGCTTTACATAAAGATCTGGTCAAACATGTGCGTGCTGAAATCGGACCAATCGCCACGCCTGATCTTATTCAATTTGCGCCGGGTTTACCCAAGACACGTTCTGGGAAAATCATGCGCCGCATTTTACGCAAAATAGCCGAAGATGAATTCGGCAATCTAGGAGACACATCAACTTTGGCAGATCCCGGTGTTATCGATGATCTGATACAAAACAGACAAAACAAAGGTTAGACGAATCTCGGGGTCCTCCGGATTTCCGCGATGAAAGGTGCCTTTTCCATGAGGCTCCCCTTCACTTGGCGCTCATTACTCTCTCATTTCCCATGTTTAATGAGCGCCTTTTTTTAAAGAGTGTAGAGAATTGAAAGGGGTCATTAGGCATAGAGCCCATTGCTGGGCGGCGGTCTGCTTAGGAGGCAAAGGAGACATAAATGTGAGCGACCTAAACCGCCCAGAATAGGACGCTGTCTAATGTCGGCTTCTCCCCCTAGCGTTTGTCAAAACGCAGGAGCAGACATTAAACGGGAGAGCGCGCGTTTGCGGCCGAAACCTGAGTTTGCTTGTTACTTCGATTCAACTTTTCGACTCATATCAAGCGCAATAGCTTTCAAAACTTTACGCTGTGCCTCAAGTTCCGGATTGCTGACGCCATAGTTGCTAAGGGCCATTTCCCAGCACATTTCAGCATATACGGTTTCATTATTTAAAATCCGACCCTTTTCATCCACTAAACGTTCATTGACGACATCACATTCGATTTGTCCTTCATCAATCTTGAGCATCAGGGCGTAGTTTTTCAAAATTCTCCTGGCGTTTGTATATTCTTCTGCTTCGATGAATTTAACTGCCTTGAACACATATGGCTCATAGTTTGGAATATCCAAAGGCAGTTTGAAGTCCTGCTCAGATAACGAAACTACCTCGTTCAAATTATCGTCTTGATAATTAGAAATAAGGGCATTTAGGTAATTCCCATAGATTTCAAAATTGGGAGGAACTTCTTTAATCTCGGATTGTTTGCATGCGGACACGACTGCTAAGCTTAAACCCAAACTTATGATATTTCTAAACATCCACTTAGTCATAGAATAAATTTAAAACTAATCAACTTGGTAAATAATCTCATGAATTTCTAATGCCCGCCTCTCCCCCCAGACGCAGATATAGACGAGCGGCTTAAACTCGCCTCAAATAAGACTCTGGCTAATGTCCGCTTTGAGGGGAAAAGCAGACATAAGCTTAGCGGCTTAAAACGCCCAAAATAAGACGCTCGG
>CAYTLJ010000045.1:0-18862 GCA_964438555.1 uncultured Algimonas sp.
GCGTCTTCTTTTGGCTTGGGCGCTTTTGAGCCTTTGCCAGATGTCTTACCCTTAGCCGGTGGAACGATCTTGAAGGTCAGATTTTCTTTCTTCCGGTCTAGGCCGACTTTGACAAGACCGCCTTGTTTGAGCTTTCCAAACAGAATTTCATCGGCCAGAGGCTTTTTGATATATTCCTGGATTGTTCGTGACAGCGGACGGGCGCCATAGCGCTTGTCATAGCCTTTCGTTGCAAGCCAGAGATTAGCAGCCTTTGAGAGTTCAAACTCAATCTTACGATCTGCGAGCTGCGCTTCAAGCTGGATAACAAATTTATCGACAACTTTGGCAATGTCTTCAGGCGATAATGGCGCAAAGCTGACAATGGCATCCAGACGGTTTCTAAATTCAGGTGTGAAGCGACGTTTTATTGCGGCGTCTTGTTCATCATCTTTCATACCGCGCCCAAAACCAATTTCGGCCTTGGCAGCATCAGACGCACCCGCATTGGTCGTCATAATCATAATGACATTGCGGAAATCGACCTTGCGACCATTGGCATCTGTCAGGAAGCCATTATCCATAACTTGGAGCAAGATATTATAAATATCCGGATGGGCTTTCTCAATCTCATCTAGCAAAAGAATAGAATGCGGGTTTTGATTGACCGCATCGGTTAGCAATCCACCTTGATCATATCCAACATAGCCAGGAGGTGCCCCAATCAGGCGCGAGACTGTATGCCGCTCCATATATTCAGACATATCAAAGCGGAGGAGTTCCAGACCTTGTGTCATGGCAAGCTGTCGCGCGACTTCGGTTTTACCAACACCTGTTGGACCGGCAAAGAGATATGAGCCAATCGGTTTATTGGGCTCACGCAAACCGGCCCGTGCGAGTTTTACGGCAGAAGCAACTTTTTCAATCGCGTCGTCCTGACCAAACACCATGCGCTTGAGATCACCAGAGAGCGATTTTAAGGCTTTCTCATCGTCACGCGTAATGGACTTTGGCGGGATGCGAGCCACTTTGGCGATAACAGATTCAATCTCTTTAATGCCAATTTTGGATTTACGCTTATCTTCCGGCACGAGTTTGGTCCGCGCGCCAGCTTCATCGATAATATCAATCGCTTTATCTGGGAGCTTCCGATCTGTGATATGGCGAACCGATAAATCAACAGCGCCCTGAATAGCAGCTTGCGTATAGGTCACACTGTGAAACTCTTCGAAATAGGATTTAAGCCCTTGTAGGATTTTCACGGCGTCCTCTGCGGTCGGCTCTGACACATCAATTTTCAGGAAACGACGGCTAAGCGCGCGGTCCTTTTCAAAATGCTGACGATATTCCTTATAGGTCGTTGAGCCCATACAGCGAAGCTTGCCAGATTGTAGCGCTGGCTTGAGAAGGTTTGACGCATCCATCGCACCGCCTGATGTGGCGCCTGCGCCTATAATCGTATGAATTTCATCAATAAAGAGAACCGCACCCGGGGTTTCTTGTAATTTATTTACAACAGCCTTGAGACGTTCTTCGAAATCGCCGCGGTAACGCGTGCCTGCCAAAAGTGCGCCCATATCCAAAGAATAGATTGTCGCATCGGCCAGAACATCTGGCACTTCTGCATTTACAATTCTGCGCGCAATTCCTTCGGCAATCGCCGTTTTGCCAACGCCCGGATCGCCGACCAATAACGGATTGTTTTTCCGGCGGCGCGACAACACCATGATGCAACGCTCAACCTCATCATCACGTCCGATCAGGGGATCAATTTCACCCTCTTCGGCCTTCTTATTGAGATTGACTGTATATTCTTGCAGCGGGTCTTTTTTCTTGGCGTCTTCACCTTCCGGCGTTTCAATACCTGTTGGTGATTTAGGGGCTGTATTTTCGCCAGATTTGCTGATGCCGTGGCTGATATAATTGACCGCATCATAACGCGTCATATCGCGTTCTTGTAGGAAATAGACCGCATGGCTTTCGCGTTCTGCAAAAAGTGCCACCAAAGCATTGGCGCCCGTTACCTCTTCACGGCCTGATGATTGAACATGTATAACGGCGCGTTGAATGACGCGGTGAAATCCAGCCGTGGGACGCGCCTCTTCAAAGTCCTCAACAACAAGTGACGCCAAATCTTCATCGAGATAGCGCAAAACATCTGCACGAAGTGGTTCAATATCCACATCACAAGCCGCAATCACGGCCGCAGCATCCTTATCATCCAGAAGCGAAAGCAATAAATGCTCTAATGTGGCAAGCTCGTGCTTACGCTCACTCGCAAGCGTGAGCGCGCGGTGAATTGTCTCTTCGAGTACGGGCGAAAATGAGGCCATATTATAATTTTCCTTTCACCACTAAATGTGGGGAATATCTGCTCGCTTTCAAGACGCGAAGTGTCACAGGTAAGTGATGCAAGATTAAACTTTCTCCAGAGTACATTGTAGAGGATGTTGGGCGCGTTTTGCCGCATCCATTACCTGCGCAACTTTTGTTTCAGCGATTTCGAATGTGTAAATTCCACAGGTTCCAATCCCCGATTGATGGACATTAAGCATGACTTTAGTCGCCTCTTCCGGCGTTTTATTGAAAATTCCCATCAATATTGAGACGACGAATTCCATGGGCGTGTAATCATCATTCATTAGAATGACGCGCCACATAGACGGCTTTTTCGTCTTGGGCCTGACTTTGGTCGCAACGCCCCGTTCCGTACCGCCTTCGCCCTCATTATCAGAGCTGGCCAGTCTTATCATATCGTCTTTCATAATGATCATTCTGCCTATGATAGGAATTGATGACTGTTGTGAAAACCCTGCATTACCTAAACTTATGTATAAACTTCGTAATATCTTAAGAGTTATTAACCATGTCCTAATAAGTTTCGTCGTAGCAGAACATCATGTGGTTTAGAGCTATATGCGTTCTGATTTTTCTGTTTGTGTCCGCGCTCACTGTCGAGGCACAAAATCGCTATGCTTCAATCATTGTTGATGCCGACACATTAGACGTCTTACACGCCAGACAAATTGATGAAACGCGATATCCAGCCAGTCTAACTAAGGTCATGACGTTACATATTGTCTTTGATGCTTTGGACGCTGGAACGCTTAGGCTCGATGAAAAACTCACAGTCTCACGCAATGCAGCCCGCACTCCTCCTGTCGAATTGGGTTTGCGGACGGGTCAAAAAATTACTGTTGAAGAGCTTATCCAATCTGTCGCGGTTCGCAGTCATAATGATTCCGCTGTCGTGCTAGCCGAACGTCTTGGCGGATCGGAAGCCGGATTTGCGGAGCTAATGAATGCCAAGGCCGCTCAATTGGGCATGCAGCGGACAGTCTTTCGAACACCAAACGGACTACCGCATCCAGATCAAGTTACGACGGCGCGTGATATGGCAAAGCTCGCCCATTCTATTTTGACCACCCACCGCGCACGGTATCACTACTTTGGACAAAAATATTTCCGCGGACAAAAAAACACCAATGCGCTTTTGCATGACATGGTTGAGGTCGACGGACTTAAAACTGGCTATACACGTGCATCTGGCTTTAACCTCATGGTCAGTGCAACGCGAAATGGCCGACGCCAAATTGCCGTCGTGTTAGGCGGTGCCTCCGGCGAAAGTCGTAACCAACATATGCGAGACCTTGTCGAGCGCGGTTTCGATGTCATGGGCGTTATTCCAAAAGCCTCGACACAAGTCGCCGTCTCAACAAGAAATCATGGCTTAGTCTTACGCGGATCGCATAGCGTACTCCAAACAGGGTCTTGGGCTGTCGCACTTCGAAACTTGCCGTCAGAGCGTGAGGTCAAACAAACCGTGTCTGAACTCGCAAAAAACGCGCCTGCGACCTATTCGAGTGGGTTTGTTAAGGGGAAACCTGTTTATCACGCGAAAATTTCTGGCCTAACCGCACAAACCGCGAAATCCATATGTAAAGTCGCGCAAAGCCGTTGTTGGTTGATCGCCCCGCAATAACCATAACGTGTTTCAAGTGAATATGTGTGCGTGCGTGACTCCCCATGCTTTCTCCCACTAAAATAGGATAGCCAGAGCTTAGTCGACAATTTTGCCGTCTTTAAAGTTGGGGTTACTGTGTAAAATAAGCGCCAGCCGTTTGTGTCGCCCCTGGCAGGCCTTCGGGTGGCTCAACTCGTAAAAAAGCTCCGTTTATTGAGATCGTATCAACAATGATACTTGCGCGTCTGACTGTAATATTTGCACCGCTGTTGAGATGAAAATCACGGCTCGGTAGATATATAGATCCTTGGAAATTAAATCCGCGCGAGTCATTTACGATAAATTGGGAACGTCTTATGCCTTCTTTTTCCAACATAAACATACCTGCATAGGGTCCAGAGCTTGGCGCCGTCATCTCAGCTTTAACTCCGCTATTAAACTGAATATTGGACCTATCTGCATAATAGAATGTGACGCCTTCACCATACCAATCCCCGCCATTCACGTTCCAGCCCCCATTTTTAAGAATGTAGGTGCCCGGCGCAAAATCAACAATAGCACTTGAATTGTTAAAATTGTATCGGCCACAATAAACACCAGGCGTTAACGATATGGTCGCACTATTATAGTTTTCACCGTTAAAATCGCATTCGGATGTATCGGGTTCAGGAAATTGACCTGCAAACGGGTTTGGAGCAACATCGCACCCTGTTTCCACAGGATTGGGTTGCCCTGAATTATCAATGATATCGACACCTGCGACACAGGTTCTTGCAACATCAAGAACGACGCCGCTATTTAAAATAACTGACGGCCTCCTTTCCGAATGAATATGAATCTCGCAAGCCTCAGACTCTATCGTTGCGCCACTATTTAAAAGTGCTGCTTGCGAACGAGAAGTACTCAAGGCCATAATACAAGGTGCGCCTGAAGATTCCGGCAAAGCAACGACAGATTTAACCGCAATGTCTCGATTATCGCGGCCCAAAAAAGCTCCAAAAATGAGTGGAAGATTAGTTGTCGCTGTGCCAACCATGGCCCCGTCGACCATTTCAAAATTGGAATTTTCTATCGAAAAAGGGTTCTCAGTGAGTTGATTTGCAAAATAGGTCTGGGCGCGCTCATTAAAATCCCCTTCCGCAGACTGATTGACCGCATATAAAGTGGCCGCATCCAAAGCATCAACTGTCTTCTGCTTGGCGGAGACCAAACGTGTCGTATCAAGCCCCGCACCCAAAACTATGGCTAAGGTCACCAAGCACACACCCATAGCTACGGCCGTACCACCGGAGCTATCTTTAAGAAATTCTTTGAAATTGAGCCTGATCATGCAGGCTATTATGCGACGAAGCTCTTAAACCTGAATTATCAATTAAAGTAAAAAAGGTCTTTCTAAAATTCGGTTTGACCTCAAATATTACCCATATTGAGCATTTCGCACGTCCGCATTTATGTTGGATTTCATAATGTTTCGCGAAATCGCCTCATAGAAAGTTTGACGTTTTAGAGGCTTGCCAATTGCATCGTCCATGCCAATATTGCGGCAAATTTTTCGCTGCTGATAATCTGAGTCCGCTGTCACGGCTATAATCACAACATCCGAATAATTTTCCTCAGACTTTCTGATTTCAAGGGTTGCCTCAATGCCGTCCATAACTGGCATATGAATATCCATTAAAACGACGTCAATTTTCACGCTATTTAGGATATCCAGGGCTTCACGTCCATTTGACGCAAAATATAATTGAGATACGCGCGGCGATAACATCCGGTCCACAACCTTCTGATTCACCATATTATCTTCAACACATAGAAAGTTCAATTTATTAAAAGAAAAACACGGATCATCACTCTCTTCTTGAATGTCACAGCTGCTTTCATCCGCCACATTCACCATTATAGGTTCAACTTTTGATAAAACTGGCGATCCTTGATTATTGTCTCTCGTATCTGAACCAGCAGCACTTAGAGGTAATATTATCGCAAATGTTGATCCTTTACCAAATTCGGATCGGACTTTAATTTTTCCGCCCATACGCTCACATAAATCCTGAGCGATTGTCATTCCCAGTCCTGTTCCGCCGTAATTTCTTTGGATGGATCCGTCAGCTTGTCTGTAGGCATCAAAAATGTAATTTATGTCGTCCTTTTTTATACCGATACCCGTATCTTTAACGAGTATGATGAGTTTATCTTGTTTTTTCACAAGTGCTCTTTGGGCAACCAATGTTATTGAACCTTCTGATGTAAATTTTGTCGCATTTGACAATAGATTATTCAAACATTGTTGCACTCTTATTTCGTCCAGAAGAAGCTTTTCAGGTAAATTTGGGTCAATCAATAATTTAAACCCTAGACCTTTTGCCGTGATCTGTTGTTTCCATAAACGCGCCGTTGACTTTAAAACGCGGTGAATATTGGTTTCTTGAGGCAATATCTCAATCGAATTATAGGTGAGTTTTGTGTAATCAAGCGTTCGGTTCAAAAGTTCATTTAAAGAGACTGCAGCGCCGTGAACATCCTCAATAATATCCACGACATCTTCAGAAAAATGTTCCGCCCGCAGACAATCTGTCATGCCAATTATCGCATTTAAAGGCGTTTTAATTTCATGGCTCATGCGCGCCATAAATTCTGACTTGGCACGGGACGCAGATTTTTCAATCTCGAGCGCCTCTGTCTTGTCAACATCTGCTGTGATATCCATGACGAAGGCTGTCGCACCCACTGGCGTCCCATCTGCCGCGCAATTAATCTGCCCGATCGACCTTTGCCACATCAAGGGATTTGCTTCCGTGCAAATCCGGTATTTGAGATCAAATGGGCGACGCGTCTGAATTATATTTGCCCATTCCGATGTAACATATTGCAGATCTTTGGGGTGGATGATGGAAAACAACCCTTTAGATGCGGTTTGTTCTATTTCCTTAGGCGATAGACGACGGGTTACACTATCAGATAATGTTAGTTTGCCAGTTTGAAAGTTCATATTCCAAAAACCTGCATTGGCAGCATCAAGCGAAATTTCGAAAAGGTCACGATAACCCGCTTCGGTGGAAATATCCTTGAAGAGGATGCTACAACTCCCATGCGTTTCGAAAAGGCAATCCGCTTTGAGACGGCGACCATCTGCCGTCGTCAATATAACAGTTTGTCTGTCCGTTTCATCTGTTTGCGCAGACGCCGCTATGGTTTCGCGGATCATATCATGCGTGACGTCTGCATGTGTTGTCGGATGCTCAATTTTGAAACCACCGAGCAAATCCATCAAATCCTGACCGACGAAAATTGAGGGGTTGTTCAGACCTAAAATGAGGGCGGCATTGCCTTGGATTTTGCGAATAATTTGGGTTTGATCAACCCAGACATAGACGAGCTTACCCGCCGCTAAAATGCGCTCAACCGCAGTCTGCACATCATCCTGTGATAGATCGGGTCTTTTGAGAGCCGGTTCAGACATATGGAATAACCCCACTTAAAAAAGCGATCGGAAAACCCGTAAAGTTTCCACTATATTTACCCTAGGAGGCGTACCTTAAAAATACATAAACGTCGCTTTTGGACGGGTAAGTTGAAAAATTTCGAGGGGGACTTTGGACAGATTTATCCAGAATCATCGCCTTTTGGGTTTAATGGCGGGCAATATTACGCCAAAATCCGCGTTAGTTTTTAGCCTATCGCAGGTTTACCACGCACCAATATCCAAAAGTTTCGCGCGAAAACTGGCCGGAAGGTCGGCGGCATCCCCGGCTGCCGTCAAATCTGCTGGTGCATCAGACGTTTGTAAATATCGCCAGCCTTGAAAAGCGCGGCGGGGAACAGGCAAGACAGAAATAAGCTCCGGCTCCATCAATATTGCGCATGCTCGGTGTCCATTTTTTGTTGTCTCTTGTAAATCTGCAATCTTGTTCCGACACAGGATTTGTCCCTTAATAACCCAATATATCGATCCACCATCTAACAAGGCGTCTTTGCGTTTAGGAAACATTCTCGTGACGTGAACATGATGAGCCGATAGTCCCTGTTGACGTCGTTTTGACACAACATGGTTTTGCCAGTCGGTTAGGGTTTGTATGGACTCAGAGCCAACAGAGAGTTTTTGTAAATGAATCGTCACATCGCCTGTCTAGAACGATGTGACGGTCAAATCTAGAAGTTGCGGACAAACGGATCCACATCGACAATAAAACCTTTCGCGTGGTCGACAACCTTAAACGAAACCATATCTAGATCAGTGTTATCCGGCGCAAGCTTGGTCTTGCTTAAGGCACGTCCAAAAATTGATTTCACTTTCCGTTTCATCTCACCATCATTCCGATAGGAAGGATTCATCCCAAAATACCGACGTAGTGCCGCATTTGTCAGCATAGCTGCATTCTTCATGCCGGATATCTGCGTCGAATATTCCGTTGTCACAGACACGCAAAAGGTTTGATTATCGACACGGTGAGGCGCGTTCAATTCCCAACACAAAGCTGTATTTTCTGGAATATCAATCGCTTTTGCAAAGTCTTCGAAAGACTCATCAAAAGGAATGTCATCCTCAATAGCGTTGGTCAGGGTATTTTCATAGGCTGCATCTGGGATGAATTTTTCAGTCTGCGGATAAATATACATCCGCTTTTTGCCACGCACATGCCATAGAAGCGTCTCAGTTTTATCAAAGTGATACGGAACCCTGGCAACGGGACTGGAAATCAAAATACCACCACGTGGATTAAACGTCGCATTTCCCGTTCGCTCAGCGAGTTCCCCATACATCATATCCAGAACGTCTTTATAATCTTTATGAACATTCATAGCTTCGCGGCAATTAATCCACACGCGACCAGCCTTTGCGACCTTTAGTAAAGTCTCCCCAGATGCTTCACGGAAATCACCAGTTCTAAATTTGTTTGGAAATTGCGGATGATCAGCCTGCCCCATCGTACATACATCTAGCAATTCTGATGGATGACGCTCTAACAAATTTATAAGCGCAGCATCTGTGAACAATCCTGTTCCGGCCAGATCATGACCAAAAGTCATGATTTCCTTCTGGAACTTGTCTGCATTGCCTTCCGGCCAGTCTGTAATCATAGATTTTGGCATAGTCGATGATGAATCCTGCTCAGTTTCGACCTCTATAGGGTTTGTAGCTTCAGTAAACATGCTGTCTTGTTAATCGAACTTCCTTGAAATTATCTTTAACAAAAACAGGAATTCTCAATTTTTCGATTTTATCCTTAATGCCGCGTAAATGCCCATTGTAATAAGAAATAGTCCAATGACGGCGCCAGCAAAAACGAGGGTCGGCCCCCATTCGCCGATTAGCTGTTCCGCGCCTTTGAAATATGCTGCGACACTCGGCCCCAAAAGCAAAAATCCGAGAATAACGGGAATCCAGAGCCCCGCAGCGCCCGTCTTACTTTCAACGTCCGGCGTTTCGTCTGGCGATGTAATTTGTTGAACATATTTAGCCGCAGAATCGCTTCGCGGTGACGTCACATCAAGTTTTGTGCGTGTGGCATCGTCCTGTGCAAGTTCGTCAATAACCAAATCAGGCTCTTTTTCGCTCAGCCCCATCTCATTGGCGATCTTAACACCCTTATTGTCCGGATCCATCTCCACGACATTATCCGATAATCTTGTCGTTTCGGATATCTCCTCGGTTTCGATTAAACTATCAGGCCAATCCTCTTGAACGGCTTCATCAGCTTCGCCAGCATCTTCGATAAGCGCATCTAATCGCGCAATAATATCTGTCGCCGCTTCGGCTATGGGCGATGTTCGCTCAGACATAACTTCATTTTCTGAAACAATCTCATCGTCATTTTCAGATTCGAGCTCATCCGTTTCTTCGACGATATCTGGATCAATGATCTCGTCTTCTGGCAAAAGCTGCATAATCGGCTCTTCCAGTGATAGGGTCTCAAGTTTCTCATCATCGTCAATTTCGACTTCCGTTGAAGCCAGTGGTCCTGCAGGTCCGTCTTCGCGGCGTCTAAATTGAGGAGATGCCGCGTCAAAAGGCGCCGATGCGACAATCCCATTGGCATCATCCGATGAGAATACGGGTAAAGCATCTTCAGTCGACAGACCTTTAATCGTTGTATCCTCAATCGGAGGGAGGTCTTCCCGACCCGCTGGGAGATCGCCTTCTGTCCTTAAAAACAGGGCTTTTTCGGCCGTCCGACGTCGCATAAGCGCATCTACAACATATGTTTTCCCTGATATTTGCGACTTTCTCCAAATATCAAATCCATTTGCAGCATCTAGCGGTCGACCATTATTTAGAGCGCGAAGCGTATCAGATGTTAGGAAAGCTCGAGGGCCGATATTAAATGCGAAGGAACACAGGGCATCGAATTGACTTTGTGTCAGCGGCGCATGAACTTCGGTATTGATCATGTCTTCAAATGGCTCGAGATCAATCCGCAAGGTTTCTTCAGCTTCAGCCTTCGTCATTCTCACGGCATTTTCATTATAGAGGCGATGACCATAGCCTACTATGCGTTGGCCTGTGATCAATTCGCGGTCCACGGGCCGATAGCCCTCATAAGCTTTAATAAGCTTCAAGCCAGTATCAGAGATTTTGAGCTTGTCGTCCATACTCGTACCAAAATGTTACAAACCGGATTCGTCCCGGCGGGTTCAGTCAGGTCTTTGCAAAGACCGGGCCGAATTCTCGCCTCAGGTGAATTTTTTAGAGTAAGAGAATGGCTGCCGTGCCTAAAAAGGCGAAAAACCCGATCACATCCGTGACTGTGGTAACGAAAACGGAGGAACTAACGGCAGGGTCTGCTCCCACACGTTTTAGGCTCAGTGGGACGGCAATGCCTGCCAGACCGGCAAAAATATGGTTCACCAACATCGCTATAAAGGCAACCAGAGCCAGCGTTTTATCACCAAACCAAATATATGTAATAATCGCGAGAACCACTGCAAATATAAGCCCAATAATTAGGGCCGCGAGTGTTTCGCGTCGCACGGCCCGCCACGCCGATTGCGCCGTTAGCTCTCGCTCGGCCAGGGCTCGAACGGCCACGGTTAGCGCCTGTGTTCCCGCATTACCGCCCATACTGGCAACGATTGGCATAAGGATGGCCAAGGCTACGATTTGTGAAATTGCATATTCAAATCGGGCAATAACAATACTGGCTAGAACGGCTGTAAGTAAATTTACAAATAACCAAGGCGCTCTCGCGCGCACAGTCTCAAATGGCGTATCCGCCAATCCAGCATCGGAAACACCCGCCAAAGCCAGAATATCTTCTTTGTTTTCGTCCTGAATAATCTCGATAATATCATCAACAGTCATCATGCCGACCAAGCGACCATCGGAATTGATCACAGGTGCGGATATCAAATTATATTTCTCGAAATAATAAGCGGCTTCTTCTTGGTCGAGTTCTTGTCCAATCGTGATGACGGCCTCATTCATAATATCAGACAGTCTTTCACCCCGTTCTGCCCGCATTAAATGACTAACAGGAACATATCCGATTGGTTTAAAACCGGTATCTATCACATACACATTGAAAAAGAGATCTGGCAGGTTTTCACCCGTTTGACGCATATGATCTATTGCATTTCCGACGGTCCAAAATTCGGGTGCTGCGACAAATTCGCGTTGCATGAGACGCCCGATTGTCTCGTCATCAAACGCAAGACTTTCTTCATAGGCTTGACGCTCAATAGGTGAAACAGCACCCAAAACTTCGTCGCGCTGCGCAATATCCATCTCTTCGAGAATTTGCGTCGCATCGTCATTATCCATGTCAGATAGAGCGTCGACAATTTGCGTTGCATCTAAAAAGGGTAAAATGTCTTCGACGACATCATCTTCCATCTCTGCCAACACATCGCCCGAAAAGACCTCCGGAACGCGCGCAATCAGGTCTTCACGTTGCTCAGGGGATAATTGTTCCACCCCGTCAGATAGATCAGCAGGGTGGAGTTTTAAGAGCTCATCAGCAAGCTGCCCATCATTCTCAAGCTCAAGCGCATCCTGCACCGATGTGTCATCAACATCAGCTCGCCCAGTTTCGAGACTATTTTCATGTTCGCTCATATATGTCGCTTAGTGCATTTTGAGATAAGTTAAACCCAGACGAAGATCAGATACACACGTAAATGTCTTTTGCGATATTTAACCAAACACAGTAGTCCAAGACGTATGAATCTCATACTCATCAGCTGGATTGGCGGCATTGCCCTCATTATTGTCTTGGCCGTACTGGCTTGGATTGATCACAAAACTTATCGCCTTCCCAATAAACTAACCTTTCCACTCATCTTTGGTGGCTTACTATATCAATTTATACTGGCTTTGGACTTCTACCCATATTTGCTGGGCGCAGTCTTGGGATATGCAATATTTTGGATGATTGAGACGGGATTCCGCCTCATCCGAAAAAAAGAAGGCTTGGGGCGTGGTGATGCAAAACTCTTGGCTGCGGGCGGGGCGTGGTGCGGGGTCTATGCCCTGCCCTTTATAATTTTATTGGCAAGCAGTTCAGCTCTGGTTTTCACTTTGTTAAAAGCTCGACCCGATAGAGAAAATCTCAAATTAGCATTTGGTCCCTATATCGCTGGCGCAATAGCCATCATATTTCTATCGCTCAGCGTGGCTGGCAAGCTCTGACAATAGAAACAGGTATAATACGTTCCCATCCCTCATCCGTTTCACTCCGAATAGATGAAGACGGATAACGCAGCCCACCGACAATTTTCTCACTCACCCCCAAATTAATCGTCACCGGACGACCAAGAGGATCTAAATAGGCCAAAGACGGAAAGGCCGCTTGCGCGGAAAGCTCCACGATTTGATCTTCGGGAACAAATTTTGACGTCTCTCTATCTGCATAAAAAACAAAGCTACGCTTTTCATCTGACGTCCAACCAAACATCCCGCACTCTCCTGGCGCTAATTCAACGCGTTCTAAGGACTTTTGCGAGGCTTGATTTTCAGAGGTCGATCCAGTGCTTTGTGTCGCGCATGCCGATAGGCATATGGCTGAAAGCAGGAGGAAGGATATGGATTTCGCTAATCGCATATTGTCACCTTAGCGCCATTTTCCCTGTTCTGTCAGCTTATATTCTGTGCCAGAACGTGTAAATCCGAAGAGAGGCAGGATCGCGCCAGCCTCCGACCTCGATGTTTGCGCGCTTAGATCAACCCGGTACGTCCCATTGGGTGAAAATCGCATAAGGGCTTTGATTGTCTGTTGCTGATCTTGTCCCGATATATTTGCGATGAGCGATCCGTCCTCGCAGCTAATTGGACCAGAAAGCTCTGGACCAGTCCAATTTAACCGGGCTTGATTGCGTTGTAAGACATCTGTCATCGCAGTTCCCTCTGCACTTAGACAGGATTGAGCGTCGAAATTTATTTCAGATAAATTTAGTCGAACCGTACCTGCCAGTCCTTTTACGCGTTGATCGGTAAGGGGCAAAGTTGAAAGATCAACAACGAGATCAATGTCGCGTGCATGGTTAGTGGAGACAAGACCTGCAAGGTAATTCACGCCATTTCCACTCTCAATATGGGCAGATAAAGAGACCGGGCTTAGTTTTACATTCGCGGTTTCAAAAACTGGGATATTTGTGGCCGATCCATTCCAAATTGTTCCATGGAACTTTAGATCAGATAATTCATCCGGAACAAATGGAGACACCACCCATGATAGAGGAAGAACTGCAATAGATGCCGCTAAGCCTGCCAACAAAGCCAGTATAATCCACCGTTTGCGCACGACTTACGGGATAGAGGGTTCAATAAAATCAATTTTAGAGCGCTCACGACCGCTTTGGGCAATATCCGTCGCACGAATTTGGTTCAAACGCTCTTGTGTTATCGCCCTAGCATCTTGTCCATTTCGAATGATAGTCGGGCGCAAGAAGACCATCAAATTCGTCTTATTGCGCGTTCTACCTTTAGATTGGAACAATTTACCTGCCACCGGAAGATCCCCTAAAATCGGGACCTTTGACACCGTAATTTGTTCATCATCTTGCAATAGCCCGCCCAAAACAATCACTTCACCATCATTCGCCAGAACAGTTGTTGTAATTTCACGCTTATTCAAAACAAAGTCTCCAGCGGTCGTTGTTAAAACCCCTGCAATAGAAGACACAATTTGTTCGATTTCCAAACGAATGACATCCCCTTCTGAAATTTGTGGCAAGACATCTAGCTGAATACCGACCTCTTGACGTTCAAAGGTTCTGAATGGGTTGAGGTTATTCGTGCCGAGACTCTCACCCGTCGTTACCGGAATTTCTTGGCCCACAAGAAATGTCGCCGGGACATTATCCAATGTGGTCACAAAAGGTGTCGACAAGACATTACTATCTTCATCTGTTTCCAATGCATTGACAATCACCGCAAATAAAGTGTCTCCCTCAACGCCAGCCCCACCGATCACGCCACCATCCACGCCTGACAAAGCGCCGGCCGCAGCATCTGCAATACCCGTTAAATCAGTCGTATCTTGCCCGAGCGTTGCCCCACCTAAAACGCCAGCAAGGGACAGCAAGTTTGGCGCCTGTCTGGAAAAATTCGTTCCGATTAATGGTACGGTTGATCCATTCACGCCGCCTAGGGCAAATTGAACCCCTAATTCTTTGGCCGCATTGTCTGAGATTTCTACAATAATGGCTTCGACTGTTACTTGTGGTCGACGCTGATCAAGACGGCGAATGATTTCTTCTAGGTCTCTCTGTACCTCAGCCGCTCCGCTAATGACGAGTGTGTTGGAGCCTGGCTCATAAGCGACAGTGGGCGGGGCCTGACCGTCCACTGTGTAACTTGGCAAAAGCCCATTAATGAGATCAATCAAACCTTCACCATCTGCAAAGCGCAAAGGCACTATAGATACGGCGCCGCGCGGTGTGTTGCTTCCTACATCCATACTACGGATGAGCGGGCGAAGCGCATCGATCTCGGATTGAGGGCCTTCAACAATGATGCTGTTGGTTGAGCCTACCGCGACAACTTTAAAAGGGGATTTTGTTCCACCTAATTCTCGTAAAACCTCTTGGGCATCAAGTGCGGAGAGTTGAGACAATTGAAATGTCTCACGGACTTTCCCACCTGATCCCATCGCCGCGACGATTGCACGTGCCTTACGCAGATTTTCCGGGAAATCGGTTACAACAATAATGTTGCCGTCTGGATTTGCCGAGACTTGACCTTGAGCATGCATAACCGGTTTTATCAACCGCGCAGCCTCTGCTCCTAATCCATCCGGTACTGGCAATATTGCCGTATTAAATTGCCCGGACACACCGTCGCCAGAGGTTAGAGGCGCATCTTGGGCCGATCCTTGTAACAAGGTGACCCGGTAATCGCCTAAAGCAGTGCGAACGACTGTATAGCCATGAACCCGTAAAACCTCTTTAAAAACGGACCAGACTTCCCCGTCATTTAAGGGGTCTTCTGAGACAATATTAACTTTGCCGTTTACACGCGGATCAATCACAACCGTCCGGCCTGTCACAATGCCAACATTCTCGATAAAGGTTTTAATGTCGACATCTTGCATATTGATGATGTGATCATCTGCCGCGAATACGGGAGTCGATAGTCCAGCCCCAATCAGCGTCAAACTTAGGGCAGCGCTCGTCAAAAATTTCCTAAAAGTCATTTCACTGGCCTATACGGATGGTGACAGGGTTTCCATTGCGCAAGATTTCTACATCTTGTGCGGCTCCCTGTGAAATTAAATTTTGGAGGGTTTGGAAATCCAGACGCTCCGTATTGAGCTGTAGAGGTCCAATACGCGTTAAAACATCACCAGACTTCAAACCATAAGCCGATAAATCTACGCCAGACTTCGGGTTGATTTTAAACCCTCTTTGTACTTTTTGACCATTCTCTAGGCCGAAATCCGGTGAGATATTAATTTGGTTCAGCAATGTCTGCGCATTTACGGATGATGATGACACGCTAATATTTCTCCTAGACGCGTTTTGAGGCGAGGTGGTTGATATTTTAGTTACATCTGCTTTGGGCGCGGTTTTTATAACAGAGTCACCATTTTGAGTAGATTGCGAGCGTTCTAAAGAAAGTTTCTGGATTTCTCCATTCACATTGAGAGTCACGAAGTCTTTACCAATGTCATCAAGTGTAACACCGTTCATTATCTCGTCTTCTATTCTAAAGTTCTTCTCAGCCCCACCCGGTGTGGCAATGCTCGCCGCCCCATCTGTGGCAACACCTTTTAAGGTCAAATCAAGTGACGTTTCAGGGGCATCACTTGTCAGAATTTCTTCCTCTTCAATTGGCGCGACATCAGCTTTTGTAAATGGATCGGACGAAAAATCATAACGCCGCGTTTGGCCCGGCTGAACGCTCACAGCCGATGGCGCGATGACGGGATCTGGTTCATAGAGACTTTCGGGATTTAAAAACCCTAAAACACTCCGAACCAATAGCCACCCAGCCAACGCTAAAAGTGCGAGGCTAGCAATATTTAAGACTGTTCGGACTAATGTCATAATGAACCGCTAACGCGCCTTTCTTAATTTCGCTTAAACCATAGCACATATCTTCTGCCAAGACAGTCTCACAGAGGTTTTACCCTACAATTTGGAAAGGCTAAGTGTTAGCTAGGCGCTGTAAACCAAGCGATTCCCGTAAAAAGAGATCGAAATGAGCCATAAAATTGACGGTAAAGCTATTGCGGCCGAAACACGTGAAAAGGTAGCGACAGCTGTAAAAGCCCTCTCCTTTCAACCTACATTGGCGGTTGTTCTGGTTGGAGATGATCCCGCCAGTCAGGTCTATGTTCGCAATAAAATCAAATTCACCGAAGAAACAGGGATGCGGTCTTTAGAATTCAGACTGAGTGAGCACGCAACGCAAGACGACGTTATGGCCTGTGTCCGAGGACTGAATCAGGACGACACGGTTGACGGAATCCTCGTCCAATTGCCCTTACCTGATCATTTGGACAGTAACCTTGTGATTGCGGAAATTGATCCCGCAAAAGACGTTGACGGGCTGACAGAAGTCTCCGCCGGACGGCTGGTTCTGGGTAAATCTGGATTACGGCCCTGTACGCCTACGGGATCAGTTATCCTCGCAAAATCGGCACTTGGTAATTTATCAGGCAAACATTGCGTGGTTCTTGGACGCTCTATTCTTGTCGGAAAACCCGCCGCACTTATGTTTTTGGAACAAAATTGCACGGTCACCATCGCGCATTCACGTACAAAAGACCTGCCAGACATATGCCGAAGCGCTGATATTTTGGTTGCCGCCGTAGGCCGCCCTCAAATGGTAGAAGCGGATTGGGTTAAGCCAGGTGCCTGTGTGATTGACGTTGGTATAAACCGGGTGCCAAGCCTGAAATATGAAGGCAAATCCCGTTTAGTCGGAGATGTAAATTACAAAACGGCCAAATCAGTTGCAGGATCGATTACACCTGTTCCTGGCGGTGTCGGCCCCATGACAATAGCGTGCCTACTCAGAAACACTGTACTCGCAGCCTGCGACCGCCGAGGCATAGATCGCCCTGATCTATTAGGTCTATAGAATTTACCTTGTGAGGTTTTAAGTTGGCGGCGCGACGGCAATTGCTGCCGTTTGCGTATTACGTTCACGCCAACTCGGACGATAGAAAAGGTGAAACCCAACCTGTTTCTTTAATTCAAGCGTCTTGGCCCAATCGGGATCAACATTGACCGTGTGATAGTGGGTTGAGTTTTGCGTAAGATCGAAAACTTGACCCGATAAAGATATCTGAGCCATTTTTTTCGAGCGCTCCCAAGCCTCTCCAATTGGTGCTTGATCCATTGACCCATCACAGGCGAATGAGAACTGACACGCATAGGGACGATCGGCATTTTCATATACAACACCACAGATCGAATTTGGATAATGTTTCGAAGACACGCGGTTTTTCACAACATCAGCGACCGCTAATTGGCCAGAACGCGATTCTGAACGCGCCTCATAATATATCGCTTCTGATAAACATTGATGCTCAGAGGCGCGGTTGGCAGACCAGCGTAAATGCTCAATCCGAATATTGGATAAAGCTCTCAAAGACCTGGTATCTTGAAAACGCTCTATATCTGCCGTCTCAGCGGGCGATATTTGAGACATATGCAGACGAAAATCATGGGCTGCATCTAGCCAAGCCGCATTAGACCTTTGGTCAGACGCTTTGCTTCCGATCATGGGAATAACAACTGCAATCGTCGCTATAGAAACGATGCCTGCCGCCCATCCGGACATCTTCTGTGCTTTAACTTTGCGCATTGAGGCGCTCCGTAAACTTTTCGGCCAGTAAAACAATGTGTTTCCCAAGTAATCTTGCAAAACTTGCGCCTTTTAGGCCAAATCGTTGCAATTTAATCACATTTGTGACGGCTGTTGGGGGAATATTGTTAATTCATCCTTAAGATGAGACTGGCCTATAACTCGCTTTTATGCGCCAAAACGCGCCTTCGACGCTGCAAATAGGGTCAAATTTGGTAGAATCAAGGGTTTTTTCGAGATTCTAGCTCTAAATTTAAACTTCTGAATATTTCAGGATGCGTCCAAATGTTAGAGCTTTGGCCCGCAAACACATCCGCCTTTGATATTCGCGTCTCCGTTCCAGGCCTTCCGCTATGGCAACACTATTTGGCGTCAAAAGCGGATACAGCCTCGTGATCACGCGCCGTTATATCGCCCTCACCTTGGAAATACCGCCAGCTGCGCTCGCATTTTTTCCAATCATCGGCACATTTTAAATCTGTGACAAGAATATCATCGCTTTTCACATTGAGCAGGCATTTGGACACGATCAGATAATCCGCCAAAAGGTCTGACGGATTTTTCGGATTGGCATATGAACTCGCATCTGTGAGTCCCAAAACCTCTAATTCACCAGACAGTTTGGTTTCGGGCGCTCTCACACTGGCCTCCAAGGATGATTTGATCAC
>CAYTLJ010000046.1:0-18596 GCA_964438555.1 uncultured Algimonas sp.
CAACCAAGACGCCCAAACCCGTTGCAAAGTCGACAAACAAGGTTGCAAACAAGACACCAAAACCCACTGCAAAGCCGACAAACAGGGTTGCGAACAAGACGCCCAAACCCGCTGCAAAACGAACAAAAACGGTTGCGAAACGCCCTTCTGTAGCTGGCTTGGCAACAGAGCTGAAAAAGCTTGAGACTCGATTATCGAAACTGGGCGGAACACAAAGTTCCACACTCAAAGATTTTGAAACACGTTTAGCCAAACTTGCCAAGGCATCTGGTTGGACGGCCCGTAAAGATCAAAACGCCCTAAAAAAAGGCCTGGATCAGCTCGAGCAAAAAATTCAATCGGATTTTAAGCTGGCTGTTAAAAATGTAAGACAAAAGCTTCGGGCCGAACTTGGGACCGTAACGCCAGACACATTGCAGACAACGTTAGCCTCCGCTCACACAAGATTGGATGATTTTGAAAGCTCTCAAAAAGCAATAATCGCAAAATTAAACCGTCACATTTCTGGGCTCGCGACAGCCATAGATACTAGGCTTTCAGAAGAGTCTACGGCCCGCAAGACGGATTTGGCAGACGTTATGAAACGCTTGGCGGACTCTGAAGTCAGTTTGGGCAAACGTATCGATACCGTCGAAGATGAAGCAGCAATCGCTTTAAATAAAATTGGTGATAAAGTTGCCGAATTTGCCGCTGTTTTGGGTGAACGTTCCCAACAATCTGATACGCAAACAGCTGAGCGGCTTGCAGACTTGGCCCAAGAAACACAAGCAAATTTCAAATCCTCGCAAATCGACGTCACAACCCGACTGGAGGCTTTAGAAACAATTGCTGCTGCATGGACACCAGTTGATCCCCAAAATACCCCAGTTCCTCAAATTGTACCGGCAAATATTGAAGATCCGCGGGTCGATCATATGAGCGAAACCCTAGGCCGTTTACAAGACGAAATTTCGCGTTTACACGCCAGATTAGCAACGTTGCAATCTCAAAATACGCAACATACGATACCTCTTACAACTCAAGCTCCGGCTGCGGATACGACTCAGACGAATGTTGTGTCCATGGCCCGGCAAATGGCGCAGATGAGTGCTCCACCAGCGCTACCCACCATAAGGGATGACAATCCTTATGCGTCTGCCGTTAACCCGCCTCAAATGGCAGAAACGCCCGTACCAGACCACAAAGTACCAGAACAAAAAGCACCAGAAAAAAAACGGGCAAAACAAAAAAGCAAGTCCAAGGAAACTAAAGATTCGCATATCCCTGTTGAGTATGATCCGACAAGCTTTCCGACAATTGCCGCGCCATTACCAACGAATCTTAATCCAACGCATCAGCCGAGCATTTCTGGCCCAACAACTTCTGAGTTACCGTCGGTTTCAGACCTCCCGCCCGGCTTACCGCCTCAAATGCCGCCGCAACTCCCACCTCAATTGCCGCAGCCAATGCCGCCTCAACTTCCGCCTATGGGCAGTTCCGACGCACTCGCACCTACAGCGGCCATTTTAGATGAGGTTATAAGCGCGCCACAACCGCTAGAGACATATGGCAATCCAGCCTATGCTGAAGAGGATGAGATGCGGGCTGAACGGATTGCGAGCGATTTCGTCAAAACGAAAAAGAATAGATCAGGGAAATCAGGTCCAATATCGGGACGAAATCTACGCATAGGTGCCATCGCGGCCGGGGTCGCAGTCGTTGGTGTTTTCGCCGCAAAATCTATATTGGGTAACGGCCCAGATGGTAATTTGGACCCTATTGCGATAAACAATGAAGCTCCATCGACGCAACAAAATCAGCCAGGACAAATCGACACCGTCCAATATGATCCGTCCCGCAACGCTCAAGCGACCGCCCCTAAGGCGATCACGCAGACACCTCAGAGTGCAGGTGGAATTGTCGAACTCGCGCCATCTCAGGGGATTGATCAGCAACAATCCGCACTGTTAGACGCTGTCAAAGCCGGAAACCCAATCGCGCAATTCCAAATGGGTCTGACAAAATTACAAAATGGCCAACCGCAAGAAGCAGCTCGCTTGATAAGACTTGCTGCAAATCGCAATCAACCCGCAGCTCAATACCGACTTGCCAAGCTCTATGAAACAGGCACAGGTGTTACCAAAGATGTCGTTACGGCACGTGAGCTTGTCGAACGCGCTGCGATTGGCGGAAACCGCATCGCCATGCATGATCTCGGAAACTTTCATTATAATGGCGATGGAGGGTTAGAGCCCAACCCGGAACTCGCGCTAGATTGGTTTACCAAAGCTGCCGAACACGGCGTTGTTGACAGTCAATTCAATGTCGCTTTCTTAAGAGAGTCCGGAGAAGGTGTCGCACAAGACCTGTCAGTTGCCTATTTTTGGTATAATGTCGCCGCGCGACAAGGTGACCAAGGTGCCCCAGCTCGAATTGCAGCGATCGGACCTCAACTGGATGAGGCGAAACGAACAAAAATTGAATCTGATGCGGCGCGCTTTAATCCAAAACCCGTCGATGAAGCGGCAAATGGGCTATTCAGAGACGTGCCTTGGGTAAAACAATCAACTGAAATTGCTCAAAATGGTCAGGGCGCCCGGGTCCAACGTATCAAGACCGCCCAAACATTATTATCAGATCTTGGCTTTGACATTGGCGGCATAGACGGCGCCACGGGTCCAAAAACCCAAGATGCTATTCGTGAATTCCAGAAAATTAATGGCATGCCCGAAACGGGAGAGATTTCGGATGAATTAATCCAAAGACTGGAAATTGCAGCCGGCGTATAATGCCAACTATCGAAATTTTTCGAGCCGAATCTGTCGACGACATTGCCGCGGTCAAAGCGATATTCATCGAATATCTAAATTTCGTTGAAGAATATCTCGGTCAAAGCCTCTCATTTCAAGGTACTGAAAAAGAATTTTCAGACTTCCCACACACATATGACGCGCTTTTTCTTGCAAAAATTGACAGGTCCCCAATGGCGGCTTGTGGGATAAAGCCATTCAAAGATAATATATGCGAATTAAAGCGCCTCTATTGTCGCCCAAATGGGCGCGGCTTTGGTCTTGGATTAAAATTATGCCAAGCTTCGCTTAAGACAGCCAAAGAAATCGGTTATGACATGATCTATCTAGATACGGATCACGGCTTAATCCACGCCAATACAATCTATGAAAAGCTAGGTTTTCGCGATATTGAAAAATATTACGACAATCCCATGGATAGCCGATTTATGGGCATGGCGTTATAAGGCCGGTTTCAACTCTTAGGTGCTAAAACCATTGTCATCATCCGACCTTCGGTCTTAGGTTCAAATTCGACTTTTACGTCTTCTTCAAAATCTTCCTTAACACGTTGCAGCAAATCCATACCGCGGTCCATATGCGCCATCTCGCGGCCCCGAAAGCGAACCGTCACTTTGACCTTGTCGCCTCGATCAAAGAATTTACGCATAGCTTTCGTTTTCACTTCATAGTCATGCGTGTCGATATTGGGTCGCATCTTTATTTCTTTGAGGGATTGCGTGCGTTGATTCTTACGATTAGCCGCTTTTTTCTTCTGGTTTTCAAAGCGCATCTTTCCATAATCCAGAACCTTACAAACAGGTGTTTGTCCAGGGGCAACCTCGACCAGATCGAGGCCAGCTGCACTGGCTGCAGAAAGCGCTTCATTTATGGGTACAATGCCCCGTTTTTCTCCATCGGCCAGAATTAGCAGGACATTATCGGCGGTAATGTCACGATTTATGCGTGGGCCTTTGATTTTTTTGGCAGGTTGGGCCGAAAGGGGTCTTCTAGCGATTGTTATACTCCATATTTACTACAATCCGGGGCGGTATATGGATGTTTTAAAGGGCATATACAAGGGAAAGTCGTTAATTCCCTGCTGAATCCAGACAGTTTTCGTATAGTTTCAATACGGCCTGCTGCAGGTTTGATTTGGAAAAATCCGTTGCAATGCGGTCTCTTGCGGTTTTTACTCCACTCAGCGCATCTGCTTTAAGAATGGCCTCCGCCAAAGCCTGCGCATCACTTGGCGGGACTCGCCATCCCGTTTTACCTTGCAGAACTGTTTCTAATGAACCGCCATGATCCGTTGTGATAATTGGCCGGTTCATGGCTTGGGCCTCCGCCGCAATGCGGCCAAAAGCTTCGGGTTCTGTGGAGGGCGCAAGAACAATATCTGCAGCCATCAAAAGGGCCGGCATATTTTTCGTATGCGGCGCAAAAACAACGCCCTTATGATCTGGCCTATGTAACTCTGCGGCCGATTTCAACGCATTCACATAGGCCTCGCGACCTTGCGGGTCTCCGACCAGAATCAAGTGATATTTTGGAGGTAAGTGCGCCAAGGCTTCAATGGCAACCATCTGTCCTTTCCACCTGGTCAGCCGCCCCGGTAAAACCACCGCAATATCCCCTTCGTCAACACCCCAATTTTCGCGCAAGGTGTTTACGGATTTCCTATCAATGCGTGTCGGATCGAACTGCGCCATATCCACACCGCGCGGGATGACAGTGATCTGCTTCTTATCTGTGCCGTGCTGGTCAATCAAATAATCGCGCGTAAAATTTGAGTTCGCAATCACAGCATCACCGCGCGCCATAATAGAATTATAAAATCGCTTGAGCGGTCCGCTAGCTTTGTAAATGCCGTGATAGGTCGTCACAAAAGGGATTTTTTCCGCACGGGCTGCAAACATGCCAGGCCAGGCCGGTGCGCGGCTACGTGCATGAATAAGGTCTATTTTATGCTCAACGACCAAGCGCCGAATGCCTGCGATCCTCCATGGCACGGATAAGATATTTTTTGATCCAATCTTGCCTGTATGATGCACGCCGCCCAGCGCCTCAATATCGGCAACCATTCGTCCGCCAGCAGATAAGATATGAGCCCCATGCCCCGCCCCTGTCAGAGCTTCGACCATTTCAACCGTCGTTCGCTCAACACCTCCGGCATTGAGCTCTGGTAAAATTTGGAGCACATTCATAAAGACGCTCTTAAACGAATGAATTGGATAATGCACAATAATCTCGACAAATTAAATTTTTTGAACACGTCAGACGGCGAAAAAATTGCCTATAAAATGAGTGAGGGGTTTGGCCCGACCCTAATTTGGTGTGGGGGGCTGAAATCCGATATGGAGGGTGGGAAGGCCGTACATCTTCATGCTTGGGCGAAACATCGTGGACAAGCCTTTATACGCTTTGATTATTTCGGCCACGGCGAAAGCAGTGGCGAGTTTATTGAGGGAACCATGTCGCGTTGGGCCGCTGATGTAAATTTCGTCCGTGAGACACTTGCCCATGGTCCTGTCATCATGATTGGATCATCTATGGGCGGATGGGCGTCTCTTTTAGCGGCCCTTGAAAGCCCTGATCAGGTCAAAGGACTGGTACTTATAAACCCGGCGCCTGACTTTACCGAAAAGCTGACCGTGGCAGGCTGGAGCGAAGCCCAAATTAAAGCACTTGAAAATGACGGCGTGGTCTATGAGCCTTCAGGTTATGAAGAACCCTATGCCTATTCCAGAGCCTTGATAGAGGATGGACGGACGCGTCAAATTTTAGATAACCCCATCCCCCTCACCTGCCCTATTCGTATATTGCAAGGATATCAGGATAATGTTGTTCCGTGGACCTATTCAAAACGACTATTGGATCAACTTGACTCGGAAGACGTAAGCTACAGCCTTGTGAAAGGCGGCGATCATAGCCTATCTCGGCCAACAGACTTAAAATTGATCGAATCCGCGATTGCACAGATAAATACCGTTTAGATTCTAATGGTAACACCGCTTGATAAACGCCCTCGATCTGGTCCTTATTCCGGCTTATCCGCACGGTCCGCAAAACGGTTTTTGACGCAAGCGTTCCAAGACGCTGAAATTCCCTTTGCCGAAAGTGAGGCCTTAGACATAATTCTGGATGCAACGGGCGTGGACCGCACGGCTTTGATGTTAAACGGGCAAGAAATTTTAAAACCTGAAATTTTCGCCGTCATATCTGATCATATGCAAAGGCGGCTCGCGCGCGAACCCTTAGACCATATTTTGGGATGGCGAGAGTTTTATGGGCGGAGGTTTAAAATTTCAAAGGACGTTTTATCACCTCGCGCAGATACGGAAATTTTGGTGGGACTTGCGCTGGGCGCTATCAAACATATTGAGACGCCTCATATTCTAGATCTTGGCACGGGAAGTGGCGCGATTGGATTGACTTTATTGGCGGAAAATAAGGACGCCAGTTTAATTGCAACGGATATATCAGAAGACGCCCTTAAAATTGCGAAGGAAAATGCATCTGCTTTGGGCGTTCTGCCACATGTTGAATTTCGACTTGGTAAATGGTGGGACCCTATTCAACCCCAAGAAAAATTCGATGTAATTCTATCAAACCCACCCTATATTGCCGCAAAGGCCATGGCAGAGCTTGAACCAGAAGTTGCTAATTTTGATCCTGCACTGGCTTTATCAGGCGGCGAGGACGGGCTTCGGGATTACCGCTTAATCATGGAAGGTGCGGGCAATCATCTTCAACCCGGCGGTTGGATAGGATTAGAAATCGGATATGATCAAGCCGATACGGTTACATCTATTGTCAAAGCGGCTGGGTTTCAAAAACCTGACATATCTTACGATCTAGGCGGTCATCCGCGCATTATCAGTTTTGGGGGCAATCATTAAGTTATCTCCAACTAAATGAAATCGTTGGTGAAAAAGCCCTTTTCATCCCCAATAGCATTTGCTACACGATAACTACAGTGTGATTGGATGTCCGGACAAATTTCCGGCACCCGCTGGTTAAGCCGATAAAATGAAGGTTGTGCCTTAATTCCAAAATTTTGCGAGTGCAATTTTCCCCTATCGCCCCAATCTGAGGTTAAATAATGAAGCGTCAACGCCGCAACCGGAATAAAAACCGGAACAATAATAATAATAATAATTTCAACAGGTCGATGGATAGTCAGGGGCCTGATGTTAAAGTTCGAGGCAATGCCTCTACAATTTTCGAAAAATATACCTCTCTTGCGCGCGATGCTAAGATGAGCGGCAACCGGGTTAAGGCCGAAAACCTATTACAACATGCCGAACATTATTTGCGCCTTATGAATATTCAAGAAGCTGCTAAACAAGAAGCACGTGAAAAAGCCGATGCTGAGCGTGCGGCGCGCGAAGATGCCCGGTCAAGTGCAAAAGAAACATCAGACGAACAACCCTATGAAGAGCTCCCACGCGCTCAAAAGCGTCGGCCAGACGATCAGGTCGAGGATGAAAATGCATCTTCCGCCCTCGATGTCGTCACGCCAAAATCGGACGCTCCCAAAATAAAGCTTGAGAAAAAAGCAAGCAAGCCAAAAACGGATAATGACGAGCTATCAGCATCAGAAGAGAAGCCTACCAGACGTCGTAAGGCGCCAGGGCGCAAATCCTCTGGTGATAGTGAAACCATTGTCGCTGCGGAGTAATTAGCGTCCGTCTTAAGGCGTCAACAAGCCGATTTCACGCAATCTTTCATTGAGATAGTCACCTGCACTTATAGGTGGCTCTGCTTGACCCGTCTTGGCAACACAGCCTGGCAAGGGCGTGATTAAAAAGTCCTGATTTGGATGTAAGAAAAAAGGCTTGGAATAGCGCGGAAACCGCGCCCGTTCTGGAGACGGATTTAAGACACGATGGGTTGTCGACGGAATGAGGCCAGCTGTAAGGCGCTGCAACATATCACCCGCATTCACAACAATAGCACCCTCAGGCGCGTTTACATCTAACCAGTCTCCATTGCGATGTCGGGCTTGAAGCCCCGCCTCTTCCGCCCCCAAAAGCAATGTAATCAAATTTATATCTTCATGTTCTGCCGCTCGCATAGAACCCTTTGGTGGAGCTGTGTCATGGGCAGGATAATGGAGTAATCGCAGGATTGAATTTCCGACATTGACTTTATCATCAAAAAAATTGGGTGTGATGTCCAGATAGATCGCCAAGGCTTGCAAGAGGTCAGAGCCAAATTTATCGAAGGCTTCATATAAAATACGTGTCGCGCGATTAAATTTCGGCATATCACTGACATGTGGAGTGTCTTTCATAACATCGCGGTAAGGTGAGTTTTGATCAAGTTTTCGACCTGTATGCCAGAACTCTTTGAAATCTGAAATTTCATTCCCTTTGGCGTTTTCAGTCCCAATCGGAGAATATCCGCGTTGAAACCCATTATCAGCATCTGAATATTTCAATTTGGTCTCGGTCGGGAGATCAAAAAAAGCTTTGGTAAGCGCATCAGCGTCCTTAATCACATCAGATGGAATGGCGTGATCGGAAATGATCGCAAAACCTGTCTCTACAAAACTCTCACCAAAAGCCTGCGCAAAAGCAGCTTTATCTTGGGCCCATAAGCTATAGCTGACCGGAAGAATCTCTATTTTTTTCATGAGATGTCTATCCGCCGAGTCTCCTAAAATTGGCAAGCTCAAGCGCTGCGAAAATCATAGAAATCCACATGTCAGCCTGTTTGCACGCGTCTTAGTGCAATTTCTGAGTTTAACTTATCGCAAAATGACTAGGTCGGAACGTTCAGCTTGACGATAACCTTATCATTAACAAAAACACCCTCTGCCTTTCGGACCGAGGCCTTAATAGGCAAGATATATCCGCTATGGGATTTCGACGGAAAGATCGAAGTTTTCCAGACCGTATCTCCAATTCGAACACCTACTTTCACAGAGCGAAACCCTCGGGCGAGGTGTTTTGTGAAAGCCTTGATATCCTCTGATATATCTTCTGGAACGGTCAAAAAATGCCAAGCGCCTTTCTCGGCTTGCCAAAGCCAGACTTCACTCTCAAATTCAAAGTCTAGATCAATCATAAATCGACACGAATATATACTGATCTGCGCGTGAAGGTCACGAACAGTTTACCGATTTGAATAAAACGGGCTTCGTTTATCATTGAGTTCATCCCCATCCAGCTTTAGATTTTGCGTCCAAATAAAAAGACAACATCACTGTCATCTGGGAGAGAGATCATGGAATTTACCCAAAACCGCACAATCAAAATTTTGGCTATCCTTTTATTATTGGCTGCCATCATTCAACCAATCTACACGCTGCTCTATCAACAAGCGCCTGACATTGATCGTAAAATTTTATGGCGTTTGGAAGCCTTAATCTTTGTCTTAATGGCAGCCTTTGCAGGCGCGGCTATGGTGCAGGATAAACGCTATGCATTAGGGTTTGCTGCCATCGCCTTCAGTACTATTCTAAATGTAACACAAGTTGGCATTGGCCTATTGCAATTTGGCCCCTTTCGGGCCGCCACCCAAACCTATGAAGCCTTAGGTCCCATGGCCTTCTCAGTCGTCGCCCTTTCATTCTTTTTATATAACGCGGCCAAAGTTCTGTTAGGTCTCGCCGCTATTGTCTTTGGCCTAGCAAAACTGAAACAAGGCGGAACGATTTTGGGTGGATTAGCTGTGGCCGCTGGTGCAGTGGCGCTGATCGCAAACGCATTGGTTATGATGTTTGGGATACAAGCAGGCTTCATCCCTCGCCCTCTCGCCGGCGGCTCTGGCGTCGTCGCCACATTATTCTTGGCGATTTGCTTATTTACACATAGCCAAAACGATAAGGTAGACGCCTAATCGCCTATATATAAAACATAATGACGACCGCTTAATTTTAGCGGTCGTCAGTCCCACTATGACCCTCAACAGTCCAATATAAACAGTTGACCCTTGTAAGCCCATATTTTCATATTATCAGATAAATATGGCCAGCTATAAAGTTCACAACCTAAACAACCAAAACCGACCGCCTCGCCTTCCGGCTGCGCAATTTTGGGGCCTGTGTTTTATCGTTTATTTGCTCATCCAGTTTCCCTTAGTCCGCATACCGATTGTTTTTCTGTCGACCTGGATACATGAATTAGGTCACGGTTTGGGTGCTATTTTTACGGGCGGTGAATTTAAAAAACTTACTATTTACCCCCCTAGTCTTTCTGGGACCGCGCTAACCTATACGACACATAGTTTTCAAAAACTGAGTGTCTTATTTTTGGGCTTACTTGCGCCTAGTTTGTTAGGCGTTGTGATGATTTTTCTGACGCGAGGTTTAAGCCGGTACCGTCTATCCCTGATCATATTGGCGGTTTTACTCCTCGTGTCACAAATTTGGGCTGCCGATGCATTTACGCGCCTCGCTTTGGCGTTTGGCGCCAGCCTGATCGGCGCCATGGCTTGGAAACTGCCGGTACATTGGTTGGTCTATGTCACGCAAATTTTGGCCATCGCACTCTGTATCGATGCGCTCACAGATTTTAGTTATTTCTTTGTCGGTGGCGGCGAGATCAATGGTCAGGTTATGAGCTCAGATACGGCCAAAATAGGCAGTATTTTAGGCGGGCCTTATTGGCTCTGGGGCGGCGTCGTCACGCTGCTGACCATTATCATTCTCGTCTTTGGTGTCTATTTCTCAGACAAATGGGCGCGGGATCACGAGCAAGACTGAAACCCCAATCATTTGCGTGGTTTTGTCGTTCCAAATAATTTACGCCAAAGGCCCTGAGCTTTTTTACTCCCCTCACCAACGCCTGCGCTAACATCACGCGCAGCCTCTCCAAGTGTATCGCCGACTTTGTCAAGTGTCGGATCAAGTCGTTTGGCTTTCCATGCCCTGATTTTCCACCAGAGACCAAGCCAGATAAATAATAGCAAGCCGATAAAAACGATATTAAACCATGGGATCAAAAAGGCATCAGGACCAGAGACGCGTTTAATAGATGTGGCATTTGGAAAAATAGAAAACAATCTGATCCGCCAGCCATAATGTCTGACCGCGACCCATTGACCCTCTTCTTGTTCTAGTTTTTGGGCTTGCGCCGTGACGTCACTACTATTGAATTTGAAATAGGGCGGAAATCCCCAACCCGTATCTTCATTCCGGTATACTTTTGAATTTCCTCTTTTATTGACCGCATTGATAAAGCGGACATCTCGTGTCGCTTCTTCATTTGTGCCAATATCTCCACGATCCCAAAAAGGTGCACCCTTGCCAATATCAATACGTTTGACCTCTGTCCCGACAATTTGAACAACATCGCGGTCTGGAAGATAATAGTTTAAAAGAATTGCCCCAATTACAAATAGGATGAGAGCGGGCACATGTTTTAAAAATTTCATTTTTGCCTCCTTATGTATATTGGGCCAGATAGACGAGGAAACTCATAATTGCGCCTGGTATTACATAGACACCCAATATCAATTTCGGTTTATAAGACCGCCCATATTTTTTCATACCTGCAGCTATAAAGACGTCTTTTTCTATCGTTGTTTTCTTTAAGTCCGATTGCAACTCATAGTCTGCGGCCAGTCGCGCACGTTCTTTCATTCGACTTACAAAACTAAGTACCGCATAGACTACCGTCAGCAATAAAAATATGATGACAATATTTCGAATGAGTGGGAACATGATCTATCTCCTTTTGCGACCTTTCCTATATTTCTTATCGGGTTTTCCCCATGGACTAACATAGGGTTGAGCAATTTCGACTTTCAGATATTCTTGCCGAGACGTCTCGGTTGAATACTTAACATTCTTAGACTTAACTGATGTTTGAGGCGGCGTACTTGCCCAAGGACCAGATGATGTGTTCTTAATTTTGATTGGCTCTTTTTCGATCATGGCAGGCTCTGCCCCGAACAAGGCATCGCGGGCGCCCGCCTTATCCATCGCATATTCTTGAGCGAGAAACCGGACCACAAACTCTTTTTTCTCCTCGGACCATTCACGATACCGATCATAAAAAAGCTGCTTATGCATGATAAAGAGCTGACGGAAATCAAGTCGAGACAAATCCGTCAATAACATATTCACTAGATCTCGGTCGTTATGTTGTGAGCCGCGAAGCGCATAGAAAAAAGCCGGATGTTCGGGACCCATTTTCGGGACACGTCCACCCATAGACGCCCATCGCCATACATCCATGAGGCCAGAAAATTCTTCCGGGAGATCATTGGCAAAGCGCCGCTCAAGTGCGCGCATATTTTGCCTCGACAGACCCGCAAGATCATGTCCTTTATCGGCTGCGACAGTCACGACAATAAAATCCATCTTTTGACGAATGACTAAGGCGCTATCTTGATTGGGCTTTTGAACAATAAGCTGTGAGAGCCCTTCATCACGGAGCCAATTTGCAATCCCTTCGCGGTCTTCAAAGGTTAGAATTTGCGCGATATCAACGTCATCGAGCCCGTCGACTTTTTCACGCGCAATAAGTGTTGGCGTATTTGCATCGCGAAAGACATAAACGCCGCCAAAATGCGAGGTGAAATAATTACCTGGAACAAATGTCTTGGGCTCAAGCTTGACGGGGTTACGTTGAATATTGCCTGTCTTTTTGGCAAGTTCGATCATCTCAGCAATCAGGACGTCATCCCACCACGCATCATCATCATTAACAAATCGATCAATAAGACCCGTCAGTTCTTCGGCTTCGGCGACATGGCTTTGTGACGTATCGGCTGTCACTTCGATCTGATTTATATCGAGTAGGTCGGCAGGCTGGTCGATTTTGAAGACCGAATTCATCAATTCGCCAGCAACAGCTTCGCGCGCCGTAAGCGCAAAAAGCTGATCCTCATTCTCTTCAATATATTTCTTCAAAATTGAACGCGAGGTTGAGAATTGTGAATTGAGGAGCGGTGCCGTCTTCTGATCTGTTGAGACCAAAATAAACATTTGATTGGCGCCATGCGGGTTCAGATATAGCGGATCATCAAATTCATGCGCGATTTCAGGTGAAGCCCCAACAATATCAATATGAAATTCGGTTAGCTCTGTCCGCTTGCCTGTGAGATGTTCTAAGGCTCGATTATAGCGCTCCACAAGCGCAGGCGTGGAGACCTCATAGAGGTTCCCATACATGAGCCCGGCTTTGATGAGACGCATCATAGATTATTTGCCTTTAGACGAAAGATAGCGTTTCTTGGCTTCTTCCTGACGACCAAAATCTCGCACCATATTATCAATGGCAACTTCGTCAGATTTATCGGCATAACGGAATTCAGAATCGGCATAGCGATTGATTTCCTGAACCACCATATCCACCGTGATTTCCTTAGATAGATCGGCAATCATTTTCTTTTTCGTGTCATAATCTTTATCTAGGAAAAGTTCCGTATTTTCCATCCATTCATCAGGCAATTCAAAATCCATGGCACGGACTTTGATTGCGTCTGTAATATTTTTGATTGCCCGCCCCGTGAAACGGTGATCAACCTCTTGGATAGCTTTGAGATAGGTTCCAAGTTCTGTGATAGTTTCAAGCTTGCCAAGCTTTTTTGTGATCGTATCAAAAACTTCACGCAATTTTTCTTCTTTAGGTTGGGAATAGCTTTCATAGCTAGCAGATACGGCCTTTTTAATTTCTTGCGCGGCAAAGAGATCATGTTTTCCAACAGGAATATCGTGATTTTTACCCATTAAAAGATGCAATATATCAATATAGTCTTCACGGCTTTGCGGACCGTCAACGAGGAAACGTGCGGCTGCGCGTTGCCGTAGCGCATCATCCACATTTTCAGGATAGTTGGAAAACATACCAAAGGTACAATTGCCCCGTACAACCGTATTGGCGCCTGCGAAACTCTCCATCAAAACGGCCGTGATTTCGAGTTGTCCAGCCGAAGATTGTCGATCACCACGCTTACCGGCGAGCTGATCAATATCATCAATCGTACCAAACCCAATGACATTAGGATCAATAATTTCGCGAATAAAATTCTTCGCATTTTGTGCGGATTTTCCTTGATAGCTATCTATAGAGTCTGTGCTGAGATTAGCATAGCGGAAGGCATATCCTGCATTCTGACAATAATCATTAATCAGCCCTGCCATCATTTGGATCAGGGTTGTTTTACCCGTCCCGGGTGCGCCGTCTCCCATAAAGGTAAAAATAAACCCGCCTAATTCTGCAAAGGGGTTTAGCTTGCGTTCAAAATCATAAGCCATGAGCATTTTGGAAAGCTTCATAGATTGATATTTAGCGATATGATTGCCGACAACTTCATGTGGCTTTTTAAAGCTCATAGTGAGCTTAGACGATTTAGCCCGACTAGAGGCTTCAAATCCACGTATTTCGAAATCATCTTCTTCAACGCGGTAAGCAACAGATGTGAAAGCCTCCAGACGCGGCAGATTTTGTGCGCGAAGGCTGGCCTTTTCCATGAGTTGCTCAAGGAACGCCGTAACCGTCGGAATGAGTTTTTCTTCGCTATCTGCAAAGACGGCCAAATCTTGATCAAGCTCCCAAAGTGCACCCGTCAAAGCGAGTTGCGGATTATCTGTCAGGACCTCTTCAACGTCTCCAACATCGATTGTAAGTTCGGATGTGTCATGGAGCGAAGATAATAAAAAGCTCGACATATTGGCAAAGACATGGAGCGCAACCACGGAACCCGCTGCCAAACCTTCATTAAATGTATTGGATTTTCCAGAAGGCAATTTTCCTTCCAGGTTTGCTTTCATCAATGCCGATAAACCCGTTGCATCGGCATATTGATCAAACACCGTTAGCGCCGTTGCCAAAGCCCGACGTAAAGCATGAAGAACGCCCGCCTGGAGTGGGCTCATCAGAGCGTCATCGCCATCAGTTGCTTCAACACGTGCAATAATATGCACGCCTTCAGCTTTGGCCGTAGACTGTGTTACAAGACCCGGTGTCGTTGACCTAAACCGGCGACGTGTGCCTCCAATTCCCGGTGACTTTGACGCGACTTTTTCAATATTTTTGGGTTTGGCCAAACGCGGCGTATGATCAAATCCATCCAGCATGGCCTGTGCCGCTGGAATTTTTTCCTTAATCGCGGTTTCTTTAATTTCCATGAGATCAGATGCGGTCGACATAAATCAATTTTTCCCTTTAAGTATAGCTGAGTATTTTGGCGTTCTGGCCAACAACATAGCGGCGCACACCTTTAAATTGCTCAGAGTATTTTTCTTCCATCACTTGATAGGCGCGGTGCGGGAGGATCAAGGCGCGTGTTATAGCCGTTGTCCCATCGAGCTTGCCGGATAAATCAAAAGCATCAAGTTTATAAATTTCTCTCGGCGCTTGTTTAAAAACGCCTGCTTTGACCCATTTTTGTCCATCAGAAATCAAAGTTTCCACCGTCCAGGCAAGCGCCCAATCTAGGCCTTCTTCACCATCGGCCTCGGCCAGTACATTTCTGATCGGACCATGTTGCTCTGTGAAAGTATGGCTATGCATAGGTCCAAGATGGAAACGTCGCAGGCTTTTTGGGTGTAGATTGTCAAAATCTTCGTCAAAGCCCTTTGCGATTGTAAGCAGTTTTAGTTCGGACAAGGACTGTGCCATCAATGCGTCTTGGACACGTGGCCAGCGGCGTTCATCATTAGGCAAAGCGCGCGGGCCCGTATCATCAAGCACCATCAGATATACGACGGGTACATTGGTTTTTGAATCGTAAGTTGCCCAATGTACGATATATCGCCTTTGCCCCTGTGATAGGTCTTTGCCCACCCAAACAATCTGCGGATGGTTTTGCGTTAGGAACAAATTTGTGCCGACCAAAGCCTCATAATAAATCCTTTGTGCCAAAGCATATTGTAGTGTTGTCGGGGCTGAGCGTTCGGTCAAGATATGATTGACCATATCTTTTTTTAGACGTTCTTGATCCGGCAAACTATTGAGGTGTTTTTTTGCCTGTGTTGAATCTGCTGCCAATTGGATGATCTCTGAGAAAACTGGGAAACCCGAATCCGTCTTATCGATGCTCATTTTACCAGATTCTGGCGAGCGATTAGTCATTAGATATTTATAAGACAGCGCCGTAAAACTATTATTTAAGGCGGATAAATATTGTGCCAAAACACCAGCTTCGGCCGAACTGATCAGATTTTCATCGACAGAAAGTTTGGCGACCGATTGAATATGATCAATGATCCGATCAAATTTAGCAAAGTAGCGGCGGGTCGCCCGCGCACTATCTAGTACGCGGTGCGTATAGCTTAAGTCCATGGCTGTGCTCTAAGCACCCTCGCCATAAGCGTTAGAGTCGTGCTGTTCGACAATTTTTTCAAAACGACGCGCGAAACGCTCATCCGCCTTGGCTTTCTCTTCTAGCACTTTTCGCGCAAAGACGATGTGGTCTTCATGTGCTTCCATCATCTCAGCCATTTTATTATTTGTCGCCGCACCGATTGCCGCCATGGCAACTTGGGCTTCTTGATCGGTCGCCACTCCAATCTCATTGATCTTATGCGCGACATCTTGCTGCTGTGCCGTCTTCAAAGATTTCGTCAAAGCATCATAAAGGATTACGCGCTGCTTGGTGTCAGTCGACAATTTATTGAGCAAAACCATTTGCGTCGCAATCTGGTTTTGGAGCGAGTCCATCCATGTTTTGCCTTTTTCAATATAACGCTCAAGCGTCTGGCTCTCAGAAATTTTGACTTGTTCTAATTGCGCAAGCTCATTGTGACGTGAATTAACAGTCGCAAGCTCAGATTCCAGCTTGGCACGTTGTTTCGGATCTGTCGCCGTTGAAAGCTTTGTTTCCAGCTCAATGATCTGTGGATCAAGTGCCGTAATCTCACCCTTGATTTGCTCGAGAACATCCAATGCGGCCTCGCGGTCCGATAATGTAGATTGCAGATTGGTTTCGACCTGGTTCTTGTGCCGTCCCAACTCATTAAGTTGCTCTTGGAGCATAGCCTGGATTGTATTTGACTTGGAAATCAAATCTTGGAGCTTGTCCTCAATAGAGGCTGCACGCACGCGTTCTGCACGCATAGACTCGGCACGTTGCTTGGAAAAGAAACCCACGATTTTTTCCCAAGTCGTTCTCGAGCGTAAGCCATCAAAATCTTTTGAAAATCCCGCCGTGACATCGTCGAGCCCCATAATGAGCTCTGCAATATTGGCATTCATGAGATCAGAATGCGCATGCACATCATCAAGTGATGCATTTTCAATATCGAGCGATATGTCCGTGCCTTGGCTCATTTTTGAGCGCGCTGTATCAATACGTGCAGATAATTCAGCAATCTTTGATTGCGCCTCCGCGACTTCTTTTTTGGATTGTTCTATCTGAGTTTCAAATGTTGACATATTTGTCGTTCCTCCCTCTTCATCATTCTATCTTACCAAATAGACCTAGGTATTATTTTATTGCTTTTCAATAAGGACATCACCGATTTTTCCCAGAAACACTGGTTTTTTATCAAACACGCCCAATAGATGCGTAATCAAAGCCAAATGCTCTAACATGTGACGGATTATAGACATTTCTTAAATCTACAAATTGTTTTTGAGTCATAACTTGACCCAAATGATTAAAGTCCAAATTCTTAAAATGCGACCATTCAGTTGCCAAAACAACAACGTCTGCGCCTTTGGCGCAATCATAGGAATCTGAGCAATAGGTCACATTTTTTAGGTGGTGTTTAGACTCTTCCATAGCTTCAGGATCATAGGCTCTGATCTTGGCTCCCTTTGCTTGTAGTGCCTCTATTATAGGAAAGGTCGGCGTTTCACGTACATCATCTGTGTCCGGTTTAAAGGCGAGGCCTAACATTGCCACGGTTAAGCCCTGAACAGATCCACCGCAAAGTTTAACAACTTTTTCTGCCATAGCTGCTTTGCGCTCATCATTCACATTGACAACCTGCTCAACAATTCGCGCTTTTGCGCCGGCCTTTTTCGCAATATCGATCAGAGCTTTCGTGTCTTTTGGGAAACAAGACCCTCCATATCCTGGGCCAGGAGAGAGATATTTAGATCCTATTCGGTGATCAAGCCCCATTCCAAAAGCAACATCGGTAACATTGGCGCCAACAGCCTCACATAGATCGGCAATCTCATTTATAAAGCTGATCTTGGTTGCCAGATATGCGTTTGCAGCATATTTTAGGAGTTCTGAGGTTCGGCGATCTGTGAAAACCGTTGGCGGACCTTGGGTCGCAAAGGGCCGATAAAGCCGTGCCATTAAATCGCGCGCCCGCTCATTTTCAGTTCCAATAATAACGCGGTCGGGTTTCATGAAATCCGCGATAGCCGCGCCTTCTCGCAAAAATTCAGGGTTAGATACAACCGCGAAATCTGCCTCAGGATTTGTCTCACGTATAATGGCTTCAACGGCATCGCCTGTGCCAACTGGGACGGTGGATTTAATGGCTATCACGGTAAAGTCTTTGAGCTGTTTGGCGAGATCACGGCTTGCGGCGTGAACATATTGTAGGTCCGCTGATCCATCTGGGGACTCAGGTGTGCCGACTCCGATAAAAACGACGTCAGCATCTGGAACGGCGCTCGCAAGGTCTGTTGTGAATGTCAGGCGTCCAGCGCCTACATTCTTTTTTACCAGAGAGTCCAGCCCGGCCTCAAAAATAGGAATTTCACCTCGATTGAGCGCCTCAATTTTTTGCGCATTCTTATCAACACAACTTACGTGATACCCAAAGTCGGAAAAACAGACACCTGTTACAAGGCCAACATACCCTGCACCGATCGTCGCTATTTTAAGTTTCTTTTGCTCAGTCATGTAGGGTCGCATGCCTTTGGATGTCGTTAAATGCAATCATTCTAAGCGCCTAATCGAGAG
>CAYTLJ010000047.1:0-17852 GCA_964438555.1 uncultured Algimonas sp.
GTCACTTAACGTCACGCTTTTGCGAGGTCCATTTAATAAGCGCAGGCGTTACGCTTAGCGTACATATTAGCACCCATATGATAGAAATCATTAACAACAGACCCATACTTGCAGTGCCGCGATGGGCTGAAAAAGACAAACTTCCGAATGACGCAATCGTTGTCACAGCACTAAACACAACAGCCCGAGGCGTAATTTTATCTATCATAGATACGGTTTTGTTCTGATGGTTTTCAGCCCTATTTTGCAGCGCCAAATGTAAGCTACTATCGACGCCGATACCAATGAGCAGGGGCAATACAATGACATTGGCAAAATTATAGGGAAGGTTCACAATTACCCCTGTCGCCGTCGTCAAAATAGCCGCTAAGATAAGCGGAACCAGCATAATGATTACAAGCCGGCCATTTCGGACCACAAAATAAAGCAAGGCTGAAACGGCTATCAGAGCGGTGATAACGGCTTGCAGCATAGATTTTCTAATAATATCGCCCGCATCCTGGACAGTTCGCGCAGATCCTGTGGCCCCTGGTGCAAATTGAACAACCTCCTCAACAAAAGCCTTACGAGCTTGGATATTTCGAACATCATTGGCTGGAATAATGTCTAGTCGGTTCTGCCCATTTTCTGCCCTGTAGCGCTGGATTAAGCTTTCGGGCAAATCAGCAAGCGTAACTTCTGAGGCCGTGATTTGCTTGCGAAGGCGGTCGCGCTGATGCGGCCAATAGAAAAACAAATCTCGTTCGGTAAACGCCTGCAAATTTGGCTCCGTTACGGTTTGTTCTCTCCATTGTCGTAATATGGGCTCCAACTCGCGAGCGGCCGGGGTGTCATATTCTTGTAAGGCTTGTTCTAAATCAGCCGCGGGCTCAGCTCCGCTTACAGGCGCAACGCCTTCTCCCGATAAAGCAAACTCTAAACCAATCGCCGTGTAATCAATTAAATCAAGCTTGTCATATTGGTCTTTTGGAATGAAACTCAGCAGGCTTTGCGTAGTTTCTACAGTCTCGAATTGCGTAATATCTTCCCCTATTTTTTGGGCCGCCTCAGGACTATCTGCTAGAATGCTTAAACGATATGGCCTCGTCTCGGTTTGATCAAACAATAAATTAAAGGCCGTCACAGACGGAGCGGTCTTGGCCCGCAGCGCCATTGGATCTGCTTCAAATCGCGCTTTTGGGACCACCGCCAGTGAAGCTATCCCCAAACATATGACAAGAAGCGCCAAATAAGGATGCTTTGATGAGGATATCTTTATATTTTTATCCCCGTGGGAATATGATCTTTCATTTACTTTAGGCGCATGAGCGACTGGCAGATATGAAAATATGGCCGGTAGAAAACTGGTTGCAACCAGAAAAGCAATCACGACCCCTATCGAAGCAACGACACCTAACTGCGCGATACCGACAAATTTTGTGGGCACGAAAGATAGAAATGCCAAAGCCGTTGACGGAGCCGTTAAGACAAGCGCGGTCCCCATTTTGCGTGAGCTTCGATAAAAGGTCGCCGGAATAGAAAGCCCGCCGCGCCGCTGGCCCTGTAAATGCATAAGCAAATGAATAGCAAAGTCCACACCGAGTCCAACCATAAGGACCGTGAAGGCGACGGAGACCAGATTGAGTTGACCATAAATAAGAGCCGCAAACCCGGCTGTTACCAAAATCGAAATGATCAAAACCATCAACACACAAGCGGCAAGAGTAAAGGAGCGCAGCGCATAAATAAGAATAAACCCGACAACAATAAATGAAATTAAAAACGCCAGACCAATACCCTGACTGACGCTTTTGAGTTCATCTGAACGTAACGCCGGATCGCCAGTCACCGCAACATCAGCGTTGATTTGGGTCGTCTGCGAAACTTGTTGGCTTAATGTGTCTACCAAGTCCTGAATAGGAGCCGCAGGTCGTAAACGAGACCAATCCAAAACGGGGTCAAGTGTTATCACCGTTTGGTAAAACTCGCTTTGATCTTGGCTAAAGGATTCCTGCCATGATAAAGGCTCGCTCTGCCCAGCCAGATTGGCTTTTAGAGTTTTTGCGAGCGCTAATAAAAGTTTATCTGCACTTTCAGTCTCGCTCTCTTGCTCGGCAAGCTGGGTGAGAATATCAAATAACGTATCAGTTTTCGGACTTAAGGTTAGCCTCTCTATTAAAGGGGCCGCTTCGGTAAGCTGGGCAAGTTGAGATTCAAGCGCATCAGTTTCAAGATATAATAATCCGTTTTTTTGAAAAAATAAATCCGAGGGAGGATGGCTGACACTTCGTACCAAGTCCGATGTCTCAAAGGCGGCTGCGAGTTCAGCGCTAAAAATATCAAGACCATCAGGACTATCTGCGCGAATAATAACCAATATTTGGTCATTACTATCGGGAAAGGCTTGTTCAAATTTTGCCTGCGCCACACGGTAAGGCACATCAGGATCTATCATCTCGCTAGTATTTGTATTCACGCCCAAAAATGAAAGACTGAGCCAAAGCCCAAGCCCTGCAAGAGAGAACCAGAATGCTAAAAAGCGAATGCGGTTAAGGCGGGCTAAACGCATCCATCTCCATAAAAGAGCTTCTATTTTTGGGTTATGGCTTTTTGACATTGTCTAGGTCTTATAGCGATATTGGAAATCTATCACTCAAAATCTGCGAAGCCGTCATCAAAGTCATCGGCACCATCATCCGTCGCTGGGATGCCATCAGGGTCATCAATATCAGCAAAGCTGTCAAAAGCATCTGAGTCTTCGTGGATATTCGTAAGTCTGTTTTGCGTATAAACACCCCGAAGGCTTATATAGGAATCTGCAGAATTGCGTATATTTTCTAAAAATGGCTCGGCGCGTTCTCGGGCATTAAGGCCGTCGGAGACCCGCTGGCCGATTTGAACGGCTTGGCGTCCGTCAAAGTCCAGCCAACTAAGCGGGTTAGCCAATTCGTCTCCAACGCGGCCAACTATATCTCTGGCATTTGACGGGCCTAAAAGCGGCAGAACAATATAGGGGCCCGAAGACACGTCGTAAGTTGCAAGAGTTTGACCAAAATCTTCGCGTTGTTGCGATTTGCCTGATTTTTCGGCAACATCTATCAGTCCGCCTAACCCGACTGTAGAATTGATCATAAATCTCCCAAGGCTGTCTGACGCATCTTCAAAGTCGAGCTGTAGAATTTCATTGGCAAATATAATCGGCTCCCCGAGATTGCCCGAGGCATTATTAAGGCCCTGGCGCAAGGGTTTAGGCGTGAGCGTCGTGTAAACTTTGGTCACAGGCTGGATAAGAAATCTATCAACCATGTCGTTAAATTTAAAAACTTGGCGATTTACGGTCTCGAATGGGTCGTAAATATCGGCATTTATATCGGGCGGGCTCGTTCGCACTTTATGGGGTGTTGTCGTCTTACAAGACGCGAGGGCTACACTCAGACTACACAAAGACATAATCGTAAAATATCTCAAGGTCTGGGGCATAGATAATCCGGTTATTCAGCAAAATGCCTGCAACCTATAAGTACAAAAATTGTATTATCAAACACCTTAATCGCTAATTTTAAACGGCCTAATGTCCCATTT
Organism: uncultured Algimonas sp.; assembly: GCA_964438555.1. GTDB lineage: Bacteria > Pseudomonadota > Alphaproteobacteria > Caulobacterales > Maricaulaceae > Litorimonas. Next base: position 3,562 of record CAYTLJ010000047.1, read on the forward strand.
TCAATAATTTTAAGCAAATACTCGCAGCTTTTGAATTCTTACGCGCGGCCTTGATGGACAGTTGCCCAGAAAAAACCTTGGGCTTAACGTCTCTCTTAACTAATTTGCGAAGCTTGGAGTCTTTCGTAACTTTAGGTGCGACGGCGAGATAGATTTCCTTGGCATCAGGCTGCAAATCCTTAGCACAAGAGGCTGAGTCGCTATAAGAAATATCCGATAGGCTTGCATTGTTGGTTGTCTGTTGCGGGTTTAGATTGTCAGCAACACTTACGGCTTCCATGGCGCTGAGCGGCGGCGCGAGAAAGACGAAAGTTAAAACAATACTCGTCATTATCAAAACTGATCTAGTCATAGAGGGTCGCTTAAAGCTTTCCGTCTGGAAAATCATCACACAGTCTATACACCTTCGCTCACAAAAATATGAGTTAACAATGACGTCTGTCCGTTAAAGCTTTGATATTGGATATAACACGCGCCTCAATCAGGTCTTTGTCATAGTCGGGACAAGCCCGAGAATGACGTAGTGGAAGGATTTACATAGCTGTCACCCCGGACTTGATCTGGGGCCTGACGCATGCGTGCTAAATCCAAATCAGTTTTGACCTGCGCACCAACTTCCTACCAGTTATAGCGGAGTTTTTTGATTGTTTGGAATCTGCTCATCCTGCCATGTATTCACACTCACTCAGACGTGGATATAAAAAAGGGCAGGTCAGTATGGTTTTGTATTTTTTAAATGTTCTCTAACTGGCCATAGAACAACAGAAATTGAGATTGTCAAGACAATAGCAAGTATTGGCCAAATTAAAAAAGAAAACGCTGTATCACGCAACATGAGAGCAAAAAAACTAAGGACAACGTGTATAAAAAAGCAACCAATCGGAAATAAAAACAACACTAAAACAATGCGAGTAAAAAGGTTATCCATTTTTTTCATGACAATCACATCTTAACTGCAAAGAACTAAATTAGCAATTAAGATGATAAGAATATCATAATAAATCAGAATTTGAGTCATTTAGAGGACGTGACCTATATGGCCGAGCACAGTGATCAGTTGAGGTATGAATACACCTTTTACAACCCAACAACTGAATCGACGCAGCATCTAATGCATCTTGCTCGCGCGACGTATAGCCATAGGGCTGTGACACGGTTTCAAAACTACTAATTAATCGGCCATAGCTATCATAATTATAACTATTCACCACAGTCCCTACAGCATCGGTTAGTTGCCGCACTGAGCCTTGATGATCAAGATGATAGAAATAATCCACACCAGAGCGCGTCATAGAAAGTGGGTTGTCAGCACCAGAACCATGAGCAAATCGAGCCACTAAAGCACCTGCCCCATCCAATTCGAGATGAATATCTTCATTGTCGTATATATAGGTCGTGGTGACTCCATCCACATCTTTGCCAATTCGGCGCCCAAGCGCGTCATAAGTATAGGTTACAACCGAGCCATTCGCCGAAGTGATAGACGTTAACCGGAATTCAGCACTCCATGTATAGCTGGTTTGATGCAGGTTTGTCTTATTGACTTTTGATACCAAATTACCATTGGCATCATAGTCATATGTAAAGTCATCATCTTCGAGTAAGCGATCTACATCATTGGTGACATGAGTTGCGGAGAGGTGGGAGTTTAGGCGATTACCCTGTAAGTCATATTCATAGGTTTCGGCTTCTAGCGTTGTCCCACCAGACGTTAATCGCTGCAAGACATCATACACATAGGGTAGATCCCGCATCTCTAGTCCGTGTCTAACGACATGACCTTACGTGCGGGAAGTCATATAGAGCGGTAGGTTTTACACCGTTCCACGGATAATTCGTCTCAAGCCCTGTATCCGGTAAATTTGCGTGTTACGATTCCCCTTCATAAGAAGAGTAATGACCATGGCTGCTGCAGCAATAAAAATAAATAAATTGGACCAAGGCATTTTCGAAATGGTCATGTCTTATCCTGAGCGGAGAAATGCGCTCACGCTTGAAATGTGGCAAGCCATTCCGGACGCCCTTGCGCCCTTACAGACGGATGACACGCTCCGCGCCTTGATCATAAGAGGCGACGGCGAACATTTCTCGGCGGGCGCTGATATATCTGAATTTGAGCAAGTCTTTTCCAATCGGGACAGCGCTAGAGAGTTATATACCGCGATGAAGAAAACCTCTCAGGCAATCCTTGATATTCCTGTCCCGACGATCGCCCAGATGAAGGGGGCTTGTATTGGGGGTGGCTGTGCGGTTGCAATGGCGTGCGATATCCGCTTCGCCGATGACACGGCTAAATTTGCTCTGCCGCCCGCTAGACTTGGCCTGCTCTACCCTTATTCAGATATGAAACGGCTGGTTTCGTTGGTTGGCCTATCCACCGCAAAAGATTTGTTATTCTCGGCACGCTTAATTACATCTGATGACGCGCAGAATTTAGGACTGGTCAATAGATGCTTTCCAAGCACCGCATTGGAGCAAGAGGTACTTGCATATGCGAAGGGTTTAATTTCGATCTCAGGCTATAGTCAGAAAAAGACAAAAGCCATATTCAAGGCGATTGAAGCGGATGAAACGATAGATGAGCAACAAGCCGAGAGCATCTTTTTAGAAGCCTTAGACAGCTCAGATTTTGCGGAAGGATTTGCGGCTTTCTTAGAGAAACGGAAGCCGCAATTTTAGCTTCAAAAATTTCCCTAAACCTTTGTTTTACTTGACTTCATCTGACAGCATGAAGATCACATCATCCGTGAAAGTCTGGAACTGAGCTGCAACCTTTTGCATGGCGTCAGTTGAGACCTCACCCAAAAATTCATCCATTTGATTGATATCGATGACTTCGTAATATTCATAAGGCGCTTTTTCGTCAGACCCTAAAAGCCCTTGGATTGAAAAGACCTGAAAATTATCTACTGATTTCAACCCATTCACGGTAGGGAGGTCAACGGATTTGGCCCACTCTAAATATTTAGCCTTATCAGCACCGGTTTTGAGGTTAAATAAGGCAAGCAGTTTAGCAGACATGGAAATACCTTCCGTTTAAATAATATTGCTCTTGCGGAGCTTTTCGACCTGCACGGGAGTGAGGTCTAAAAGCTCTGTCAGCACTTCTTCATTATGCTGACCTAAGGTCTCAGGACCTGCCCATTGGACCTCGCCCTGTGTCTTCGACATTTTCGGGAATACATTTTGCATTTTCACCGTTTCAAACCGGTCAGACGGCATATCAATCAGAGCCTCACGCGCCGCATAATGCTCATCTTCTAACATATCTGGTGCCCGGAAAACTTTGCCGACCGGGACCGCATGTTCGATCATTAAATCTTCAAGCTCAGCCATCGTATAGGACTGGCTCCAATCATTGATAATGATATCCAGTTCGGTTTGATTGGTCCCACGCGCAACATGGCTCACATATTTTGGATCTTCGATCATATCTTCGCGTCCCATTGCCTTACAAAGCCGCGCGAAAATCGTGTCCTGATTAGCCGCAATAATGACCATACCATCTGAGGCATCATAAATATTGGACGGCGCAATTGCTGGTAGGATAGAGCCCGAGCGTTCGCGGATATGGTTGCCTAGCGTATATTCGGATACGGTACTTTCCATAAATGCCAGAATGGACTCATAAATAGAGGCGTCGACAATCTGACCCTCACCTGTTTTTTCGCGGTGATGAAGCGCGGCCAGCGCGCCAACAGTGGCGAAAGTTCCCGCCAGGCTATCGCCAAGCGAAATACCAGCACGGCTCGGTTTGCTCTCAGGGTTGCCCATAAGATAGCGGACGCCACCCATGGCCTCACCAACAGAGGCATAGCCCGGTCGTTTTGCATAAGGTCCGGTCTGTCCATAGCCAGATACACGGATCATAATTAGGCCAGGATTTATCTCTTTAAGGACGTCATAGCCGAGCCCCCATTTCTCCATCGTTCCAGGACGGAAGTTTTCAAGCAGGAAATCAGCCTCTTTGACGAGATCCTTAATGATATTCTGGCCCTCTTCTTCACGTAGATTGACCGTAATACATCTTTTATTGCGCGAACAAATATACCACCAAAGCGGATATCCCTCACGACCCCAAACGCGCATTGGATCACCTCGCCCTGGGGCTTCGACTTTAATGACGTCAGCGCCCATATCGGCAAATAATTGCCCGCAATAGGGACCCGCAATAAGCTGTCCCAATTCGATGACACGCAGCCCCTTTAAGGGACCTTTTCGATTTTCTAGTTCAGACATTGAAGATGGCTTTTCTATATTTCACTAAGGTCTATTCGGCAGCCGTTTTATAGGCTGCGCCGCCATTGGCGGCGCCCGCTTTCCAAACTGGCGCAATGGGTGCCGGAAGACCTGTCTCTTTTTTGCAATTCTCACGCAAGGTCTCGATGTCAGGACCATAATTGAAGATCTCAATCGGACCGCGGCTCGCCCGCATTTTCTTGCGTAAAGCCTTGGTTTTCTTAACGTCAACTTGACCGCGTGACACAACCACGCCGTAATCCAGCGCCCCTGTCTTACTTACAAGGCCTTGACGAACTTCTTTGGCTACCAATTCCGGGTCACGCTCAAGCGGATCGCCCCAACCACCGCCGCCCCATGTGACATAAGACAGCTTGTCGCCCGCATAAACATTGATCCGGTCAATCTTGGCGCCGAGCATTTCAACCTTGCCATCGGCACGCGTCAATTTCTTCCAAGAACGTTGTGCTGGCAGGCCGCCATTCACACCCCAAGGTGGAATAAACCAGCGGTCGTCATGAATAGAAATCTGGCCATCTTCCGTGAAATGATATTCCATATTAATCCCATTTCCGCCGCGGAATTTTCCGGGCCCGCCGCTATCAGCTTGAGTTTCATATTTATCGATCACCATTGGGAAATAACGTTCGAGGAATTCATTCGGAACATTGGTAAAGTCCGGCCAGAGCGAATGACCATCCGGGCCGTCACCAAATGGCTTACCTGGAATACCGCCGAAACCGATCTGGAAGAGCTGGAACCACTCATTGTCTTTATCGAAGCCCGAAAACATCAAATGCGGGCTAGATGAGAAGCCCGCCGCACAGAGGAAGTCCGGTGTCTTTTGACCGAGCAAGGCGCCTAATACGTCGAAAATACGTCCCAGCGCATGGGTCCGACAGGACAGTGCAGCCGGGAAATTGGGCTTGAGCAATGAGCCTTGCGGAATATTGACTTCGACCAAATCATAAAATCCGTCATTAAACAGAATTTGCGGATCAAAGACCATGACCATATAAATTCCGAAAAACATGCGGAACATATTTTCATTGAGATAGAAATTGATGGAATATTCCGATTGCGGATCTGTGCCATCAAAATCCAGATAGACCTTCTCACCTTTGCGGTACATAGTACATTTGATCTTGAACGGCCCTGCCCCATTTCCATCATCACAGATATAGTCTTCAAAGCTGACAGGCTCTTCGCCAATCGAGGTCATGATAAGATGTTTCATTGCGCGGCGGTTACGCGCCAAAAGCGCATTGGTCGCGGAATGGAAGACATCATCACCAAAGCGGTCACATATCTCATTGACCCGTAATTCGGCCACTTTACATGAGGCTACAATCGCGTGAAGGTCAGCCTTATACCATTCCGGCATACGGCTATTATGCATGGCGAGCTTTAGAATATCTTCTTGGAACTCACCTTTGCGGTAGAGTTTAATCGGCGGAATCCGAACGCCTTCCTCATGGATAGAGCGCGCATCATTTGGCATAGAGCCCGGCACTTTGCCGCCAATATCAGTCATATGACCAAACATGCTGGCCCAAGCCATAATCCGGCCATTACGAAAGATCGGCAGGATAATGAGTTGATCATTATTGTGACTAATCGCGCCTTCACAGGAATAAGGGTCATTGAGCAAGATTATATCGCCCTCTTCAATATCACCGTCAAAGCCTCGAAAAAAACCGTCTAGGAATGAGCCGAATTGCCCCACAATCATTTTGCCGTCGCGATTGGCAATCATCGGGAAAGCATCGCCTTGTTCCCGAATGCCCGGCGATAGAGCCGTGCGAAATAACGTTGCATCCATTTCCAAACGCGCATTACGCATAGCGTTTCCAATCAGATCCAATGTAATAGGATCGACTTTGACCTTTTTCAGCTTGGTCTTATTGCTCTCAATAAAATTCGCAGCCATGATATCCTCCTATTTCATTGTCTTTGTCGGGTTGATAATTATATTTCCATATGGATCGACTTTGGCCGTGCAATCAGCATGGACGAGCGCTGTTGAGTCCATTTCAAAGATGATGGCAGGTCCGGGAATGACATTCCCTGCCTTGAGTTTATCTCGATCATAAATGCCGGCTTTTTTCATCTTACCATCAATATAGATTTTCGTGTCTCTGATCTTGGCGGCTTTGGGATCTTTGGTCCCGCGCTTGAGTTTCATTGAAGGCAGCTCGAGCGCCTTGCCCAAGGCGACAGCACGTAGATTTACGATTTCATGCTCGGCATCCATATTAAAAGTGAACATGCGCTTATGCTCGGCATCAAAGGCGTCACAGAGTTTTTCCAACCCATCTTTGGCGAACCCTTTAATCTCAAGCGGCATAGGAATTTCAAAAGCTTGGCCGTGATAGCGAATATCGGCCTGATAGGTCACAGAAATATCTTTGGCTTTTGCACCTTCTGCCTTGAGTTCATCCGCGACTTGCTTGCCCATATCTTTGAGGACTTTTGCAATTTCGGAACTACTGGTTTGCGATTTTTTCTTAGAGTGAGAACGCGAGCTTTCTGCACGTGAGCGCGTTGTTGCATCGCCTAACGCGCAAAGGACACCCGGAGCCCGTGGCACGATCACGGGCCATGAGCCCATCAGCTTGGCGACAGAATTTGAGTGGAGCGATCCCGCCCCACCAAAACCCATAAGCGCGAAGTCTCTCGGGTCATAGCCTTGTTGGACCGAGATCATTCTCAAGGCGCCAAACATATTCTCATTGACGATATCAATGATACCCGCAGCCGCCGTATAAATATCAAGACCCAGCGCATCCGCAATTGTCTTTACGGCCTTTTTAGCCGCCTCACGGTCCAGCTTAAACGCACCGCCAAGTAATTCTTCTGGGAGGTAACCCAGAACCACATTGGCATCTGTCACAGTTGGCGCTTCGCCCCCCTTTGAATAACAAGCAGGTCCAGGCACAGCCCCCGCACTTTCCGGTCCAACACGTAAGGCACCTGTGAGTTCAGGCACATGGGCAATCGAGCCACCACCAGCACCAACAGTTTTAACGTCGAGCGATGACGCACGCACGCTGAGATGACCGACATCGGTGTTTCGCGTAAGACGCGGTTCAAAATTCTCAATCAAGGCCACATCAGTTGACGTGCCGCCCACATCAAGGGTTAGAATATTTTTTTGCCCCGTGGCTTTGGCGACCCAAAGCGCACCTGTTACGCCGCCAGCAGGTCCTGACATCAAAAGATTGACAGGCGCTTCTTGGGATTTGCTCGCACTCATTAAACCACCATCGGACCGTAAGAGGCTCAGCCGTCCAGTCATGCCCATACTGCGGAGTTCAGTTTCAAGATTACGGACATAATTGCCGACAATCGGGCGCACAGATTCATTAGCGACAGTTGTCAATGTACGCTCATATTCAAACATTTCAGGCAAGATTTCATGCGATAATGAAATCGTTAGATCGGGGAATATTTTTTGTGCAAGCTTCCCAATCGCTTTTTCATGCGCACCATTCACATAGGAATTCATCAAACAAATAGTGATAGCTTCGGGTTTGCGTTTCTTGAGTTTTTTCAATGCCTTTTCGACTTGGACCATATCGACAGGTCGAATTTCTTCACCGTGCGCCGACATACGACCAGAGACCTCAAATGTGTCTTCTAGAGCCGCCATAGGTTCAGGTTTTGGCCAAATAATCCAGGCCGCCAAACCACCCGGCACAAGTGAACGTGCAACCTGCATGATCTGGCGGTAGCCTTGCGTGACAATCAAGCCAACACGTGCGCCTTTGCCCTCTAAGACCGCATTGGTCGCGACCGTTGTACCGTGTAGGAAATATTCAATTTCACTCGCATCAATATCGGCGATTTCACAAATATCCTTGGTCCCACCCACGACAGCACGAGACGGATCATCTGGGGTGGACGGAACTTTCGTTTTAAACGACTCTCCCGTATCATCATTGAACAAAAGAAGGTCCGTAAAAGTACCCCCAACGTCAACACCTAATCTATAACTCATAGCGTCTTCCTATGCTGCATCTTTATTAGTCACTGGAAAGCCGCCTGCGCGCGACACCATGGCCGGCAGCTCTTTGCCCATTTTTTGTTTAAGCCAATTGGATTGGCGAATAAGGTTTTCAAGGGAATAGCCCGTCTCAATTCCGTTGCGCTCAAGCATGTAAATAATGTCCTCAGCCGGAACGTTACCGGTTGCAGCCGGTGCAAAGGGGCACCCCCCTATTCCGCCAACGGACACATCGATTGTATTGACGCCTTCATCAATTGCGGCATAGACATTGGCGATGCCCGTATTGCGCGTATTGTGGAAATGACCGCGAATAGGCATATCGCCAAGTTCAGATTTGAGCGCCTTTAAAAGGCGTTTCACATGCCAAGGATTTCCAACCCCGATTGTATCTGCAATTGATATTTCTCTCGGGCCAGCACGTGCCAATTCAACCGCCATTGCCACCACAGTCTCAATTGCGACCTCACCTTCAAAAGGACACCCAAAGGCAGCGGCAATGGTCACATTGACACTTAACCCTTCTGATTTCGCACGGGACATCATCGCTTTGGCGAGTTTCACAGATCCATCGCGCGTCTGGTTTTGATTTTTTTGTGCGAATGTATCTGTCGCCACACAGACAAAGCCGATTTCATCCAGCTTTGTTTTGAGCGCGCGGTCCACGCCCCGTTCATTCATGACCAAACCAATATAGTCGACGTCATCGCGCACGGGTAAGCCCGCGATCACGGCTTCAGCATCGGCCATTTGCGGAACATATTTTGGATGGGCGAAACTTGCGACCTCAAGGCGGCGCGCGCCCGATGCGATGGATTGTGTGATGAGGTCTATCTTATCTTCAGTCGAAAACGGCGTAGCCTCGTTCTGAATGCCATCCCGAGCCGTCACATCTAATATTTCAACTTTGGTTGTCACGCACATCCTCCTTAGCGTGGTATTTTGAAACACTAAAACGGTGATGACTGGATACAATTTCTATATTTTAATCGCCTACCGTATAGTTTTTGAAGCCCTAATAATACGCTTCAATTGAATCCCTTGATTAGGTCATATGTCCGTCTTGATATCGTCCGCCCGCTTTAAGGATATGGACACGCATAAGGTTTTCCGCGAGCATCCCATTCTTTGCGCGGATCGCGCTTAGAATGTCTTTGTGATATTGGTTACTAGAGCGCACATCATCGGGTGTAAAATCCGAGGCCGTCCGCACAATAATTGCTTGCTCGACAAAACGGGCGATAATTTCCATCAATTTACGACTGCCAGATGCCTCAAATAAAGCATCGTGAAAATTCCGATTTTCTTCAACAAAATCTGCGCGCATGCTAGGTGCATTTAAATCGGCAATTTCATCTAATTTTTCAATAATTTGCGCCATTTTCTTTTGGTGGTATTCACTTGCCCGTTCTGCGGCTTTGCGCGCCGCCAAGCCTTCGAGCATGGAACGCATTTCAAACATATCTTCAATATCTTCTCGGCTCCAATCAACAACAAATGCACCGCGATTAGGTTCAATTCTGACAAAATATTCGAGTGCCAATCGTCGCAAAGCTTCGCGCACGGGCGTACGACTTACGCCGCAATCTTCAGATAAGTCACTTTCAGATAGTTTTTGCCCAGGTTTAAACTCCCCACTTAATAGACGAGCTCTGATTTCCTTATAGGCGATCTCTGAGGCACCGGACATTGCATATACCGTTAAAACGAGGTCAAATTATCGCATTCAAATTGTGTACAATAATTAGTCTTATATATTGCTATAATTGAGCGGTTGAGACGGTGGGCGCCGTCTTAAAATCTAATTCTCCACGCTTCGGATAAAGGCATTGGGCAAGAAAGCATTGTCCCACTGCGTCTCTGCCTTTGGTCTTGGCCCCAAACGCATAATAACCGCAGAATGTGAGGGTAAGATATAAACGACCTGGTTTGCATTCCCGTCAAAAAGCAAAATCTCTTTGTCCAGATAGGGTTCCGAGTGTCGCGCCGCCGTAAAATCGCGCTCCTTCTCGGGATTTACCGCCCCTCTATATTCTTTATAAGTTCGACCATTATAAACGCCCATGCCTGCAAAAGCGTTTTTATCTGTCGGCGTCGTCATTTCAGATATATATGAGGCTGGCAGGAAGGTCTTACCGTCCCATTGTCCCTTATTGAGGATCAAAACACCTAATTTCAAAAAGGTTTCACTGGTTAGTTTCACACAGCACCCTGAATGGGCCACACCCCCTTCCCGGTTCAACCAAATTAAACCGCCTGGAGCGCCCAAGGGCGCAAGAACTTCTTTTTCCAACCAAGCTTGGTATGACATGCCCGTTGCGCGTGAAATGACGACGGCAACCAATTCGCTATTTGCATTGGAATATTCATAACGTTCACCCGCCTTATGCGGCATGGGATATTCATGAATAATAACCTCGTCGTGATGCGGATGAAGATAGGCTCGGTTTAAAATATCTTCCGGCCCGCCTGCCCTGTCTTGAGGCAAAAGCCCGCTTGTCATATTCAGAATATTCCGGATTTTTATATCGGCCTTTTCCGTTCCTTTCCATTCCGTGATGAAATCGGAAATAGGCTGGTCTAATCCGTCAATACGGCCCGCCTTTATAGCGCGTCCAATAGCGATGACGCCCAATGGTTTTGCCAATGATTTTGCATTGATCAAACTATCAGGAGTGGTCGTGTCTGAATAGGTCTCAGCCACGACTTTGCCGTCCATATAGATAATAAAACTATCCGAATTTTGTAGAGCCGCATAATCTGTTAAACGCGCAAGTCCCTCTGACGATATTCGTCCCTCACCTCGAGGTAGCGTTTTTGCAACGAGATCCTCTCCGATCCTGATTTCCGTATCATAGGTCGCTACAAATTGCCCTTTGGAATAGGCCTCAACCAAGTCAGCATGACGCTTTAGGTAGAAAGCTTCCGCCTCTTCAGAAAAGACGCCCGTAGTCTCCCAGTTCTTTTCAGCCTGTTTTGAGGATTGACTACACCCAGACAGTGCCAATAGCGACAGCATCAAAATATTTGAGACGCCGACATATCGGGAAAAATTTAGTCTGTTGAAAAATGTCATAGCATAACCTTCCGCAATTCGAACAACGATCTAATGCGGCTCCTCCCCACCTGATACATTCAAACTTTCGCCGGTAATATAGCCCGCATCGTCAGAACATAAAAAAGCAACCGCATTCGCCGTATCTTCTGGCAGTCCAACACGGCGCAGCGGAATCTTTGCGCGCATACGGTCCATATATTCGTCCTGGGTCAAACCTAATTCTTTGGATGTAAACTCATTTTGCCAAGCCCCCAACCCAGTCGTGACATGGTTGGGACAGACATTATTGACGGTAATTCCATGATCGCCAAGTTCCATTGAGGCTGAACGCGTCAAGCCAACCAAACCGTGTTTTGACGCGCAATAGGCTTGCGCAAATGGGAAGCCAGATTTCGCAGCCTGAGACGCGATATTGATGATACGCCCCTTTACGCCCGACTTCATCATGATGTCTGCAGCCGCTTGTAGCCCCCAGAAACATCCTGTTAGGTTCACATCAATCACGGCGCGCCAATCCGCTTCTGTGACGTCAAGGAGTGGGCTCATAATATAGCCAATTCCGGCATTATTGACCCAGATATCCAGCGAGCCATGTTCATCAACCGCATGTTGCGCCAAGCTGCGCATTTCCTCGCGGTCTCGCACATCCGCTGCAAAGGTCGAGACATTCACACCGTGGCGACGCAAAGCTCTAGCAACATCTTCCATGTCTGACGTAGACCCCGTATGTTGAGCCGTCGTTGCTGCATCACGCGGCTTGCCGATATCTGTTACAACGATATTGGCGCCCTCTGCTGCCAAACGTTCAGCAATAGCTTGCCCCAAGCCTTTTTGGCGGCCTGATCCGGTGATGACCGCTGTTTTTCCTGCAAATCGTTTTTCGGACATAGCTCTAATCCTTCATTTGAATTAATTCAAAACGCTCGCCATCGGGCCCTGTAAGACTTTGAACCTGTGCACCATTATAAGGCATGTCGAGTAGCGACTTATGTGGCCCAATGGACGCGTCTATTGTTTCAGTCGTAAACGAGACCATCCAAACACCCTCATAAACATCCGGTCTTGCCCTCGCCTGTTCGGGCGCTTGATCGATCTCCAATGTAACTTGGCCCGGCGCACCCAATGTTGCGAGCTTATGTTGGGTCTCAAGCGGTAGGTCATAAACCCGATTGATTGTTTTATAGGGAATTTCATGACGTTCATTGACACGGACACCAAGGGTGTTCTCATAAAAGGATAGGCTGGCTTCCATATCCCGAGACGATAAAACCGAGATAAAAAGATGATCCACCTCTGAAGAGGCTATGGGCAACGCAATATCAGGCAAGCTCTCTCTGACCTCATTCAGATATAGGATTTCACCTATAGGCCCCACACATTGCATGGGAATAATTGCATTTGAAAAGGGCAGCGCCTTTGGCTCTGCAAAGGGTGAAAACCGCTCACCCTTACTGAGTTTTTCGTAAAGCGATTTTGCATTTTGAACACAAATTTCAAGCGCGAACCAACCCAAGCTTCGATGTGTTTTTGCCGCCTTCTTATATTCAATGAAACGCAGAAAAACCGGCACGCCGCTTTCTGGCACCATTAAAACAAAAGGCGCCGCCTCTAGCTCTTTTGCTTGCCAGAGATCCGTCAATACCTTTGGCAATTTTCCTTTATTGACAGGCTTATAGTCAAGTTCTTCTTCATAGGTTTTGACGACCCTGTTTAGATCAGAGGTGATCAGCGTCGCCATAACGCCTTTATAGGGTCCGTTTAGCGGATGGTTTTTATCGAGACCAAATCGCATATTCAGTCTTGGTCCGACCCGTAATCAGGATAACGCCCCAGGAATAAAAGCATGACACTGCCCAATAAAAATAGTCCAGCACTGATTAGGAAAACAACATTGTAACTTCCCAAACTGTCATAGGTATATCCATATAATCCTGGCGCGACCGCCGCCCCAATGGCGAACGCCGCATAGAGGAAGCTATAGATTTTACTATAGTTTTTAAGTCCGAAATAACGCGACGCTAGAAACGCAATAATATCAAATTCTGCACCAGCAGCAAAGCCGATCAAAACCGTCGCGAAATAGGCTATAAATATTGTCGGATTACCGGATGAAAGTAAAAAACAGGAAATCGCCGGCAAAGCCATTAATATTGCCGCAACGCCTGGTCCCCAAAATCGGTCGAGGAAAAATCCAGTCGAAAGCCGTCCAACAATAACCGATAGGCCGATTACACTTAGAAACCCTGCAGCCTGACCCGGATTAAAACCGGCTCCGGTAAAGTAAGGGAATAAGTTTTGGATTGAACCTCCAATTCCAAAAGAAATGATCATAAACCCTATCGCAATCAACCAGAATCGGTAATCTTTTAAGGCCGTTCCAAATGTAACCCCTGTTAAATTTTTAGGATTAGGTCCTGATTGGGTTTCAGAATTAGCTTTTTCTTTGAATAATAAGAAGACAATCGGAAGACCAATAAGTCCGGGCAAAGCCGCTAGAATAAGATAGGCATTTTCCCAGCCATAATTTTCTATGCCCCAATTCGCTAATTTAGGGGCAATGAATCCTGTCCCGCCAGTTCCCATCAAAGCCAGCCCAAGTGCTAATCCTCTGTTTTTATCAAAGGCACCATTAATGGCGCGTGTCCATGTAATAGGTAATGTCCCCACCCCAACCACACCAAATGCAAGCGCGGTCGCGTAGTATTGCCAAAGGGATCCGTTTAAGCGGGACATCATCGCAAATCCCAAAGCGAATAATCCCATAGAAATTATTGCGATACGTCGCACCCCATATTTGTCACAGACCCACCCCAAAAACGGCAATACGGCTAACACGCCGATGGTCTGAAACATTAGAGCTGATTGAGACTGCGCACGTGTCCAGCCAAAGGCTTCTTCCAGAGGTCCTGCAAACACACCATAGGTATAAAATGGTAGCGCTGTTAAACCAACCATCATGCCAATAAGACACGCCAGAATGAGCGTCCA
>CAYTLJ010000048.1:0-4757 GCA_964438555.1 uncultured Algimonas sp.
GGCGCTTCGGTCATCGCCAGGCAAATACAATCTTCGCCTTCGCATGTAACGGGTGCATGACTGTTCGTTTCATTTTCGAAATGTAAATCACCACGCTTATAAGTCTTACCGTCAACGTGGTACCCACCCGATAAAATAAGCGCCCATTCCTCGCCTTGATGCGTATGTTCGGGCATGCGCATGCCGGCTTTCACTTTAAGCAAATAAAGGCGCTCCCCATTTTTTGTTTTACGATTACCCAATACATCGCGAACAGCGACGCCCGGAATAAGCGACTTCCAAGACATATTTTTTATCACGTCTCGATTTACCAAGCCCTTCGAAACCGGCGGCGCATTCATTATACGCTTTGGATTATGATCATTGGCGACGTCATATGGGTGACCAAAGGATAGGGTTTCAAGAACTTTGCCGATAAAGAGCGGGGACAAAGAAACAGGTTTAACCTCATCGAGCAGACTTGCCGCAACAGACGTATTTAGCGCCGCAAATTCAGCCACATCAGGATTGAGCTCTATCGCGCAGGCAATAAGCGCATGCCTAGCGGGAGTCAGTTTTCCCGCAGCATAATTTATAATGGCCGTTTCTATCTCTGACATTGGAATTTGAATATCGGAGAGCGGGCTATGCGCTTGAATGCTCATCTGATTTTATCTTTTTCTTTAATCATATTGACTTTTAAAGCCTGAATAGCGGACCGAATACGGGTTTTAACCGTGCCCAATGGCAAGCCCGTTTCGGCACTAATTTCTTTGTGTGTTTTAAATTCTAGGAATGCCATTCTGATGGCCATTTGTTGCGCATCGGTCAGTAAAGTGATCTGCTCTCTTAAAATATCTGTGCTCTGTTGCGTTATATAGCTGGCTTCAGCGGACGGAACTACGTCATCCGCAATGACTTTCATAAGTTCCGGGTCGCGGACATCCATTCGGCCATGTTTACGTTGGTGATCGATCCATTTATTGCGGGTCATGCGGTAAACCCATGTTGCAAAACTGGCTTTGTCCGGGTCAAACATTTCAGCCCGCGTCCAAACCTTGATCATAACATCCTGAACAATATCTTCGGCTGTGCCGTTTCCAACGCTGCGCGCCACTAACCAGCCTTTCAGCTTCGGGCCATAGATTTCAAAAAGATCAGAAAGCGCTCTTGCGTCCCGTTTTTTGGCAATATCATCAAGCCAGATAGCATCCCGCTTAGCGGCGCTAAGTGATTTTTTCGATGGCGCAAAGCCTGATCGGTTTCGTCCCGACCCTTTTCTGGTCGTCATAGCCCTCTCCCCCTTTTGGTGAGGCATTTCGACACTTATAGGCGTTTGAACTGCAAAAGTCATGTTCCAAACCCAAATTATTGGCGACGCGTAAGACTTGTCGCGTCATTTAAAGCAGATACGCGTCAAAAGCCCTTTCGGGTTTAGCTTTTACCGTAAAATGACTGAGGTGAGACAAAATGGAGCAGGTCTGAGCCAAAATCTGAAGACTCCATCTCAAAAAAACTCCAAAATTTTCAATATAGTCCTTTACAAACCTTCTTAGATTACATATATTTCTGTTATGACAGAAATTACTGATAAAATTGTCCTACCAGAAGCTGTTCAACGCTTTATCCTCCATTGGGGTGATTTGGGCGGTACATGGGGCGTGAATAGAACCGTCGCGCAGATCCATGCCCTGCTCTATCTGAGCGAAGATCCGCTCAATGCCGAAGACATTCAAATTCAGCTTGGCGTTGCCCGCAGCAATGTCAGCAATAGCCTCAAAGAGCTACTCAGCTATAAGGTCATCCGAAAGCACCCGATCCCAGGAGATCGTCGAGATCATTATGTGGCAGAAACAGATGTTTGGTTAGTCGCTAAACATATTGCAGCCGTCCGCAAAGCTCGTGAAATTGATCCCGCTCTCGCGACATTAAATGACTGTTTGCAACTGGCAGCGGGCGATAAAAATGTCACAGATATACAAATCCAGCGCCTGCAAGACATGCAGGTTTTCACGACCAAAATGGATAGCTGGTATAATAAAATGTCGTCACTTCCTTCGAGCACGCTTTCACGTCTTGTCGCTATGGGCGACACGATTGTGAAAGTCTTAAACCTGGGGCGTAAAACGAAAGAGTAGACAGGAGCGGCAAAATGGTCGCATTTAAGTTTGAAGATAAATTTGAGCGTCAGAACAAAGCGCAGGCCCCAATCGGGGATTTGCGGTTCAGACAATTATTCACTGAGACAGATTGGAAAAAACTTCCTTTGGCTGTGCGACAGCGTTTTGGACGCCGCGTGGCACTCGGAGATGCAATTGTTTACCGGGGGCAAGTTGAGTTTAACCACGTCAATCGCTGGGGACAGTTTTTAAATCGCGCCATGCGATTAATCGGCGCTCCGCTTCCCATTGATACAAATAATGCGGGCGCAGTGGCGATCGTAACCGTCACAGAGGCGCCAAATGATAGTCAAATCTGGATGCGCCAATATGGAAGGCGCGATACGAAACACCCCTTCCCGCAAGTCATTCAGAGCGCAAAACATTTCAGAGGCAAAACCGGCATTGAAGAACATATCGGCAAAGGCGTTGGTATGAGCTTAAAACCTTGCGTCGAAAATGGGGAACTCGTTTTCCGCGCAGAAGATATATTCTTAGATATCGGAAACTTAAGGCTCAAACTTCCGCGCTGGCTTGGTCCGGATGAATTACGGGCTGGCCATGAAGAACTCGGCAATGGGCGCTTCGCCTTTACCTTGCGTCTCAAACATAGATGGTTTGGAACTTTGGTAGATCAACGCGTGAAATTTGTTGATGACCTCACCCCGCCCAATCCGAATATGGAGGTGTGAGCATGACCACGCTCATTTGGATATGTCTAAGCATTCAGATTTTGATGGGCGCCATTGATACGCTCTATCATCATGAATTGACTGAGCGCTTGGCGTGGCGAACCAATCAAGCTGACGAGTTAAAACTCCATGCGGTTCGAAACTTCGCCTATGCTGTAACCTTCGTCATGCTAGCCTTTTGGCAACCCATGGGCCTCATTGCAGGTGGATTGCTCGGTCTGCTGCTCGCCGAAGTTGTCGTCACCTTAAGGGATTTTGTCGAGGAAGACAGAACGCGAAAACTACCAGAAACCGAACGTATTTTGCATACGCTGATGACGGCTAATTATGGTGTGCTGCTATTCTTACTCATACCCGTTCTCTGGGCTTGGGCCCAAGGCCCGACAGGTCTTGACACAGTCTGGTATGGATTATGGAGCGTCCTCTTAATCTTGGGTGCAATCGCCGTTACAATTTTTGCCATACGGGACTGGCACGCCAGTATTCGCACGCCAAATCTATACCGCAGGCCCGCACAGGCGATTGCATTAAAGGGACGAAAGCGGCGTTGGCTTATTACAGGGGGCACTGGATTTATCGGACGACGTCTTATTGAAGTCCTACAAACCCAAGGTCATGAAATCATTGTGCTAACCCGAAATGGCGAAAGCGCGGCGCTCCCGCCTCCGATAAGCTATGTTACTCATTTTGACCAAATCCCGACGGATACAAAAATAGATGTGATCGTCAATTTTGCAGGGGAACCCCTCGCACAAGGGCTTTGGACCCAAGCAAAGAAAGTCGAGTTTCGACGTAGTCGCCTGCATATGACACGAAATATCGGAAAGCTCTTGAACCGCCTCACACATCAACCCGAGGTCCTGATTAATGGCAGCGCCATTGGTATTTATGGCATAATTCCGACGGGACCACAGGATGAATATAGCCCGATTGAAAAGGATCAAAGCTTCAGTCAAAAATTATGCCTGGACTGGGAAAATGAAGCCAATAGTTTTGATCGGGACAGTTTGCGTATTGTCTGCTTGCGGATCGGCATGGTTCTGGACCGCGACGGTGCCGCCCTCGCCCAATTACTGGTACCCACAGAGCTTGGCGGCGGGGCCCGTTTTGGTGATGGAAAATTCATGATGAGTTGGATCACACGCGATGATCTTGTCCGCCTTATCCAATTCGCCGCGAACACGCCAGACATTAAGGGGCCGCTCAATGGCACAGCGCCGGAGCCTGTCAGTAATCTAAGGTTCACACGCGCCCTCGCCAAAGCGCTCTACCGCCCAGCCTTTATGATCATTCCAAAAGTTGTGATCAAATGTCTTGGCGGGTTAGGTCGCGAAATCCTTCTTGGCGATCAAACCATCTTACCCCGTAAAGCGCTTGAGCATGGATTTGAGTTTCTTGATCCGGAAATTGAAACAGCTCTGGAAAACCATCTTCGGCCTCAAAGACAGGCAAAGATTGCCCCTGCAAAGATTAGGCGCGCGACATGAATAGGCTCTTAAACAAGACCCATTTCGGGCATATTTACGGTTATGGTTTACTCATACTTTGGATGACGACCTGTCTTTTGACAGTGGTTGCTACAATGATCTCCGAGGCGACCCAGATAAGCCAGGCCTTTGCCATCATGCCTTACACAATCGGCATTCTTACATTCATAGCCTTGCCAATTGCTGCGCTCCTAACACTTATAATTGCCGGCACAATTTGGCTAACACTCTCAAACGCAAGGCTTACAAATCGTCAAAAAGCTATTCTTGCTGGCGGGATGACGGGCGCTTTACCCGCCCTCGTTTTCTTTTTATCAAGCGGTTCATTTAATTCAGGCTTATTTGTAGTTACGATCTTATTCTTCATGCTTGGCATGTGGTGCGGTTGGCTCGGCGAATGGCTTGCCCGACGTCATGTCAAAGTCGATCCAGAAACTGTC
>CAYTLJ010000048.1:4857-17479 GCA_964438555.1 uncultured Algimonas sp.
TCTCCAAGACATTTGAATAAGCCCCTTTTCAAATTCTTCTAAACATGCGACATGTCGAGTGAAGGAGAACAAAGATGGAACCTATAATCATCCTTGGTGATATTTCCATTACGCTGACCGAGCTTTTACTCGTCATTTTGCTAATGCTTTTGACGATTATCTTGACCTGGGCGATTATGCGGCGCTCGGCCACGAATAGTCGTGAGGTCTTGCAAAAACATCTGGACGAGATGCGCGGTGAGCAATCTAGACTGCAAGGCCGCCTGTCTCAATTCGCTGAAGATAGTGAGCGCCGAGACGCGCAATTTTCAAAAACGCTGGAAGAGCGCCTCGACACAGTGAGCAGCCGCGTCGGTAAGTCCCTAGAGACTGCGCAGACCCGAAATCATGAAAACCTTACAAAACTCAATGAACGGTTGGGCCTGATTGATGCAGCGCAAAATAATATAAAAGCTTTAGCTGGCGAGGTATCAGGCCTGCAATCTATCCTCTCTAACAAACAGGCGCGAGGCGCGTTTGGTGAAAAACAAATGCAGGATCTCATTCAGGCCTTTTTACCCGCACGGAGCTTTTCCTTTCAACACACATTATCTAACCGGACGCGCGTAGATGCGTTGATCCATATGCCAGAAGGTCACGGCGATGTTGCCATTGATGCCAAGTTTCCGATGGAGAGCTGGCGCCGCCTAGTCTCGGCTGAGACGAGCTTTGATGAGGATCAAGCCGCCCGAGATTTTCGCAATGATATGATGAAACATGTAAATGATATTTCGCAAAAATATCTGATCCCAGACGAAACTTATGACCTCGCTTTGCTCTTTTTACCCTCAGATGCGATCTTTACCGAAGTCCATACACGCTTTGACGATGTGGTTGATAAAGGCTTCTCTAAACGTGTTGTGATTGTGTCTCCAACAACCTTTATGGCCACGCTTCATACCATGCAGGCTGTTATGAATGATGCCGATATTCAAAAGAACGCGGCGACGATTAAACGCGAAGTTGCCATGATGGCTGCTGATGTCGGCCGGTTAGATGAGCGCGTGGCGAAACTGCAATCTCACTTTACAACAACCCAAAAAGACATTGATCAAATCCTGACCTCAACGCGAAAAATCACCTCTCGCGCGTCAAAAATCGATAAAGTTGAATTTGACTCCGATGATGAATCTCGTCCACCATTGAAATTGGTTAAAGATGGAGATGGCTAATGTATTATGGTGGACGCCTTTTTCGCGCAGCAACACTATCTGGTCGGTCTGAAACAACAGCCGATACGATTTTCAAATATGAGCAGGTTGGCAATCTGATTATGGCGACCTATTCAGGCGGAGATATTCGCTATGGTCAAATGGTCGGCAAGGTCCAAGACGACAACACGCTAGATATGCGCTATCAACATATGAACCGTATGGATGAGATCCGGACCGGTATTTGTAAAACCACTCCCGAAGCCCTCCCTGGCGGTAAATTAAGGCTACATGAAAGCTGGTACTGGACCTGCGGAGATGAGTCAGCCGGCTCGTCTATATTAGAGGAAATTTAGCGTTCTCCCGCAAGTTTAGGATTGATCAGACTATCCTTATCTGAATGCTCAACCTGATGCGCGCCAAGATCAATAATCGTTTTGACAATGATCAAAATGATCAAAGGTCCCAAGGTATTGTCAAAGGCCTGTGCGAGAAATCCGCCAAATATGATTACAATGTGCAAAATCATAATGCGCGTATAGGGCATGAACATTTGTGTGTTGGCAGAGCGGGATCGATATTCGCCTTTGCCATAGAAGTTTACGATCATAGATATGAAATGACTAAATAGAAGACCGAGTAATGGCCAAATGAGAAAGCCTTCAAAGAGTCGTGACGGAATATTAGAAAATTCTGGCAAGCCTTCAAAAAAAGTTTGAATAAAGGTGTAATGGCCGAAGCAAAACATACCGTAATGAACAGAAAAAAATCCAGATAGAAAAATCAATCCACCAAGACTTTCTTTTCGCGCTCCGGGTTTTTTGCTCCCCCGGCAAGACAGGATTTTGGGGACATTCAAAATTCCGATCACGACATTCTCTAGCCAATAGAGAAAGATAATTATCCCAACGTCCCACTTGAAATACCAAACCCCAATTAACGGGATCAAATTCATCAAAATCAAAGCGAGCGAGGCGGGCGTATAGCGAGCCGTCTTTAATCTTTTCAGGTACTTCATATATCAAACCCGCTCTAAAAAGGTCTCCGGCTTTTCATCGCTGCCGTAATCGTTCCATCATCCAAATAATCAAGCTCCCCGCCAACGGGAACACCATGCGCCAGACGCGAGATTTTCACACCGGTCTTTTCAAGATGATCGGTAATATAATGGGCCGTGGTTTGACCATCAACTGTGGCGTTCATGGCTAGAATAACCTCAGCAATATCGCCCCCTTCTCCCGATGCCCGACGGATAAGGGACGCAATATTGAGGTCTTCAGGTCGCACGCCGTCAAGAGCCGAAAGCGTTCCCCCTAAGACGTGATATAGCCCTTTAAAGGCGGCAGCGCGTTCCATGGCCCAAAGATCAGAGACATCCTGGACAACACAAATCGTTGTACGGTCGCGGTTAGGCGCCGTGCAAATATGACAGGGGTTCGAGGAGTCGACATTTCCGCACATGGTACATTCTGAAATACGCTCAGCCGCTTCCCCCATCGCAAGTGAAAGCGGTTTCATAAGAAGGTCAGGCTTTTTTAATAAGGCAAGCGCGGCGCGTCTAGCGGAGCGCGGACCCAGGCCCGGTAGTTTTGCCAAAAGGGCGATCAGGCGATCAATTTCTGGACTGACAGAGGTCTTAGGCATGGGTCGGCTATAAGGTGGTGCGGCGCGCTTTTCCAGCCCATATTAAGGTAAAGATAGCCCGCTTAAATTCAGGTCCCAATTGCCACTAATTTTGGCCCGCGAGGATCGGCCGCCCCTGCTTTTTATTCAGCACTCTGTGCCGTAAAAGGCCAGCAAAGCGATAAGAAAATTGCTGAGAGAACTTTTATAATCTGCAGGCCGTGATTATGACAAAATTTAAAATGGCAGTTTCATCCCGGGCGGGAGTTGCATATCTCCCATCGCGGATTTCATGGTTTCAGCTTGCGCTTGATCGAGTTTTACTTTGGCGTCCTGATAGGCCGCCACAATCAAATCTTCGACAACGTCTTTATCTTCGCCGTTCATAAGGGACGGATCGATTTCAAGTGCCTTCATATTGCCGCCGCCCATAAGGGTGACTGTCACGAGACCTCCACCTGAGCGTCCAATCGCAGTGAGGTCCGCAACTTTAGCCTGAGCGGCTTCCATATTTTTTTGCATTTCTTTGGCTTGTTTCATCAAACCCATCAAATCTTTCATGACTTAATTATCCTTGTCAAAATCGGAATGAATAACATTGGACGGACGGTCCGCAATGCCTAAAAGCTTGGCCTGTTTTAAAAGCGGGTGCTGGAAAGCGGGATGCGAAAAATCTTTATCGCGCTGGGCCTGTTCCGCCTCTTTTCGCTGCTCAGATAAAGGCGGCTCGCCTTCGGCATCAGAGGGCGACACGATCCAAAGATCGCCCGTCAAATCCTGCAAGGCTGCCACAATCTGTCCCATAAGCGTATTTTGCCTTGGATCCGTTATGCGCAACTCAATGGCGCCGCGTTTAAATGAAACTAAGCGAACATAACGTTGCAAATCAGATTTCAACTTGATTTTACTATCGGGCAAAGCCTCAATAAAATCGGCAAAACTCTTGATCTCGAGACCTGGCTTGGGCGGCGTAACAGGTTTGGGCGCTTCCATCATAGCTGTCGGCGTAGAGGAGATCGACGCGCTTAGGGATTGTGACGAAACGGCCGAGACAGATCCTGTCGGCGCATCGTGAGATTGGCTTATAATCGGTAAGCCCGGCCCACCATCGGCTTGAATATTTTGTGCCTGCTCAATAATGGCGGCGGCCAATTCTGGTGGTGGCATTTGACCTGCCAGTGAGAGTTTTAACAAAGCCATTTCTGCAGCGGCCAGTGGCATAGGGGCTTGCCGAACATCTTGATAGGACGCGCTTAAAATCTGCCAAAGCCGTGTAAGTTGTCCAACTGTTAAAGTTTCTGCCAGATCGCGTAACCGGCTGGCCTGATCTGGGGCCATATCAAAATCGGCCTGATCCCCCAAAGTCTTGGCCCGGCTTACCGCATGGCACACATCTAAGAGGTCGCGCATAACGACAGCCGGGTCGGCCCCATCATCATATTGTGCCCGCATTTCGAGCAAGGCAGCTTTTGTATCGCCTGTCGACGCCATCGCAAAAAGATCGTGAATTCGAATACGGTCTGCTAGCCCCAACATAGTTCTGACTTGCTCGCCCGTAACTTCTTCGCCCTCAAGTCCGGCTTGAACAATCGCTTGATCCAATAAGGACAAACCATCGCGCACAGACCCTTCGGCCGCGCGTGAAATCATCGCAAGACCCTCATCAGAGATCTTGACACTTTCTTGGTCGCAAATTTTGCGTAAATGATCTGAAAGGACGGATGCATCAACGCGGCGTAGATCAAATCTCTGACACCTCGATAAGACGGTAATTGGGACTTTGCGAATCTCGGTTGTGGCAAAGATGAATTTGGCGTGGTCCGGCGGCTCTTCTAGGGTTTTGAGCAAGGCGTTAAATGCGCCTGCTGAGAGCATATGTACCTCATCGATGATATAAACTTTATAGCGCGCCGTGGCGGGTGAATATCTAACACCGTCTAGCAATTCGCGCATATTCTCAACGCCAGTGCGCGAGGCTGCATCCATTTCGAGTACATCCATATGCGAACTACTCATGATAAGCTCGCAATGCTCACCTTTATCCGAGAGATCGACGCTTGGACTGTCAACAGTTTCAGATTGATAATTTAACGCCCGCGCCAAAAGCCGCGCCGTCGTCGTTTTCCCGATCCCGCGCACACCTGTGAGCATAAAAGCATGAGCCACACGGTTTGCTTCAAACGCATTTTTTAGGGTTGTGACCATGGCATCTTGACCGATCATATCCTCAAAGGTCGAGGGTCGGTATTTACGGGCGAGAACCTGATAAGATTCTTGTTCGCCAAACATGGACGCTGTGTCACTCATAGAGGATAGCTATAGAACCCTTATTCGCCCATGAAAAGTCATGAGGTCCAGACCGTCCACAGTTGGTCCATGGGGATTTCAATTTTATTTTATGCGCGCCCTGAATTTAAAGGTCGCTTTAGGCGTGGCTGCACCAGCTGCAAGGCTGCCTTTTGGATTAAAACAAATATGGCGAATAGCCGGAATATAGATCCCGCTTGTCGGCGCAGGATCACAATCCGCAAAACTTGTCGGGCGCGTCGCAGAGGTCGAAACCCCAATATCTGTGAGGTAGGTGAAGGTCAGGGCCGCTCCGTCTTCTTGAACAAGGGCGATCGGGTCTGTTCCCGGAATGTCATCCGGTGCGCCGTCTTCAAGATCGCCCGACCAAAATTCGATTTCAGACGGTAGGCTATCGACCAGGAAGAGCGTATCAGCATCCGTTGCAAGGTTTCCAACATTTGAAATTTCAATGGAATAAATGACGTCATTGCCCGGCAACATATAGACCTCAGAACCATCTTGCGGATCAAATGTATCAACCGTTTTTACCGCAGCGAGTTCTGGTGCGGCCTCTGTCAAGGTAATTTGATAATCTTCGACTTCGCCGTCCAAAGCGGCTTCCTGAAAACTCACATTTTGCGCCGTCGACCACCGAAAACGCGCAATAGAATTGCCAGTTAGGATTGAAAGCGGCGCCGTCACGCTCAATGAAATTTGTCCATCACTATCGCCGTCCTGAACATTTGTGGCAATTTGTTCATCAGCATCCAGAATATCGCCGTCATTATTCCAATCAATCCAAGCTTGCAAATAGCCACCTGATCCAGAAACATCTACGGTAATCGTTTTGGTTTCTCCGCCAAAAAAACCGGGCGGGCTCACGCCGTCATCACCGCCATCACCACTCGCTGTCGCACTATCAAAGGGCCCACTGTCTGCGCTATTACTCGCACCCAATTGGATACCCGGTATGACCGTATGGATAGGGTTGCCATAATTATTTAGAGGTGCATCACCAAAATCTTCGTCGACCATAGGCGTTGGAATTGGCGATTGTAAATTGGGGCAATCAAAGCCAAGCGATGTCAGCCGCGTCCCGCCCCCGGCATCGAGCGTTCCGATCCGGTATTCAAAGCTCGTAATATCCGTGTAAAATGTTGTCACGATATTATTTTCCGCCGTTGGATCAATGCCTGGCGCAAATTGGGTCGTCCGTGATTCAAATCGAATTCTATCAGCACTAGATGGTCCAGACGCATCTACATCTAATTCTGTTGCGGCGTTTAGTACAAATGCAGAGAGGTCGCGTTCAAATTCTGCATATTCGCGCAAGGTCCCGTTTGGATTTCCGTTGCCATCCACATCAATCGCACTGGCGGCGATATCAAGGGCAATAGGCGTGTTGGAACTGTCTATAAAACTGATTTTGAAATCGACGGCTGACCCACCCGTACTTATGAGTTCTGGCTGAAAATAATTGACCAGTCCCGTGTCATTGTCAAAAATATTTAAGGTCCCACCATCGACGAAATCAAGAACTTCAATACGCGCATCCACGCCGGGCGCGACATTCGTAAATCGGTAAATTGGAGGATCGGCTTCATCATTGTCGGTTCCGCTCTCAAGGAATGAGCCTGAAAAATCAAGCGCTGTGACGGGACGGCCCTGACAATTGATAATGGGGGCTTGTTGCGCAAGCGCAGCTGTCGGCCATAGCTGAGCCATGCCTAGCCCCAAACCGGCGGCTAAGTGACGAAATGAAAGGCCCCTCATCCCACAATGGAGTTTACTATTAATACTCACAGCTGGGATTATTCAGGCATAAACTTAACATTTAATAACTAGCTCAGCTCTCCAGCGATCACATTTCCTTGTGCAAAAGCGCAGCTATGATTGACATGACTTTCAAATGAGCGGCGAGCTGGATAAGCGGGTCCGCCCATCCCTGGCCCGTCATGCGCACCACAAGACGGCCCGAAAAGCCACTTATTATGCGTGTGGAGACACGGTAGTAAGACTTGGCAAAAGCACGCAGTTTCGCTAAACGCACTTTTTGGTGTTTTCGTGAGACGTGTTCCAATGCAGCATTTCCTGTCCCTATCTGACATTCCTGCCGCCGATTTGCGCGGCATGTTAGATCAAGCCCATGCAATGAAAACCGCGCGTCGGGGCCTACCAAAAGGTGCGCCTGATCCAGAAGCTCCGCTTAACGGCCATACGCTTGCGATGATCTTTGAAAAGGCCTCGACGCGGACGCGCTTTTCTTTTGAACAGGCTATGCGTCAATTGGGCGGCTCCGCCATTGTCGCGACGGCCAGCGATATGCAATTAGGGCGCGGTGAAAGCGTCGAAGACACAGCCCGCGTCCTCTCACGTTTTGTCGATGCCGTTATGATCCGCTCAAACGCGCATAGCACGATTACAGGTTTTGCGGCCTCCAGTGATGTGCCCGTTATTAATGGTTTGTCTGATTTCAATCATCCCTGCCAGATTATGGCGGATCTGATGACCTTGGAAGAAACCCAAGACAAAGCTCTCAAAGACATGACGCTCAGCTGGATTGGTGACGGGAATAATGTTTTGGCCAGTTTCGTAAATGCCGCGCCCGCTTTTGGATATAGTCTACGTATCGCCTCTCCCGATAGCTATAGCCTTGATCCCAAAATCATCTCTGAAGCCCGCGCGAGACAGGGGCGCATTATCACAGGTCTTTCTCGCGAAGAAGCCGCAGAGGGTTCAGATGCGCTGATCACGGATTGCTGGGTCAGTATGGGCGACACGGACAAAGAAGAGCGTATCGAAGCCCTTACACCCTTCCAGATCGACGAAAACATCCTGAAATCTGCCGCGCCCAAAGCTACCTTCCTCCACTGCCTCCCCGCTTATCGCGGTCAAGAAATGACGACGAAGGTTTTAGAAGGTAAACAAAGCGCCGTTTGGGACGAAGCGGAAAACCGACTTCACGCGCAAAAAGCGGTGATCAGATGGTGTTTGGGGGTTTAACCTCTACCGAATAATCTTCGGCACGAAATTCCCATTTTCGTCAAATCTGACAGGAATATGTTCACCCGTATCAGGATCAATATAATAGGGATCAGATTCGATTATTGAGATAGCCTCACCGGCTTGTCCTGTGCGGAATGCACCTAATTGCTCATCTGTAGGAAGTTCCTTACCCACGCGGTCACCCAAATCGATATGGCGCGGGGTTGACGGGGTCGCCTGAACAATCTCGGATGGCAATTCAAACGGAATAGGCTCTGAGAGCGGCAAATTTTGGATTGGGGCTGGCGTTTGTTCTATCCCGCCTGGCGTTGTCGTTAGGAATCCAGGGACCGCGCGTTGTTGCGGTGCTGCAAGTTGCGGCGCTGCGCTTTGTGGCACAGAGGCAAATTGTTGGGTTTGATCAGGAAGGTCGGCCAATTTCACATAGGATATAACTTCTCGAGCCCCTTTGGTGGTCGCGGCAATTTCAGCGGCGCGTTTAAGCTCATCTTCGGTCCGCGCTACACCCAAGAGGTAAACAATACCGTCATGGGTCTCGACATTGAAATTGCGAGCCTTGACATATTTATCGACCGTCAAACGCGTTCGAACGGATTTCTCTAAGACACCATCTTTTGTATTGCGTAAAAAAGATTGCTTGCCTTTGATCAGAATTTCATTGCCGACCTGTTCAATGCCAGGTGCCGACCAGGCAATACGTGTCGCCTCGATTTTATCTTGCTGGGTTGGAACATTCCCAGACAGAAGAACAACCTTTTCAGCCACTTCAACGTCAATGCCAGAGAGTTTAAAATCATGGGCACGTTTCATCCGCGCTTCAATTGCACGTCCTGCATTAATATCGCGAAGCGAGCCTGTAAAACTGCGCTCATCGCCCTTCTTGATTCCGGCTGTTGCCAGCGCGCAACCCGTTAGAGAAGATGCAAGAATAAGTGTCGTTGTGAGTTTAAGCCATTTTTTCATGCCATCACGATATAGAAACATGGTGAACGGTTTATTACCAATCTCCACGAAAGGCATTGGGAATGTATGAAACTTTAGACAGGGAACGTACAGATCCTTTGATCACGGCCAAATCAAAGCGGATTTCGAAGTCCTGAGGCAAGGATGAAAAATGGCGGTTCACCCAAATTTCGGCCGCTGCCATAACGCGTTCCACATTGGACGCAGTTAAGAGATCATCTTTTGTCGGCATATTTTCGCGTTGTTTGACCTCAATAAAGGCGAGGATTTTACCGCGCTTTGCGATAAGATCCACCTCGCCTTCAGCTGTTTTGTATCTTTCGTCCAATATCGTCCAGCCACGACGCTTTAGATAGCGTGCAACATGTTTTTCGGCTTTGCGCCCCTCCGCTTCATTTTGCTGACGGGTGCGCGCGTTCATTTCAACTTTAACGCCAGATTATAGACATCGCGCTTGGCCCAGCCAGAGGCTTGCGCGACTTTCGCACTGGCACGTTTTACACCGAGTTCCGAAATCTCAACGCTCAAAGCCTCAGATATTTTTTCCTCATCCCAGCTCGTTTCAGATGTTGGCGGTCCGATCAAAAGCACAATCTCACCTCTTGGCGGATCACTGATAACAGATAGGATTAGCTCTTTTACCGTGCCATAACGGGCCTCTTCATACTTTTTGGTAAGTTCGCGTGTCAGCACAAGGTCACGCTCGCCCAAAATTTCTCCAATATCTGTCAAACAGGCTTGGATACGCGGACCCGTTTCAAAGAGGATCAATGTTGCGCGAATATCAGCGAGTTCACCCAACACTTTTTTACGCGCAGACGTTTTAGGCGGTAAAAATCCAGCAAATAGGAAGCGGTCAGTTGGTAATCCGGATTTTACAAGCGCCGCCAATGGTGCGGATGCGCCCGGGAGCGGGAAAACCTCATATCCTTTGGCGATGGCCTCTCGAACCAATTTAAACCCAGGGTCTGATACCAAAGGGGTGCCAGCATCTGAAACCAAAGCCACAGATCGCCCTTCGGATAACCAATCCATGACCTGTGGGATTCGCGCTGCCACATTATGGTCATGATAGGCTGTCAATTTGGCCTGAATGTCATAAGCGTCAAGGAGTTTGGCCGTTTGCCGCGTATCTTCTGCCAAAATATGATCGACTGAGGTCAGAATATCGAGCGCACGAAGCGAAATATCGCGCAAATTGCCGATTGGAGTGGCTACAACGTACAATCCAGGTGCAAGCTCT
Organism: uncultured Algimonas sp.; assembly: GCA_964438555.1. GTDB lineage: Bacteria > Pseudomonadota > Alphaproteobacteria > Caulobacterales > Maricaulaceae > Litorimonas. Next base: position 15,172 of record CAYTLJ010000048.1, read on the forward strand.
GCATTAAACTCGCCTCTTAGGTGTTGCGACAATTGGACTGGCGGCTTAGACACAAATGAACCCTTTGCGCATAAGCGCATTGCAAATTGGAGCCAACATGCCTCAGTTAAACTCATATGGCCAGAGTTTGAAATATCTCATTCTGAGCCTTTGCACGCTGACCTTGGTCGCCTGTGCATCAACCCAGCCGCCTGCGCCAACGACCACACGCATCCCTGTCGCACAACGACCCGTCCCGACGCAAACACCGGCCCCAACGCCTAGACAACCCGAAACACAAAGGGAGGTCATAAAAGAGGTTGAAACACCAACGGGGGCCAATACCCCAGTCGAAACAGAAATTAGCGAGAGAGAGGTTGAAGCGCCTCAAATCGCAACAGGGCCCTATTTTAATAATCGCCAAGGCTTAACGCCTCCACATATGGTTGGTCGAAATACAAAAAGACTGGCGATACTTTTACCATTTTCGACGCAATCAACGCGTTTAGCCCAAGAAGCACAATCTATGTACCGCGCGGCCGAACTCGCTGTTTTCAACCACCCCTCTGATGATGTGTTACTTATCGCCTTGGATACGAAAGGCACAGAATCTGGTGCCCGCTCGGCAACACGCGCGGCCGTTCAAGCCGGTGCCGATGTCATCTTAGGTCCAATCATAGCCTCCAATGTGAATGCCTCTGCACGCGAAGCCCGCCGAGCCAATATTCCCGTGATCGCCTTTTCGAATGATCAACGTGTTGCTGGCAATGGGACCTATCTCATGTCCTTCCCACCGGAAGCCGAAATCAACCGTGTTGTGGATTTCATCGCGACAACAGGGACAACGCGATTTGCATTTTTAGGGCCAGATAGCGCCTACGGAAATCGCGTGAAAAACGCTTATCAGTCACGCATTCAAGCGATTGGTGGCGAAATCACAGCTTCCGAATCTTATAAAGGCAATGATATTTCCGTTATGCAGGCGCCAGCCCAAAGGCTCGCCGCTTATCATGCAGAAGGCGAAGCCTTGGCGGAAGAAAATGGCGGGTTAACACCGATGAGCTTTGAAGCCATTCTTTTGCCAGAAGGCGGAACACCCTTGCGGTCTCTGGCCCCGCTATTGCCTTATTACGAAGTCGACCCGGCAGATGTGCAATTCATCGGAACGTCTCGCTGGGCTGATCCTGAAACCGTAAAAGAGCCTGCTCTTGGAGGCGGCGTATTTGCAGGCCCGGATAAAGACACCCAAGCCGTCTTTAGCGCAAATTATGATCGTACCTTTGGCGAAACACCAACAGGTTTGGCAAGTCTGGCTTATGACGCCGTTGTGATGGGCGCCTTTGTAGCGGATGGCGATCCACGCGGACGGTTTGCAAGAGCCGAAAATCCATCGGGATTTTACGGTGTGGACGGCCTGGTTAGCTTTGGACCTGATGGACGACCCGAACGTGGGTTAGCGGTTTACCGTATTGAAAACGGAAAATTCGTGGTCCTAGACCCAGCGCCACGTGAAGTTTTGGGCGGAAGTTAATTTTAAGACATTATTAACTTTATTCGTCTCTCGTTATTGACAATCATTCGCATGTGCATATATTAGAGGGCATGATCCACTGTGTGTGCAGACAGATTAATACGGCGAAGGTCGACCAAGCTGCCTCATGCGGCGCCAAGACGGCTGACTGCGTCATGAAGTTCTGTGGAACACGTTTTAATTGCGGCGCCTGCCGATCTTCTATAGACGAAAGATTACAGGCCGTGATTCCTCTACAAGGCGAAGATATTTTACTCGTTGCGGAATAGGCCCCCAAATTGACGGAGCCTGTTCCATGCGTGGAAACCCAAAAACGATCGAATTCCTAAACAAAGCGCTCAAAAATGAGCTGACGGCGATTAATCAATATTTTTTACATTCTCGTATCCTCAAAGATTGGGGTGTGTTAAAATTAGCCGAGAAGGAATATCAAGAATCGATTGATGAAATGAACCATGCCGACTGGATCATTGAACGCGTTTTATTTCTCAAAGGCCTACCCAACCTTCAAGATATGGGTAAATTAATGATCGGTGAGACAGTCGAGGAAATTATCGACTGTGATATTAAACTCGAACATATTGCTATTCCGCTCCTTCGCGAGGCCATCACACATTGCGAGGAGGTCAAAGATTATGTGACACGTGATCTAATGGCCAAAATTCTGACAAGTGAAGAAGAGCATTTAGACTATCTTGAGACACAACAAGATCAAATCAAACTGGTCGGCATTCAAAATTATATTCAAGCTCAAAGCTAAAGTACTGGCACCGCTCTAACTGACTCACCATTATTTTT